>VGEN01000016.1 GCA_016869285.1 Alphaproteobacteria bacterium
CGCGGCACCTCTTTCGTCTCGATCAAGCAGCTCCGGGAGCACATCGATGCTTTCATCCAAACCTACAACCAGAACGCCAAGCCGTTCGTCTGGACCAAGACAAACGTCCATCAACGCCGCTTCAAAGACCGACGTATCAGCCAATTGTGATTCCGGGTACTAGCCTTTCGGCCGATGCTTCCGCCACACTTCCTGCAGCCGGTCGAGCGGCATCGCGTGCATGACCCGGCCCTCGCGGCCATGGGTGGTCCTGGCCATGCAGAGGGCGTTGGCGATGGCCTCCTCGGTAGCTTCGGCGGTCGCGTTGAACAGCGGGTTGATCTCCGGGTTCGGCAGCATGCGGCAAGGCATCGGCGGGCGCGGCGCCGGCTTCGCCAGGAAGTCGACGCCGGCGCTCGGCATCTTGTTCCCGGTCGAGAAAGCGAGGAACAGGTCGCCGGAGCCGTTGCGGCCATAGCCGCCGATGCGGCCGAGCCCGATGGTGGCGCGCTGGGCCAGGCGCTTGCACTGATGCGGCAGCAGCGGCGCGTCGGTGGCGACGATGATCAGAATGGAGCCGGCGTTCGCGACCGCGTCGCGGCGGCCGGAGGGCACGATGTCGATGCCGATCTCGCGCCCGACGGGAACGCCATCGATCGACAGCTCCTCGCGCACGCCGTAATTGGCCTGGACCAGGACGCCGACCGTGTACCGCTCTCCCGCGATATCGACCACGCGCGAGGAGGTGCCGATGCCGCCCTTGAACTCATGGCAGTTCATGCCGGTGCCGCCGCCGACGCAGCCTTCCTCGACGAGGCCCGCGGTCGCCGCATCCAGCGCCTTCTCGACCTCCGCCTTCTGTACGGCGTTCGCATAGGCATCGGAGAGGAAGCCGTCATAGGTCTCGCCGACCAAACCCAGATGCCAATGCGCCGGGTGGCCGCGCTCCTCGGCGATGTTGATCAGCGCGTCGCGCACCGCGCCGACCGAATGCGTGCCGGTCGTCATGATCGGCGAGGTCAGGCAGCCCGACTCCTCGAGCCAGATCCAGCCGGTGAACTCGCCGCAGCCGTTGAAGGAATAGGTGCCGGCGAAGACCTCGCTGCCCCAGGGATCGTCCGACGGCCAGATCGCGGTGACGCCGGTGCGCGACAGGCGCGGGGCGTCGCGCCACACGGTACAATGGCCGACGCGCACGCCGGCGACGTCGGTGATGGCGTTGAGCGGGCCAGTCGGCAGCCGGCCGACGGCGATGCCGAGATCGCGAAGGCGGCGGCGTTCCGGGGAAGCGGCGGTCATGATTGACTCCGTGCGCAGGCGGGGGCGGTGATCATGGCGAAGGCGGCGGACGGGTTCAACCGGAGGCGGGGATGGCGGGCGGAAAGCTGGCGGATCTGATCGAACGCGCCGACGGCGAATGGATGGCGAGGAAGACGCTCGAGATGGTCGAGATCAACAGCGTCACCATGGACGAGGCGGAGATGTGCCGGTACTACGCCGACGCGCTGCGCTCGCTCGGCCTTGCCGTCGATGTGCGCGAGGTCACGCCCGGCCGCAACAATCTCTATGCGCGCATTCCCGGCACCGGCGGCGGGCCGACCTTGGCGCTCAATGGCCATGTCGACACCGTGCCGATCCATGGCGCCTGGCCGCCGCGGCGCGAAGGCGACCTGATCTATGGCCGCGGCACCACCGACATGAAAGGGCCGATGGCGGCCGGGCTCGGTGCCGCCAAGGCGCTGATTGAGTCCAAGGTGAAGCTCAAAGGCGATCTCGTCATCTCGGCCGTGGTCGGGCACGAGGAGGCGATCGCCGCCAAGGACGGGCCCAAGGCCTATATCGCGGACCTCAACTCAGGCCGCACCAAGGCCGACCGGATTCTCATCGTCGAGGGCGAGGAAGACATCTGGTTGATGAGCATGGGCTCGGCGAACTTCGTCATCACGTTCACCTCGGACAAGGGCGGCACCCACACCAACAACACGCCCTTCGGCGAGAACCCGATCCGCTTCATGGGCGAGCTGATCGGTGCCGTCCACCGCCGCCAGCGCGAGCTCGATGCCGGCGACCGCCATCCGCTGGCAGGGCCGGAGCGCATCGATCTCGGCGTCGCCGAAGCCGGCGACCTCTACAACCGCACGCCGACGCATTGCACCTTGATCGGCACGCGGCGCTGGATGCCGGGGAAGACCGTCGAGAACATCAGGCGCGAGCTCGAGTTGCTGGCGCGGCCCTTCGCCGAAGCCGGCAGGCTGGGCCTCGATCTCATGATCGAGCAGGAGCGCGAGCCTTTCGAGACGCCGGTCGACGACGTCGCGGTCAAGGCGGTGATCGCCGCCGCCGAGCGCGTCACCGGCGCCAAGCCGAAGGTGGTTGGCCGCCGGATCGTCGGCGACGCCAACCTCTACGTTCACGGCACCGGCATCCCGACCTTCTATTACGGCGCCTCGAACCACACCGCCCATGCCGATGTCGAATGGGTCTCGGTCGAGCGCATCAAGCGCTCCGCCCAGGTCTATCTCGCCGCGGCGGCCGAGTATTGCGGCATGGCCGAATGACCCTCTCCCACCGGGAGAGGGTGCGAGCGACAGCGAGCGGGTGAGGGGAAGCGGCCCCACCTAGCTCTGCGGCTCCGGCACAGAGACAGTGGCAACCGTTTCCCCTCACCCGCTCGGCTTCGCCTCACACCCTCTCCCGGTGGGAGAGGGTTGGGAGTAACGTCGCATCGAAACGAGGGTGAACCCATGACCGATCTTCTCATCGCCGGTGGCGTCGTCATCACCATGGACCCGGCGCGGCGCGTGATCGAGGACGGCGCCGTCGCCGTCACCGGCGACCGCATTGTCGCCGTCGGGTCGAGCCCGGACCTCAGGAAGCAATTTCCAAACCATGAGCTTATCGACGCGCATCGCAAGGCGGTGCTGCCGGGGCTGATCGACTGCCATGCCCATGCCGGGCATGGCTTGGTGAAGACGCTCGGCGCCGGCGACGGCGATGTTTGGAACGAGGCGGTCGGGCGCATCTACTCGGTCGGATCGACGCCGGAGTTCTGGCACGCGGAGGCGCGGCTTTCGGCGTTGGAGCGGCTGAAGGCCGGCACCACGACCGGCGTCTCCTATCTCGGCGGCGGCGACGACGTGATGCGCGTCGATGCGCCGGAGTCCGGCGAGCGCCATTGCGACGGCGTCGCCGAGGTCGGCATCCGGGCCGTCGTCGCGATCGGCTCCTGCCGGCCACCGTTTCCCAAGACCTTTGCCACCTTCGAGCGCGGTGCGTGGCGTGAGCAGCCGATCACCTTCGACCGCCAGCTCGAGACCTGCGAGACTTTGATCAAGCGCCGCCACGGCTCGGATGAGGGACGCACCCGCATCGCGCTGACCTTCCCTGTGCATCACCACGAGCTGCCGGCCGAGCGCCAGGCCGAGCTCGGCCTGGTCAAGGAGCAGGGGGCTGCCTTCCGCGGCCTCTCGCGCAAGCACAAAGTCGGCTTCACCCAGGACGGCCACCGTGCCGGCTCGATCGCGCGTGCCGAGGGCTTAGGCCTGCTCGGCCCCGATGCCTTCCTCTCGCACTCGATCGAGCTGACGCCGGAGGACATCGCCGCGGCGAAGCGCACCGACACGCGCATCGTCCACAATCCCTCGGCCATCATGTCGGTGCGCGGGCGCTGCCCGGTGCCGGAGCTGATCGAGGCCGGCGTGACGGTCGCGCTCGGCTCCGACGGCACCGCGCCCGACCGCAGCGCCGATATGTTCCGGCACATGTTCCAGTGCATGCACTACCATCGCCGCCACTTCCGCGACGCCCGCATCCTGCCCCAGGGCAAGGTGCTGGAGATGGTGACGATCGACGCCGCCAAGGCGCTCGGCATGGACGCGGAGATCGGCTCGCTGGAGGTCGGCAAGAAGGCCGACATCGTCCTGGTCGATCTCTACAAGCCGCATTTGATGCCGCTCAACATGCCGGTCTATCGCATCGTCTCCTTCGCCAGCGGCGCCGATGTCGATACCGTGATCGTCGACGGCCGCGTGCTGATGTGCGGCGGCGAGGTCACCACGGTCGACGAAGGCGAGGTGATGGACGCCGCCCAGCGCGAGACCGAGCGCATGCTGGAGCGGATCGACGGCGCCGGCTTGCTGAATCCGCCCGCGAAGTTCTGGGGGCATGCCCGGTTCTGACCCCCTCTCCTGCCGAAGGCGGGGGAGGGATGGGGAGGGGGCGAGCGAAGCGAGATCGGATGTCGCCGGCGAGTTTGGCGAAACAGACTTACGGAGCCCCCTCCCTAACCCTCCCCCTGCTTCCCAGGGAGAGGGGACTCGATCTCAGGACGGCACCTTCCTGTGCCACTCGGTCGCCTGCTGATAGGCATGGCCGGCGGCAAGCAGCGTCGCCTCGTCGAAGGGGCGGCCGACGAGCTGCATGCCGACGGGCAGGCCTGAGCCGGTGAATCCCGCCGGTACGGTGAGGCCGGGCAGGCCCAGATAATTGAAGACGCGGGTGAACCTCGGGAAATTGGTGAGCTTCGCCACCAGGTCGGGGCCGCCGGTGATCTCGCTCTCGGCGACCGTCGGCGCCGGGAACATACCGGCCGGCACCATGAGAATGTCGCAGCGGCTGAACACCGTCTCGGTGAACTCGGCGAGCAGCGGCCCACGGGCGCGAAGCGCGTCGAGATAGAAGGTGGCAGGGACCGTCAGTCCCGCCTCCAGGCGCGCGCGCACCTGGGCGCTGTAGTCGCCGGGCCGCGTGCGCAGCCACTCGCGATGGATGGTCGCGGATTCCGGCCCCATCACCATCGGGAAATAGGCGCCGACCTTTTCCATGTCGGGGATCGGCACCTCGATCAGCACGGCGCCGAGACGCGCGAAGACCTCGCGCGCCGCCGCGAGCAGGCGCAGCGTCTCGGCCTCCGCCTCGGTGAAGAAGCGCGTCGGCACACCTATCCGGAGGTTCTGCACGCCGCGCGCGAGGCCGGCGACGTAGTCGGGCACCGGCTCTTCGGCAGCGGTCGGATCGAGCGGGTCCGGCCCGGCGATCATCGACATGATCAGGGCATTGTCCTCGACCGTGCGCGTCAGCGGCCCGACGCAGTCGAGCGTCCATGACAGCGGCATCGCATTGGCGCGGCTGACGCGGCCCCAGCTCGGCTTCAGGCCGACGACGCCGCAGAAATGCGCCGGCAGGCGGATCGAGCCGCCGGTGTCGGAACCGAGCGTGCCGTAGAACATCCGCGCGGCGAGGCCGGTCGCCGAGCCCGAGGACGACCCGCCGGTGATATGCTCGGGGTTCCAGGCGTTGCGCGCATGGCCGTGATGCCAGTTGTGCCCGGTCGGCCCGAGCGCGAACTCCGCCATATTGAGCGTACCGAGATCGAGCGCGCCGGCGGCATCGAGCCGGGAGAGAACGGTCGCCGTCGCCGGCGCCACCCACTCGTTGCGGATCTTTGAGCCGCAGGTGGCGATGCGTCCCTCGCGGTAATACATGTCCTTGTGCGCCAGCGGCACGCCATGCAGCGGCCCGTGCCAGCGCCCGCGCTTCGCCTCGGCATCGGCAAGGTCGGCCGAGCGCCGCGCATGCTCCTCGTCGAGCGCGATGAAGGCATTGAGCGTGCCGTCGAG
Source organism: Alphaproteobacteria bacterium (assembly GCA_016869285.1). GTDB lineage: Bacteria > Pseudomonadota > Alphaproteobacteria > SHVZ01 > SHVZ01 > SHVZ01. Next base: position 5,598 of record VGEN01000016.1, read on the forward strand.
GCGCTCGATGCGCGCCAGGCAGGCCTCGACCGCCTCGCGCGATGTGGCGGTGCCGCCGCGGATCCGCCGCGCCAGCTCGGCTGCCGAGAGAAGCGCGAGATCGCCGCTCATCGCTTGCACCGTTGCTGATAGGCGGCGAACTGGCCCGGCTCGGCCTCGAAGGCGAGGGCGCGCGAGTGCTTGTCGGCCTCCGCGAGCGGCACCGCCGTTGCCGAGGCCGCGTTGCGCGCCGCCTCATCGTCGAGAGTGACGCCGGCCTTCGCGGCAAAAAGCCGTGCATCGTCGGCGGAACGCATGGCGGTCATGTGGACTCCTCTTCGACGGATCTCCAAGAAAACGCCCATCGACGCCCGAGTAGCCTCATCCTGAGCGTGTCGAAGGGTGAGGCGGACCAGGAGGCGCCTTCGCAGAGCCCCCCTTCGAGAGAGGCCAACACAGGTGGCGGCGGGGCGCAATGCCTGCCCACCGAACGCGGTCGACAGGGGCGGCCGGGATGGGCAAGGATGGCGCCCTCTCCGAACCCACCCTCTCCCCGCCGATCCGAGCCATGCCCCATCTGTTCGAGCCGCTCGCGCTCAACTCCGTCACGCTGCCAAATCGCATCGTCATCTCGCCGATGTGCCAGTACAGCGCCATCGACGGCCTCGCGACCGACTGGCACTTCGTGCACCTCGGCCGCTACGCCGCGGCCGCTGTCGGCCTGATCATCGCCGAGGCGACGCATGTGAGCGCGATCGGCCGCATCACGCCGGGCTGCCTCGGCCTCTACAACGACGCGCATGAAGAAGCGCTGACCCGCATCGTTCGTTTCATGAAGGAGACCGGACCGGCGGCCACCGGCATCCAGCTTGCCCATGCCGGGCGAAAGGGCTCGATGTCGGCGCCGTGGAAGGGCGTGAAGCCCGCCGACGAGGCGGAAGGCTGGATCTCGGTCGGCCCCAGCGCCGTAGCCTTCGACGAAGGTTGGCAGATCCCGAAAGCGCTCGACGAGGCCGGCATGGACCGCATCGTCCGGGAATTCGCCACGGCGGCGACGCGCGCGACGCGCGCCGGCTTCGATGTCTGCGAGGTCCATTCGGCGCATGGCTACCTGATGCACGAGTTCCTGTCGCCGATCTCGAACAAGCGCAACGACGAGTGCGGTGGCAGCCGCGAGAACCGCATGCGCTTTCCGCTGCGCATCGTCGATGCCGTGCGTGCGGTGTGGCCGAAGGACCGCGCGCTGCTGGTGCGGCTCTCGGCGACCGACTACATGGGCGAGGAAGGCTGGACGCTGGCGGACTCGATTGCCTACGCGAAGGAGCTCAAGGCCCGCGGCGTCGACATGATCGATGTCTCCGGCGGCGGCTCCTCGCCGAAGCAGAGCCCCGAGCTCAAGCCCGGCTATCAGGTGCCCTTCGCCGAGGCGATCCGGAAGGAGGCCGGCATCCCGACCATCGCCGTCGGCCTGATCACCAGGCCCGAGCAGGCGGATGCGATCATCAGGGAAGGGAAGGCCGACGCGATCGCGATCGCCCGCGCGCTGCTCAACGACCCGTTCTGGGCCTGGCGGGCCGCCGACGCCCTCGGCCACGAGGTCGCAGTGCCGAACCAGTATCTGAGGGGGCGGAAGCTCGCGGTGTAGGTCGCCTCTCGCTAAGCGCGGGCCCTCTGTCCGGCCCCAATGGCGCTCGCTCCTGTCTTTACGGTCGGTAGGTCCGCGAACGGGTCGATCACGGGCACATCGAGCGGAATGAAATGCCGAGCGTTCCGCGACAGGATGGTCAGGCTGCGGTGCTGCGCCGTTGCCGCGAGGATGATGTCGGCCAGGCCGGGCGCTTGCCCTCGGCCACGCGCACGATCCGACAAGATTCCGGCGATCCGCGCCGTTGGCGTATCGAAGGGCAAGATGCGGCCCTCGTAGAGGTGCAGCATCGCCTCCAGCCACGCCGCCAACCGGGCGCCTTTGCGCGATGCGCCTTCGCGCCGCAGCTTGGCGATACCGTCTTCGATTTCGGCCACCGTCACCGCCGAGAGGAACAACGCCTCCGAGTGCGCGTCCATCCACGCGATCAATTCGGCGGAAGCAAGCCGCGACGGTGCGCCGGCCGAGATGACATCGGTATCGACGAGATACACCGCCGTTCAGAGATCGGCCGCGCGCAAGGACGCGCGATCGCGCTCGGGCAGGTCGCCGGGCTCGATCGGCGCGGCCATCAGCAGCCGGCCAAACGACGGCACCTGCGACAGTCTTTCCCACTCCCTGAAACCCAGGATGACAGCTTCCCGCTTGCCATGCCGGGTGATGATCGCTGGCTCTCCCCGGACAGCGTCGTCCACCACTGCCGACAGGCTCGCTTTGGCGTCGCGCAGCTGAATCTCCCGCATGGCAGGCCTCCGACGGACTGTGACTACTGTAGTCATATAAAACGGAGAGGCGCGGCGGCAAGACCAATACGATAGCGATCTTTCATCGGCGAGAGCCGACGCAGGGCAATGCCGGCCCGCTTCCCCGTCACATGCCCTGGCGTAGCCTTCCCGGATCGAGCGGCGTGAGGCGCCCTGGCGCGAAGGGCGCGAGGTCGACATAGCGGGTTTCGCCGTCGAGGATCAGCTCGCTCATCGCCTCGCCGCTGGCCGGCGCGTTGAGCATGCCCCAGACATTGTGGCCGGTCGCGACATAGGCGCCTTCGACGCCGGCGATCGCGCCCATCAGCGGCAGCCCGTCCTGGGTGAGCGGGCGGAAGCAGGCTTGGCGCTTGAGGATCGGCGCTGAGGCGAGCACGGGCGAGAGCGCTCTGCACATCGCTTCGAGCCGGCCAAAGGCGCCGTCCTCGGGCGCGACCTCGGCGGGATCGACCGGCAGCGGATCGGTTGAGGAGATGGCGCAGACCCAGGTGGTGCCGTCGGCGCGCGGGAACACCTCGGGCGACAGCGCCTCGCCGCTTTCCTCGCGGTATTCGAGGAACAGCGCCTCGGCGGGAATGGCGATGCGCGTGTCGAGCACGAGGCTGTGGCCTTTGTATCCGTAGACCGGCGGCAGCGGCAGCCAGCGTGCGGCGAGAACGGACCACGGGCCCATGGCGATGACCACGGCATCGCCTTCGACGGTCTCACCGTTCGCGAGGACGGCGCCGCTCACGGAACCCTTCCTGTCGCGCGCCACATCGACGACCGTGCCGTGCTGCAGCGCCGCGCCCTGCGCTTCGGCGGCGCGCATCAATCCGTTGGTGAAGGCGTGCGGCTCGACCAGCGCCGTCGTCTCGGGCGAGCCGATCTTCTCCGCGATGACAACGCGGTCGGAAAGCCAGGGGCGCTTGCTCGAAGGCCGCGACGCTTCCGCCGCCTGCGCGTAGCCGGCATAGGTGGTCAGGCGACGATAGCCCCAGGGATTGCCGAGCGCCTCGGCAAGCTCGGCATGAAGCGCAAAGCTTCGTCGCGCCAAACGATCGAGAGGGTTGCCGCGACACCAGTCGAGCGCGAGGAAGCCGCCCGACTTGCCCGAGGCCGATCCGGCGACCTCGTGGCGCTCGATGACGACGGGCCGGGCGCCGCGTCGGGCGAGATAATAGGCAGTCGCGGCACCGATCGCGCCGCCGCCGCAGATGAGGACCCGTTTGCCCGCGTTCACGCCTGGCGGCGGAGCATCGTCATCATCTTCGGGCGCGGCGCGTCGAGGCCGTGGCTGATCTCGCCGGCGAGGCGGCGAAGCGTCGCGGCGACCTGCGCCTTCCGCGCCGCGTTGAGACGCGCGGCCGGCGCCGAGATCGAAAGCCCGGCGAGCGGCGCTCCCGACGGATCGACGATCGGCACGCCGACGCAGACCGAGCCTTCCTCGTTCTCGCCATTGTCCTCGGCGAAGCCCTGGGTGCGGGCGCGGTCGAGCTCGAGCGCAAGCTGGGCGAGCGAGCGCAGCGTGCGGCCGGTGCGGGCGCGGAGCTTGGAGGGGATGTGGCGCAGCCGCTCTTCCTCCGGCATCTGCGAGAGGATCGCCTTGCCGATCGAGGTGGTGTAGGCCGGATCGCGGCCGCCGACGCGCGCCTGCATGCGCAGCGCATGCTGGCTCTCGGCGATCTCGATATAGACGATCTCGGCACCGTCGAGGACGCCGAGGTTCACCGTCTCGCCGAAGCGCTCGCGCAGCGCCCGCATATGCGGGATGCAGACGTCGCGCAGATTGCGAAGCCGCGCGTTCGAGCGGCCCCAGGTGATGATCTTGAGGCCGACGCCGTAGACGTCGCGCTCCGGGTCGTAGCTCAGAAGACCCGACTGGACGAGCGTGCGGAGATAGCGGAAGACCGTGGTCTTCGGCAGGCCCACTTCGACCGAGACATGCTGCAGGGACAAGGCCTGGTCCGAGGAGCAGATGCAGTCCAAGACCTGCATCGCCTTGAGCACAGGCTTTACGAGGTAGTCGTCGCGCATTTCTCCTCCAGTGATTTCGCAAAGCGAAATAGCAGATCCTTGACATGAAACGCAAGCTCACGGACAGTCGCCGACCACCCCCTCAAGGCGAGGAAGACGCTATGGCCCTCAACAAGTTCGAGAAATCCAAGGCGGCCATGGCGCGGGGAGCGAAGGTTCTCGGCGGTGGCACCAACTCGAACTTCCGGGCCGGCGTCTCTCCCACCCCGCTGGTCATCGATCGCGGCGAGGGGGCCTACCTCTATGACGTCGACGGCAACCGGCACGTCGACTACTACCTTGCGATGGGGCCGATCATCCTCGGCCACAACCCGCCCGGCGTGATCGAGGCGGCCAAGCGCCAGCTCGACAAGGGCATCATCTTCGCGAGCCAGGTCGAGGCCGAGTTCGAGGCCGGCGAGTGGGTGCAGAAGCTCGTACCCTGCGCCGAGCGCGTGCGCTTCGCCGGATCGGGAACCGAGGTCGTGCAGGCGGCGTTCCGGCTCGCGCGCGCCGCCACCGGGCGGAACGTCATCGTCAAGTTCGAGGGCCACTATCACGGTTGGCTCGACAATGTGCTGCTCAGCGTCGGCCCTGCCGCCGATGCCGCCGGCCCCGCCGATGCGCCGAACCTGGTTCCCGGCAGCCCCGGCATGGACCCGATGGCGTCGAAGAACGTCAACGTGCTGCCCTGGAACAACCTCGAGAAGCTCAAGGAGCGGCTCTCCCGGCGCGACGTCGCCGCCGTGATCATGGAACCGGCGATGTGCAACACCAGCGCCATCCGTCCGAAGGACGGATACCTCGAAGGCGTGCGCAAGGCCTGCACCGAAACCGGCACCGTGCTGATCTTCGACGAGGTCATCACCGGTTTTCGCGTCTCCGCCGGCGGCGCGCAGAAGGTGCTGGGCGTGACGCCCGACCTCGCCACCTTCGGCAAGGCGATCGCCAACGGCTTCCCGGTTGCCGCCATCGCCGGCCGCGCCGACCTGATGGACAGCATGGTGCCCGGCAAGGTCGTGCATGGCGGCACCTATAACGGCCACCCGGTCAACATGGCCGCGACCGTGGCCGTGCTGTCCGAGCTCGCCAAGGGCGATGTCTACCGGAAGATCGAGAAGAGCGGGAAGCGGCTGATGGAGGGCATCGGCACGATCCTGCGCGACCATCAGGTGCCGAACCGCGTGCAGGGCTTCCCCGGCATCTTCCATGTGGCGCTCGGCACCAGCGATCCGATCACCGACTATCGCGACAGCCTGAAATCCGACAAGGCGCGCTACGTCAAGCTCACCGGCGCGATGGTCGAGCGCGGCGTGCGCGCGCTCGAGCGCGGCGCCTGGTTCCTCTCCGGCGCGCATGACGATGCGGTGATCGACGAGACCCTGCAGGTCGTCGAGGACTCGGTCAGGGCGGCGCTCCGCTAGTCTCATCGGCCGAGCCTCGGCCATTTGGCCATCTCGGCGATCTCGCGCGCGACGTCGATGTAGCCCGGCTCGATGAGCTGCCCGTCGACCTTGACCTGAACGCCCTTCGGCGCGGCGGATACGGCCGCGAGCACGCGCTTCGACCAGTCGATCTCCTGCGGGCTCGGGCCGAAGGCCGCGTCCGCGATCGCCGCCTGCTCCTGGGTGGAGACGGCCTTGCCGTCATAGCCGAGCTCGCGGCCTTCCAGGCACGCCGCGCGAAACCCTTCCGGGTCGCGCGGATCGCGGAAGGCGCTGTCGATCGCCGCAAGCCCATGCGCCTTGGCGGCCATGGCAACGGTCGAAAGCGCGGTCAGCATCGGAAAGCGGTAGGGAGCCGGGCGGCGGAAGCCGCCGATGCCGCGCGAAAGATCGCCGAGCCCGATCGCGATCCCCTCCAGGCGCGGGCAGGATGCCGCGATCTCCCCGGCGGCGAGCACGCCCTTCGGCGTCTCGATCATCGCCCACAGCCGGAGCGCGTCCGGTGCGCCCAGGCCGCCGAGCGCGTCGTCGGCCTCTCTCATTTGCCGCGCCGTCTCGACCTTGCTCAGCATGACGCCGTCGATCGGCGCCTTCGCCGCGAACGCCAGATCCTCCTCCCCGAATTTCGTATCGAGTCCGTTGATTCTGATCAGGCGTTCTTGACCCTTAAAGTCGCCGGCGGCGAAGGCTTTGCCCATGCGGCCCCGCGCCGCATCCTTGTCGGCGGGGGAGACCGAGTCCTCAAGGTCGAAGAGAAGCACGTCGGCCGCCAGGTCCCTGGCGGTGTCGTAGGAGGATGGATCGTCGCCGAGGCGATAGACGACGCTTCGCCTCGGCCGCATTCGCTTCACGATTTCTTCTCGACGTTCCAGAGCACGAGGCGCGGCGCTTCGAGCACGCCCGAGAGATTGCTGGAGTAGGCGACCGGCGCCATGAACTGGCCGAGGATGATGTAGGGCAGCACGCGGTAGAAATGCCTCTGCACCTCGTCGACCACGGCTTTCTGCTTCTCCAGCGTGTCGGCGGCGATGAAGGAGAGGCGTGCCTTCTCGAGCGCGTCATCGCAGGGCCATCCGGCGTAGTTCTTGCCGTCGCAGGGTGTCGGCACCACCGAGTTGCCGAGAGGATTGGCCTGGGCCAGACCCGGGCCGGTGGTGTGGAAGAGGTGCCAACCGCCGCGATTTTGGTCCGGATGGTCCTTGATCGGCCGGCGCGCGGCGAGCGTCGACCAGTCGGTCGCCTGCAGCTCGACGTTCATGCCGATCGCCTTGAGATTCTGGGCGGTTACCAGGGTCGCAGCATGGATCAGCGGCTGGTCGGTCGGGTCCATCAGCACGACGCGCTCGCCCTTGTAGCCGGCTTCCGCCAGCAGCGCCTTGGCCTTGGCGATGTCGCGGCCCTTGGCCCAGGCGCCGAGCCCGGCCGAAGACTCGAGCGGTGTGCCGCAGACGAAGATCGCCCAGCAGACTTTCTCGACCTCTGGATTGCCGACCATCGCGGCCAGGTATTCCTTCTGGTCGATGCTCCACAGCATCGCCTCGCGCACCTTCGGATTGTTGAAGGGCGGCACCAGATGATTGACGCGGACAATCGCATGCGCGCCGAGCTGATCAAGCGTCTTCACCGTGACGTTCTTCGCCGCTTTCAGCTTCGGCAGAAGGTCGTTGGCCGGAACCGCGATCGCATCGATCTCGCCGGCGATCAGCGCCGAGGCGGCGATGTTCGGATCGGGAATCCAGGTCCACTCGACGCGGTCGACCTTGGCGATTTTGCCGCCGGCCAGCCCGTCGGGTGCTTCCGCGCGCGGCTTGTAGGCGAGATTCCTCTTGTAGACGACCTTCGAGCCCGGCACCCAATCGGCCTTGTCGAAGGTGAAGGGGCCGGAGCCGATGTACTTCTCGACCTGCTTGAAGGGATCGGTCTTCGCCTCCTCCTCGCGCATGACGAAGAGCGGAACGGCGGGGTTGGAGAGCTGTTCGAGGACCGGGGCGAAAGTGCTCTTGAGCCTGATCTCGAATTCAAGCGGGCTGGTCACAGTCACGTCGGCGACGTGCTGCATGAGCGTCATTCCGGACACCATGCGAACCGCCCAGCGCCTCAGCGACTGCACGGCATCCTTGGCCTCGACCGGCGCGCCGTCATGGAAGGCAAGCCCGGAGCGGAGCTTAAACTTCCAGGTCATGCCGTCGGCCGACTTCGACCAGGACTCGACCATCTGCGGCTTCGGCAGCAGCGACTTGTCGAGCGCGAACAGCACGTCGTAGATCATGTAGCCGTGCGAGGAGGTCTCGGTCGCGGTGGTCCACACCGGATCGAGGTTCTTGAGATCGGCCTGCGGCACGATCTTGATCACGGACTGCGCGGAAGCCCCTGCGGCGAGGGCGCCGGCCAGCGGCAAGGCAAGTACGAGAGAACGTAGAGCCACGCGGAACCCCTCCGGCGTTTTTCCAATGAGAAACAGTAACCGGGCCCGCCGGTTCTGTGAAGTCGCCAGTGGCGGAAATGTGATCCGAAACGGCGCGGGGGTGCTATTTTCGTTCCTCGAACAGGTCGTTGGGGGGGGGCCGGATGGGTCATCGGCATTTCAGGCGGGTTGGTCGCTAGTTCCGCAACATGGCAGCCCTCATCATCGCCCATCGCGGCTTCTCTGCCGGCCATCCCGAAAACTCGCTCGCGGCCTTCGAGGCGGCGATCGCCGCCGGCGCCGATGCGATCGAGACCGATGTCCGGCTCTCGCGCGACGGGCTTCCCGTATGCACGCATGACGCCGATCTCAAGCGCACGCACGGTCGCGACGAGAATGTCGGCGATATGGACGCGGTCCAGCTCGAACGCATGGGGGTTCTCGGCCTCACCACCGTGCTGATGGCAGCGCGGGGGCGATGCCGTGTCGTGCTCGACCTCAAGCTCGCCTCAAAGGCCGATCTCGAGCCGATGCTCGGCGTGCTCAACGCGGTCGGCATGACGACGGAGGTCATCATCGGCGTCCGGACCGTCGATCTCGCGCCGGTCATCCTTCACTACTGTCCGGACGCGACGTTGCTGGGCCTGCTGCGCCTGCCCTCGCAGCTTCCGGCCTTCTACGACGCGGGCGGCGCCATCGGCCGGCTCTGGGAGGCGGAGGCGACACGCGCCGGCATCGAGACGGCCAAGCGCGGCGGGCATCAGGTCTGGGTTGCGGTCGGCGGCCGTGGCGGCGGCGGCACCGGCAATATCGGCGCAACCGCGCTCCGGCGGCTCTACGATGACGGCGCCGACGGCGTCATCGTCAACGACCCGGCGCAGGCGTTCGCGGTCAGGAACGGCACGCGCTAGGTCTCACGCGTATCCGCCGTCGAGGTAGTAGGTGGCGCCGGTGCGCTGCCGGTCGAGCCGGCGGCGGAAGCTGCCATTGCCGACCTCGTGGATCAGGCGCTTGCCCTCGCCCGGAGTCTCGCCCCTCGACATCGCCTCGATCAGCACGCGCCCATCGATGTCGGCTGGCGGCAGGTCGAGCAGATGCAGGACCGTCGGCACCACATCGATGATGCCGGCCGCGAAGGGCGAGCCGTAGCGCTCGCGGAAGGCATCGCCCCCCGCAATCAGCACGTTATTGAGCTCGCGCGGATGCAGGCCCCCGTGAGTGCCGCCGAGCAGCGGCAGATTGGAGTCGAAATAGCAGGTGCCGGCGACGCCGTTAGCATCGAGCTCGTCGTCATCGGCGAGGGTGAAGAAGAGATGCGGCGCGCGCTTGTGGTCGACGCCGGAGAGCGGCATGGCGAAGGAGCCGTCGACCTCGCCTTCGATCTCGTTCTTCGCGGTCGAGAAGACGAGGCCGCACCAGGGCTGCTCGGCAAGCCAGGCGCCGACGCGCGTCGCATCGGCGGGATCGCGGAAGGCGACGCCGATCGGGCCCGAAAGGGCGAGCGCGACGTCGGTGTCCGCGTCCAGCGCCGGGCCGGCGCGGAAGCCGGCGGCGCGGAAGAGATCGGTCGTCGACAGCTTCTCGCGGCAGCTGATATGGCCGTGATCGGAGAGGCAGATGATCTGCGTCCCCGCCTCCGAGGCACCGGCCTCCCACCAGGAGAGCAGCCGTCCGAAGGCGGCGTCGGCGGCGGTGATCGAAGCCCTGGCATCGGCCGAGCCCAGGCCGCGGTAGTGATAGGTCGAGTCCGGATCCGACGACCAGAAGAGGGCGACCTCGGGCGAGATCTCGCCGAGCACATGGTCGATGAAGATCGTCATCGCGTGCTCGATGCGCGGTGTGTTGGGAAGGGCCGCTTGCGGCGGTTCGCCGAAGCGCTCGAAGGCGGGGAGCGCGCGCGTCGTCGAGTAGCGCCGGCCATGCGAGGACCAGCGGAACTGCCCGAGCCGCTCCGCCTCGTGATGCAGGAGGATGCTGGAGCCGATAGTGCCGGTCGAGACGACCGCCAGCGACTTGCCCGCGCGAGCCAGACGCTCGCCGAGCGAGGGAACACCGAGCATGCGGCCGCCCGAGGCGGCGGTCAGCGCCTCCAGATCTTCCGCCGTGCCCGTCGAGAGCGGCCGTCCGGCGACCGCATCGGGCGCGTGGAAGACGTTGGCGACGATGCCGTGGCGCCCCGGACGGCAGCCGGTGGCGAGCGAGGCGCAGTTGACGCGCGTCTCGGTCGGGAAGGTGGCGCGGCTCATCGGGAAGCGGCTGCCGGCATCGGCGAAGCGCGAGAGATTGGGCGCGAGCTCCGGCGTCACCATGTCGGGGCGGAGCCCGTCGAAGACCATCAGGATGACGCGAGGAGTCATGAGGGAACTCTACTGCGAATGAGGAGGTCTGCCCAACGACCGCCTCCTCCCCTTGCGGCTCCGGCATACCTTTCCCGGCGACTTCTCTGCCGGGGGAGCAACAGGAGGGCGGAGCCCAGCGCTGATGTTCCCAGTTAGAAAATTCCCCCTTATCATCGTGCAAATCCTGAGGAGTTCCAATGCCCGATACGCACCTGATCCAAGTTCCCTCGATGAAGGACCGGGTCTCGCCGGAGGAGTGGCAGATGCGGGTCGATCTCGCCGCCTGCTATCGGCTGGCGGCGCGCTATGGCTGGGTCGATCTGACCGGCACGCACATCTCGGCGCGGGTCGCGGCGCCGGCGGGGCAGCATCACTTCCTGATCAACCCGCACGGGCTGCTGTTCCAGCAGGTGACCGCCTCGAACCTGGTCAAGATCGACCAGGACGGGCGCAAGATCCAGGAGAGCCCCTATCCGGTGAATCCGGCCGGCTTCGTCATCCACTCGGCGATTCATATGCGGAGCGAGGAGGCGATCTGCGTCTTCCATTCGCACACCATCGCCGGCATGGGCGTGTCGATGCAGGAGGAGGGGCTGCTGATGGCGAGCCAGCACTCGGCCTTATTCTACGAGAACCTGGGCTACCACGACATCGAGCACATGGAAGCCGGCATCGAGGGGCGCGACATCCTGGCGAACGACCTCGGCAAGCACCGCGCGCTGATCATGAGGAACCACGGGCTGCTCACCACAGGCCGCACCGTCGCCGAGGCCTTCTACGTCATGCACACGCTGGAGCGCGCCTGCGCCGCGCAGATCGCGGCTCAGTCCGGCGGCGCCAAGGTCAGGCGCATGAGCGACAAGACCTGCGAATTCTTCGGCGAGTTCTTCCGCAACGCGACGCTCAAGCACGGAACCATGGGTTGGCCCTCGCTGCTCTCGACGCTCGAGACGACCGATCCGGATTACAAGAACTGAGTTGAAGCTCACGAGACACCCTCTCTAGCTCTCCCCCGCCTCCGGCGGGAGAGAGGACACGAGTCGGAACCCTCTCCCGCCGGAGGCGGGGGAAGGCAGGGAGGGGGTTTCGGATCTACATCAACCCGAACATCTTCTCTCCCGCCACCGGCACGTCGGCGACGAGGATCGAGCCGCTTTCTGACTCGGTGATGTAGAGCTGCTTCCGCTCCGGCCCGCCATAGGCGCAGTTGGTGGTCATCAGGCCGGCGCATGAGCGCACGCGGAAGGCCGGCTCACCCAGCTTGTCGAAGAGAAACACCGAGCCCATCCGGTTGACGGCAACGGCGAGCCCGCCCTCCTCGTCCATGGCGAGCCCGTCGGGTCCGGAGTAACCGCCGGAGAAGGTTTGGTAGGCGCCAAGCCGGTCGACGCTTCCGTCCTTGAGGATGCCGCAGCGCCAGACTTGCGGGCCGAAGGTGATGGCGATGAAGAGATGCGTCTCCGCCGGATTCATGACGATGCCGTTCGGGCTCGGCGCGTTGTCGATCAGGAGATCGAGCTTCCCGTCGGCGGCGTAGCGGAAGACGCGCCCCGTGGGATCGCGGAGATCGGTCGAGCCCTGATCGGTGAATTAGAGATCGCCGTTTGAACGGAAGAAAAGGTCGTTGACGCCCTTGTAGCCGGGAATGCGGTCGCGGCCGAGGAAGGGCGCGATCCTCCCCGAGACCGGGTCCATGCGCATGATCCCGTTTTCGCGGTCGGCGATGAAGATCTCGCCCGATTTGTGAACCTTGAGGCCGTTCGGCACGCCGGCATACTCGGCGGCGATCTCGACGCGCTTGCCCGGGCGCACGCGGAGGATCTGCCCGAAAGGCGCGTTGACGAGGTAGAGATTGCCGTCGCGGTCGAAGCTCGGGCCTTCGAGGAATGAATGAATCGGGCGGCCGATATGCCGCTCGGTCCAGGTATTCGAGCGCGGCTTCAGGCCGAGTGCGTCGACGATGCTGACATGCACGCGACTCTTGAGGTCCCTGGGCGGCGCAAACAGGTTCATCTCTGCCCTCGGCGCTGCCAGAGGCGAATCCTGCGACCATGGCGGTCGGCGCGCGGAATCGTCGGAGCGGAAAACCCGAGCCTTGCCGACAGCGTCACGCGTGCCCGATGACTTGGAATCAGGAGCGCGTACAGAACTCGTTCCCTGCGAGCAGCAAGGAAAAATGCCACGATCCTCGCCGTCTGATCAACGGCGGACAGGCGAGGCAGAGGTTCTACCTGCGGCCGGGGTCGTCGGCCGCATCCTCAGACATAGGCCTGCATCTTCCACTCGATGAGATTGTCCGCGACGTTCCTGACGCCGCGGGTATTCTCCGCGATGACCCGTATCGCAGCTCGCTGCGCCGCCGACTCAACCTGTCCCCAGAGATTCACCTCTCCATCCTCGACGACGACGTTGACCTTGTCGGCGTCGATGAAGGGCTGGAGGCGGATCGCCTCGACGATCTTCATGCGGATCGTCTTGTCGTCGACCTCCCGCTTGCGGCCCCAGCTCTTGGCAGCGACGATCAGCGCGCGGACGATATCGGCTCGACTGACGATGCCGACTAGCCGGCCGTCCCGAACGACAGGCACGCGCTTGATACGCTTCGTGTCGAGGAGTTCGGCGATGTCGACGACGTCGGCCGTATCGTCGACGGTGATCGCGGGCGCGGTCATCACATCCTTGGCCGTGCGGCCATTGGCCTTGACGAATTCCCGCGCCAGCGACTCGTTGCTGGCGAACAAATCCAGCCACCGCGCCCGAGGGGCGCTGCCGAGCTCGACCCGGCGAAGCAGATCGCCCTCGCTGACGATGCCAAGGACCCGGTTCTCGTCATCGACCACCGGGACGGCGCTGATCTGGCGGTCTGTGAACGTCATCGCAATGTGATTGATCGGGGTGTCCGGGCTGGCGGTGCAGACAGCAAGGCTCATAATGTCTTTGGCGTTCATGGTGAACTCCGAGTTTCTTTAAATCATGGCGACCGACAAGCCTGGACGCCTTGATCTGCGTCAAGGGTCCAGGTTGATCCAGGTCAACGACATGGGATGCTAAGGAGATGATTATGAATGGATATGCGGTGCCACGACGTCTAGCAGTCGCGGAAACCGCGGCCAAGCGCGGCCAATCCCCCGGCCCGCATGGCCCCGACGCGGTCGCCTGGCACCGGGCGGCCGCGTCTCTTATTCACTCCTTCGATACGATCGGGTAGCGCAGGTCTTCGCGCGGCCTATGATGCGCTCGGACCTTCACACGTCATCGGCGGGGAAATCATGACATCGTTCGATCTCAGGGGCCGGGTTGCAATCGTGACCGGTGGCAATGGCGGCATCGGGCTCGGCATGGCCCGCGGGCTTGCCGGGGCCGGCGCGGCCGTGGTCGTAGTCGGCCGGAATGAGAAAAAGAACAAGGAAGCGGCGAAGGAGTTGGAGAAGCTCGGAGGCCCGGTTTCGACACAGGTGGTCGACGTCGCCAAGGAGGCCGCCTGCCGGAAGATGGCCGAGGATGCGAAGAAGGCGCATGGCCGCATCGACATCCTGGTCAACAATGCCGGCACCAACATCCGAAAGCAACCGCAAGAATACACCGGCGAGGAGTGGAAATTCCTGATCGATACCAACCTCTCGAGCGCCTTCTATTGCTCGCAGGCGGTCTACGAGCCGATGAGGGCCGGCGGCGGCGGCAAGATCATCAACATCGGCTCGATGATGTCGATCTTCGGCGCTTCCTTCACCGCCCCCTATGCCGCGACCAAAGGCGGCATGGTGCAGATGACGCGCGCCTTTGCCTGCGCCTGGGCCAAGGACAACATCCAGGTGAACGCGGTGCTGCCGGGCTGGATCGATACCGACCTGACGCGCCAGGGGCGCGCGCAGATCCCAGGGCTGCACGAGCGCGTGCTGGCGCGCACGCCGGCAGGCCGCTGGGGTACGCCGGAGGATCACGCCGGCATCGCCGTGTTCCTCGCGAGCGCCGCCTCGGACTTCGTCACCGGCGCGGCGATCCCGGTCGATGGCGGCTACTCGGTTCAGGGCTGATGGCCGAGATCACGACGCTTGCCTCCGAAGGGGCGAGCGCGGCGGTCGCCAGCGACGGCGCCGAGCTGCGGTCGTGGCGGCCGAGAGGGGCACCTGAACTGCTCTGGCACGGCGACTATGGCCATTGGCCGTTCTGGGCGCCGGTGCTGTTTCCGATCGTGGGCTCGCTAAAGAATGACCGCTACTGCTGGCGCGGGCGGAGCTACGGGATGTTCCGGCACGGTTTCACCCGCTTTCGTACCTTTACGCGCGCATTTTCGGATGCCAAGCGCGCGGCTTATGTCCTCGAGGACGATGCGGCGACACGCACGGAGTATCCTTTCGCCTTCCGGCTGACTCTCGACTACGAGATCGACGCTGCCGGCCTCGATGTCGGCTTCGCGGTCGAGAATCCCGGCAACGAGCCGCTGCCTTTCGCCATCGGCTTTCACCCGGCCTTCCACTGGCCTTTCGCCGGCGGGGCGAGGGAGGACTACTGCGTTGAGTTCGACCGGGAAGAGGCAGCGGAGGTGCCCGAACTGACGACGGCCGGGCTGGTCAAGCGCAGCGTCCGTCCGTCGCCGCTGAGCGGCCGGCGCCTCGACCTGAAGCCCGATCTCTTCGCCGGCGGCGCCTTTGTCTTCGCCTGTGCCAGGAGCCGCGAGATGGCCTTCACGGCGAAGGATGGCTCGGCGATCGTCATCGCCGCAGATGGCTTTCCGCACCTCGCGGTCTGGAGCAAGGCGACGGCGCCGTTTCTCTCGCTCGAAACCTGGACCGCGTACTCGGATGCCGAGGACTGCGACGGCGACCTTAAGACCAAGCCCGGCATGCGCTGGCTTCCGCCCGGCGAAACGGCGCGTCATCGCGTGCGCTTGGCTTGGCGTGCGCCGTAGAGCTAGGCTTCAGGTGCATCTGTTTCCTTCGCTGGATCTATTCCCATGACTGATCATCGTTGGCGGCGCGTGCTCATCACGGGCGCGGCTGGACGCATCGGCTCGACCCTGCGTGCCGGGCTCATCGGCCGCCATGAGCTCTTCCGTCTGATCGATCGCCGGCCGATCGCCGACATCCGCGCCGACGAGGAGGCAGTCATCGCCGACCTCTCTGACGAGGAAGCGCTGACGCGCGTCGTCGCCGGTGTCGATGCGATGATCCATCTCGCCGGCGCACCGGATCCCAAGGATTTCGAGCGGATGTACCAAGTCAACGTCCGCGGCCTCTTCGACATCTTCGAGGCGGCGCGGAAGGCCGGGGTCAGGCGCATCGTCTTCGCTTCCACAAACCACACCTACGGCATGTATCCGGTCGAGCACGGCATGACCGAGCTCGATCCGGTGCGCCCGGACAGCTTCTACGGCGTCACCAAGGTCTTCGGCGAGGCGATGCTCCGCTACTACTTCGACAAGCATCGGATCGAGTCGGTGAGCGTCCGCATCGGCAGCTTCGAGAAGAGGCCTAGCCAGCAGCGTCATCTCTCGACCTGGCTCAGCCACCGCGACACCGTCGAGCTGTTCGACCGCGCGCTCAAGCAGCCGAAGGTCGGCGCCGCCATCGTCTTCGGCATGTCGAACAACAAGCGGCTCAAGATCAAGCATCCGAACTGGGAGGCGATCGGCTTCAAGCCGACCGACGACGCCGAGACCTGGCTCGACCGCCTCAAGAGCGAAGGCGTCGATGTCGACGGACCGCTTGAATGGAAGTTGCATGGCGGCATGTACGAGCCGCCGGAGTACTGAGCGCGCTAAAGCGTGCCCAGCAGGAAGCGCCGGTTGAGCGGCTGCACCGGTCGGGCATTGTTGGGGAAGATCTGCGCGAATTGGCGGATCTGCGCCTCGGAGGCCTCGATCGGCTCGCGATAGACCGTCCACAGCACACCCTCCGAGCAAGGCGGCGTGGTGAGCGAGCCGTAGTAGCGGAAATAGGTCGAGTTCGCGGGCAGGAGTCGGTCTGGGTTGACCGACACGCTCGTCCATTTCTCCGGTCCCGGCCGTGTCGGCATCACAGACCATATCGACTGCAGAGTCTGGTTCGCCTGTCCGGCACGGATGAAGACGCCGATTACGGCGAGTTCGCCTGCCTTGTTGCGGTGGACGAGATGAAGCTCGAGCTGGAAGCGCTGGCCGGCGAGCACATGCTCGCTTGGGTGATGGAAGTGGTACTGAAGCAGTTCGAAGGTCTGGCCGGCGATCTGCGCCTGGCTCCCCGCCGGGCAGTTGATCTGTATGGTGTGGCCGTTGTTGAGGGCGCGCACGGGCATGCGCTTGTAGGCATAGGAGAGGAGGCCCGGCTCGGCGCGAATCGCATCCTTGAGGTCGATCGGGGTCTGCTCGCGGCCGTTCGAGCAGGCCTGGAATTCGGGCGACAGCTTGCCCCAGGCGGGTGGGCCTCGCTCTCCCTCGTAGGTCCAGTGAACCTCCGCGGCTTCGGCGCCGCCGACACGGCAAAGGGGGCAGAGCGCCGCTGCGGCTCCCAGAGCCAGTCGCAAAGTCGATCGCCGATCATGCATGGCGTTCCTCCGCGCGGAATTCTAGCGCGGGCATGCTCGCAGGGGCAGGGGCGCCTTGCTAGGTTGAAACCTTCCCGTCCGAGAGCCGGAGCCTGCCCTGTGTCCGAGTCCCACATCTTGTCTTCCTGGGCTACGAATGCCGCGGCCTGGACGAAGGCCGTGCGCAATCGAGAAATCGAGAGTCGCGTGCGTGCGACCGATGCGGCCGCGATCGCGGCCGTTGTCGACCGCAAGCCGCGCAGGGTGCTCGACCTCGGCTGCGGTGAGGGCTGGCTTGCGAACGCCCTTGCCGGGCGCGGCTTCGATGCGCTCGGCGTTGACGCGATCCCGGCGTTGATCGAGCGCGCGAGGGAGGGGGGCAAGGCCCGCTTCGAGGTCGCCGGATATGAGCGGATTGCCGAGTCGGGGCTCGATGGTCGCCGCTTCGACCTGATCGTCTGCAACTTCGCCCTCTTCGGCGAGGAGAGCGTGCCGAAGCTGCTCAGGCGTCTTCCCGATCTCCTGGCGGGAGACGGCAGCCTCGTCATTCAGACGTTGCATCCGGTCGTCGCCACCGGCGACCAGCCCTATGCCGATGGCTGGCGCGAGGGGAGCTGGGCCGGTTTCTCGGACGCCTTCACCGATCCGGCGCCCTGGTATTTCCGCACCCTCGGCAGTTGGGTCGCGATGTTCCACGCCACCGGTTTGGAACTCGTCGAGCTGCGCGAGCCGGTCGATCCCCGGACGAACAAGCCGGCCTCGGTGATTTTCGTCGCCCAGGCGGCATGAGGGAACTCCTTCGCGAGGGGCCCTTCCGGCTCGCCTGGGTGATCGGCGGCCTTGCCGGCCTGATGCGTTGGCTCGACATGCTTGCGGTCGGCGTCTATGTCTTCGAGGTCACCGCCTCGCCGCTCCTGGTCGCGCTCATTACGCTCGCACGCCTGATGCCGATGCTGGCGGGGGCCTTCATCGGCGCGCTCGCCGAGCGCGTGCCGCTCCGGCGCATGCTCCTGATCATGCTTGGCTCGATCACGGCGGTCTATGCCGTGCTGGCGATGCTGGCGTTCGCCGGCTGGCTCGCGATCTGGCATATCGGCATCGGCGCCGTGCTGGTCGGGCTCTACTGGGCGAGCGAGATGTCGGTCAGGCGGACGCTGCTCGGCGAGATCGCCGGCACCGAACGATTAGGCGCCGCGATGGGCCTCGATTGGGCTGCGGTCAACTCGACGCGGCTGATCGGCCCGCTTGCCGGCGGGATCATCTATGCCCAGTTCGGCATCAGCGCCATCTTCCTGGTCGGAGCCGTCATGTTCGGCCTTTCGACGCTGATGGCGCTTGCGCTGCGCGCCGGAACCATCGCGCGCGGCAAGAGCGCCAAAAGCGTTCTCGCCAACATCGCCGACGGGCTTCGTTTCGCCGCGGCGCGGCCGGCGATCATGGGCATTCTTGCCGTCACCGTCGTCATGAACGGGCTCGCTTTTCCCTATTCAAGCATGGTGCCGGTCATCGGCAAGGACGTGCTCAACGCCGCGCCGGCGGCGGTCGGGCTCCTTACCTCGGCCGAAGGTGTTGGCGCACTGGTCGGGTCCTTCATCCTGGCGCAGGTGGTGCGTCCAGCCTGGTATGGGCGGACCTTCGTGCTGGGCTCTGCTGCCTGCCTGTTCGGCGCGATGATCTTCGGCCTTTCGACCAGCTACGCCTTCTCGCTCGTCATCCTCGTCGGGCTCGGCCTCGGCTCCGCCGCCTTCGCCACGATGCAGTCGACAATGATGCTGACCTTCGCACCGCCCGATCAGCGCTCGCGCATGATGGGCGTGCTCAGCTCGACCATCGGCACCGGTCAGATCGGCTATCTCCACATGGGCGTGCTCGCCGACCATCTGGGGGCTCCCTGGGCCGTCGCCATCAGCATGGCGGAAGGGCTCCTGCTGCTGGCGCTCTGCGTCAAGTTCTGGCCAGCCCTCTGGCGCGGCGACTGAAGCGGCGCTATAGCATTTTTCCGATGGTGAACGAGCCGAGCCTGTGGCGCCGGTGGGAGCTGCCGACCTGGGGGGTGGCTGCGGCAATCTATGGTGCCTGGGCCGGGCTGGCGCTGGCCTGGAATGCGCTTCCCGCCTGGGTCTCGATCCCGGTCATGGCCTGGCTGCTCGCTTGGCACGGCTCACTGCAGCACGAGACCATCCACGGTCATCCGACTCGCATCGCCTGGATCAACGCCGCATTGGGCACGCCGCCGGTGGCGCTGTGGCTGCCCTATCCGCTGTACCGCAGCAGCCACCTGACGCATCACTGCGACGAGGACCTGACAATTCCGGCGGTCGACCCGGAGTCCTACTACGTGCGCGCGCAGGACTGGGCCAGGGCATCGGCGCCGATGCGGCTGCTGTTGACGTTCCATCACACGCTGCTCGGGCGGTTCCTGCTCGGTCCCGCCCTGGCGCTGCGGCGCTTCGGCGGCAGCGAGCTCGCGCATCTCGCCCGCGGCGAGCATCTCGGAGTCTGGGTCAGCCATATCGTCTTTGCGGTCCCCGTGCTCGCCTTCCTCTGGTATTGCCAGATCTCGCCCTGGGGTTACGCGCTCGCCTGCTATTTCTCGATCTCGCTGACCCAGGTGCGCTCCTTCGCCGAGCACAAAGCGTCGACCGCGGCGGAGACGCGCACCGCGATCGTCGAGGCCGCCTGGCCGATGGCGCTCCTGTTCCTCAACAACAACCTGCATGCGCGCCACCATGCGCGCCCCGATCTGCCCTGGTACGAGCTGCCGCGATTCCATCGCGAGGCGGCGATCTGGGAGGGGCTGCGCTACGAGGGCTATGCCGAAATAGCGGCCCGTTTCCTGGTGACGCCGGTCGACCGGCCCGTGCGCTTCATGGACTTGCCCAAGGACGCATCAGCGGTAGCGGAGACGCTGGCCAAGGCCTAGGCGCTTCGCCTTCTCCAGCATCGCCGCGCCGAGTGCGATGTCAGAGAGCGAAAGCCCGCGGTGCCAGAAAAGGATGGTCTCGTCGTCGCGCTCGCGGCCGTTCTTGCGGCCGACGACGATCTCGCAGAGCTCGCCGTGCAACGTCTTCTCGCTCAAGCGCCCTGAATCGACGTGCTGGCGGAGCGCCCCGAACTTGCCGGCGCGCGCCTGGCCCCAATCGTCCATGACCATCTTGTCCATGATGTCGGTCAGCGACAGCTCGACCGCGCTCATCGTGCCGTAGGGCATCACCAGCGCGCCCTTCTTGATCCATTCGGTCTTCAGGAGGGGCTCCGGCTTGGTGAGCCTGGAGGCCTCGACGACGATGTCGGCACCCTCGACGCAGGACTTCCAGTCCTGGGTGACGACGATCCTCTTCTTGAGGTCCCTTTCGAGGCGTGCGCCGAAGGCGTTGCGGCTCTCCGGCCGGCGCGAATGCACGCGGATCTCGTCGAAGTCGAAGATCCGGTCCATCAGCCGCACGTTCCAATAGGCAGTGCCGCGGGCGCCGACATGGCCCAGGACCTTCGCGTTCTTGCGCGCGAGGTGCTTGGCGCCGATCGCGGTCACGGCGCCGGTGCGCATGTCGGTGATGTCGGCGGCATCGATCACCGCGACCGGCGCTCCGGTCTTCGGGTCGAACAGGTTGAGCAGCGCCAGCTCCGAGGGCAGGTCGTGCCTGTAGTTCTCATGGAAGTCGCCGACGATCTTCACTCCGGCCAGGTTGAGCGGGGCGATATAGCCGCGCAGCACGTTGAAGTGCCCGGGGAAGCCAGGGTCCGGCACCAGATGCGTGCGCGGCTCGATCACCGCCTGGCCCGATCCCTGCGCGCGAAGCCCGCCCTCGATAGCGTCCAGGATCTCCTGGTCGGCGAGTGCCAGCGCCTGGACATCCTGGTAGTTCAGATAGTGAAGATAAATCTCGAGCATCGGGAACTCCCTCGGACCCGTGAAGGTGCGAGGGAGCGCCCTTTGCATCAACCTATTTCTTCGTCACGTTCCAGAACACGGCGAGCAGGTTGTCCAGCACGCCGTCGACGTTGCTGCGCCAGGCGGCCTTCTGGAAGAACATGCCGATCGGGACGTAGGGCACGACCTCATAGAAGCGCTCCTGGAAGACATCCGCCTGCTTCTTCCTCTCGGCGTCGCCGGAGAGCGAGATGAACTTCTGGCGCATGGCCTCGAGCGGCTCGTCGCAGGGCCAGCCGAACCAGTTCTTGCCGTCGCAGGGCGTCGCTGCCGCGTTCGCGGTCAGGGGATCCGCGCCGAGCGGCGCCACGCCCGTGGTCTGGAAGAAGTGCCAGCCGGCGCGACTGGTCTTGGGATCGTCCTTCATCGCGCGGCGGCCGACCAGCGTGCCCCAGTCGACGTTCTGCATGTCGACATTGATGCCGACCCGCTGCAGGAGCTGGCCAGTCATTGTCGTCATCGCCGAGATCATCGCCTGGTCCTTGGGGTTCATCAGGACCACGGGTTCGCCGTTGTATCCGGCTTCCTTGAGCAGCCGCTTCGCCGTCTCGATGTTCGCCGGGCTGGGGCCGCCGAAGGTCCCGACGCCGGCATTCGACTCGAGCGGGAAGCCGCAGTTGAAGACTGCCCAGCACACCTTCTCGAGGCTGGGATTGCCGATCATCGCCGACAGTACCTGCTGCTGGTCCATGGCGTAGAGCAGCGCCTGGCGGAACTTGGGCTGATTGGTCGGCCACACCAGGTGGTTCGGGCGGAGGACAGCGCGCGAGCCGGCCTTGTTGATGGTGCGGACGACGATGTTCGGGTCCTTCTCGAGGAGCGGGCTCAAGTCGGTCGGCACGATCTCGATGAAGTCGACCTCGCCCCTGATCATCGCCTGCACCGAGGTCGCCGGATCGGGGATCACCACCCACTCGATTCCATCGAGCTTAGGGATCTTGGCGCCGGTGGTGCCATTGGGCGTCTCGCTGCGCGGCACGTAGGCAGCGTTCCTACGGTAGACGACGCGGCTTCCCGGCACCCACTTGTCGCGCTCGAAGATGTAGGGGCCGGAGCCGACGGTCTCCATCACCTGCTGGAAGGGGTCGGTCATCGCTTCCTTCTCGCGCATGACCAGGAGCGGCTGCGCCGAGGCGCCGAGCATCTCGACAACCGGTCCGAAGACGTCCTTGAGGCGGATCTCGAAGGTCCGCTCGTCGACGGCGACGACGTCGCCGACGCGGGTGAAGAGGACCTGGCCGGAGGCGATGCGGGCACCCCAGCGCTTGATCGACGGGGCCGCATCCTTCGCCGTCACCGGCGTGCCGTCATGCCATTTGAGGCCGGGCCGCAGCACGAAGCTCCAGGTGAGGCCGTCGGCGCTCGCCTTCCAGCTCTCCACCATCTGCGGCTTGACCGCTCCCTTGGTGTCCTGGCCGAAGAGCTGGTCGTAGATCAGGATGCCGTGCGTGGCGGTGACGCTGGCCGTGGTCCAGATAGGGTCGAGCGACTTGAGATCGGCCTCGGCCACCAGCTTGAGCACGCTGGCGTCGGCGGGGCCCGAAAGGAATGCGAGCAGCGCGGCCGTGCCGGCGGCGCGCCTGAGTGCGGCAAGTCTCATGGCCGGTCCTCCGATCGCCTGGGGACGAGGCTAGGACAAGGACGGCGCCGGCGCTAGTAAAAGCCCTCCCCGCACGGACGCGCGGGGAGGGCGGGAACAACCGTTGTAAGCGGTCAGACTACTTCTTCGTGGCGTTCCACCAGACGACCTTGGTGTTGTCGAGGATGCCCTCGACGTTGTTCCGCCACGCGGCCTTCTGGAAGAACATGCCGAGCGGGATGTAGGGCACCTGCTCGTAGAAGCGCTTCTGGAAGTCTTCCGCCAGCTTCTTGCGCCCGGCCGGATCGGCCTCTGTGATGAACTGCTGGCGCATCTTCTCAAGCTGCTCGTCGCAGGGCCAGCCGAACCAGTTCTTGCCGTCGCAGGGCGTGGCGGCGGTGTTGTTGGTGAGCGGATCGGCCGAGAGCGGGCCGACGCCCCAGGTATGGAAGACGTGCCAGCCGGACTTGTTGTCCTTGGGCGGGTCCTTGACCGTGCGGCGGGTAACCAGCGTGCCCCAGTCCATATTCTGCATGTCGATGTTGAAGCCGGCATTCTTGAGCTGCTGAGCGCTCATCGTCGTCATCGCCGAGATCACCAGGAACTCGGTCGGGTTCATCAGCACGATCGGCTCGTTGTTGTAGCCGGCTTCTTTCAGGAGAGCTTTCGCCTTTTCGATGTTGCCCGGGCTCGGCTTGCCCCAGTCGCCGACACCGGCATTGGTCTCAAGCGGGAAGCCGCAGGCGAAGACCGCCCAGCACTCCTTCTCGAGCGACTTGTTTCCGACCATGGCGGCCAAGCTGTCGGACTGGTTCATGGCGTAAAGCATCGCCTGGCGGACCTTCGGGTTGTTGGTCGGCGCCACCAGATGGTTCGGACGCAGGATCGGCGTGAAGCCGCCGACATTGATGATCTTGACGGTGATGTTTCTCTCTTTCTCCAGCACCGGAATCATGTCGGTCGGTACGTATTCGTAGAAGTCGACCTCGCCGCGGATCAACGCCTGCACCGCGGTCTGGCTGTCGGGGATGTAGGTCCACTCGACGCCGTCGACATTGACGACCTTGCCGCCGGTGTAGCCGTCCGGCTTCTCCGCGCGCGGCACATAGGCCGGGTTCTTCTTGTAGGAGACCTTGCTGCCAGGGACCCACTTCTCCTTCTCGAAGATGAAGGGGCCGGAGCCGATCGGTTCGGCGACTTGCTGGAACGGATCGGTCATCGCCTCCTTCTCGCGCATGACGAGAAGCGGCTGGGCCGAGGCTCCGAGCATTTCGATCAGCGGGCCGAACTTGTCCTTGAGGCGGATCTCGAAGGTCCGCTCGTCGGTGGCGACGATGTCGGAGACGCGCGTCATCAGGATCTGGCCGGCGGCGATGCGGGCACCCCAACGCTTGATCGAGGGGGCGACATCCTTGGCCGTGACCGGCGTACCGTCATGCCACTTGAGGCCGGGACGAAGCACGAAGACCCAGGTCAGGCCGTCGGCGCTCGCCTTCCAGCTCTCGACCATCTGCGGTTTGACGAGGCCCTTCACATCTTGGGCGAAAAGCTGATCGTAGATCAGGAAGCCGTGGCCGGCGGTGATCGCGGCCGTGGTCCAGATCGGATCCAGCGACTTGAGGTCCGCCTCGGCCGCCAGCTTGATGATGTTCTGCGCGGACGCTGCACCCGCCGACAGGCCAAAGGCCAGGGCGGCCGCAGCGACGGTGCTCTTCAGACGGCTAAAATGCATGAGTTGCTCCTCCCGTTGCTCGCGTCCACTATCCGAAACCCAACCTGGGGATGGCAATAGCGGAGTCGAGAGGACAGGCCGTGCGCATTCGTCTGGAAGTTGCCGAAAGAGTTGCGTTCGCCGGAGGTGAATCCTTTGGGAATGCCGGGGCCTACGAGCGTTTGGCGGGTAAGATCCGCCTCGCGGTCGATCCGGCCGCACCGCCCAACCGCGGGATCGTCGACCTCGACAAGGCGCCGCGAACCTCCGACGGGCTGGTCGAATGCGCCGCCGACTTCACCATCCTGAAGCCGGTCGACATGACCAAGGGCAGCCGGCGGCTGTTCTACGACTGGGGCAATCGCGGCAACATCCGCGCGCTTCAGTTCTTCAACGATGCGGTCCATACCAATACGCCGCGCAAGGCGGCCGATGCCGGCAACGGCTTCCTGTTCCGCCGTGGCTATGCCGTGGTGTGGATCGGCTGGGAAGGCGATCTGCTGCCCGGCGACGGCCGCTTCACCATTGACACACCGGTTGCGACCGAGGGCGACAAGCCGATCACCGGGCCGGTGCGCGCCGAGTTCGTGCTCGACGAGCCGGGGGTCAGGTGCCTGCCGCTCTCCGGCCGCGCGTCGACGCGGAGCTTTCCGACAGTCTCGCTCGATACCTCCAAGGCGACGCTGACCGTACGCCCCTATCCGGGCGAGCCGCGCGTGAAGATCGAACCGTCGCGCTGGCAGTTCGCACGGCTTGAAGGCGGTGCCGGCCTCGACGGCTCTGCCGACGAGACCGGGATCAATCCCTCCGATCAGCACATCTACCTCGCCGAGGGCTTCACGCCCGGCCTGATCTACGAGCTCGTCTACACCGCCAAGGACCCGCGCGTGCACGGGCTCGGCCATGCGATGGTCCGCGACGCGATCGCCTTCTTCCGTCACGACGGCTCGGACAAGAACCCGCTCCGCGGCCTCGAGAAAGCCTATTGCTGGGGCCGCTCGCAGACCGGGCGTGCCATCCGCGACTTCGTCTACCTCGGTTTCAACGATGACGGGCAGGGGCGGAAGGTCTTCGATGCTGTCCTGCCGCATGTCGCCGGCGCCGGCAAGCAGTGGTTCAACCATCGCTTCTCCCTGCCGGTGACGCCGGCGGGCCAGCAGCACGAGGACCACGACAACCCGGCCGACACTTTCCCCTTCTCCTATGCGGAGACGACCGACCACAACACCGGCACCAAGGACGCCATCCTCAAGCGGCCGAAAACCGATCCGCTGGTCATCCACACTCAGACCGCGACCGAGTATTGGCAGCGTCGCGGCTCGCTCGTGCACACGGACACGCAGGGCAACGATCTGGCGCAGCCGGACATCGTCCGCGTCTTCCATTGGGCGTCGTCCCAGCACATGTCCGACCCGCAGCTGAAGAAACCGAACAAAGGCGTGTGCCAGAACTACGGCAATATCGTCTCCACATCGCCGCTCTTCCGCGCTGCGCTCGATGCCCTCGACAAATGGGCGACTGACGGCACGCCGCCGCCGGAGTCCCGCATGCCGCGCCGCGCCGACGGCACGCTGGTCTCGATGGACGAATGGCGAAGGAAGTTCCCGCAGATCCCCGGCGTGATGCGGCCGAAGGGCCCGAGCGAGCTGACAAGGCTCGACTTCGGCCCGGACTTCGACAAGGGCATCGTCAACGTCCCGCCGCGCGCGATGCACAATCAGACCTATGCGGTCATGGTCCCCGCTGTGGATTCAGACGGCAACGATCTCGGAGGGGTGCGCATGCCGGTGGTGGACGCGCCGCTCGGCACCTATACCGGCTGGAATCTGCGCGCCCGCGGCGGCGGGCACGGTTCCAACCACAACTTCACCGGCAGCTACATTCCCTTCCCGGAGACCGATGCCGAGCAGGCGCTGACCGGCGACCCGAGGAAGTCGATCCTTGCGCGCTACAAGGACAAGGCAGGATATGTGCGCGCGATCGAGGCGGCGGCGAAGAAGCTCGTGGCCGAGCGACTGATGCTGGAAGAGGACGTATCGCGCGTGGTCGAGGCCGCGCGCGACTGGGGGCGGCCGCGCCACGATGTGAGGACGCTGGGCTAGCCCTACGTCGTTGCGTCCGGAATCGTTGTCGTCGCGGCCCGGCGTCTAAGCCCTGGCGCCCGCGCCGCTGGGCGCCGATCGAAAGCCTTCCTCTCGGCAGGACCATCGTGCCCATTCGTTGCCCTTGCCGGATCGCGCGACGGGCTCTGTCTTGCCTTCGGACGGACATAGATTGAACACCATTTCGGTACAGGATTTCGATCATGTACCGGGCACGAAACGGCTCCATTGCTGTTCTTCTCGTCTTCGTCTCGGCGTGCACGGGGCAGGGGCTGTTCGAGAAGACCTATCACTTCTTCTATTCACCTGCCGATCATGTGAGCGAGCTGCTGGCGGAAGGAGAGCTCGACAAGGCGGACCAGGTCTGGTCGCATCAGAGCACCTTCTTTGCCGGCAACGAGCGGCTGCCGGCGGTCCAAGCGACGCAATCGCTCGCCGATGCGCTTTCGGCTCGGCTCTTGCTGCGGTTCGAGCAGGAGCAGCGTCGGATCACCGAGATCGAGTGGCCGGCGTCGCGCTCGGCCTGGCCCGGGATCAAGGCGAGGCTGGCGGAGGCCGATGCGTTCAAGTGCGAGCTCGCTCGGCACAAGGTTTTGTCGGCGGCGCGGAAGGCCGAGAGCTACGCCTCCTTCCTTGGCGCCGTCGACGCCAAGATGAACGAACTGAGAGAGGCAGCGCCGTCGCAGTTCAGATTCGATGATGCGGACTTCTTCGACGCGTACCCGGTTGCGCTGGACCGAAAGCTGGTCCTCTCTGCGACACGCCCCCGGTGGAGCGTCGATCTGGGGCGGGTGCCGCCGGCCGAGATTCTTTCGTTTCACAGCCGGCACCGCTTTCATCTGGACGAGAAGGGACAGGTCGATCTCGCGAGGCTGTACTTCCGTGCGAGCCATGCGGCGCACGGAAGCGGTGCCGACAAGGTGCTCGCCGTTGCCAAGGAGATGTCGGCGGCTGGCCTGCCGCTCGCGAATGTCGACTACCCCGCGCTGCGCGTGCACGAGTTCTGGTCATACCAAGCCGGCGCCGAAGCGGCTTCGTTCGTCGTCGTCGTCGAGAGCGACTTGCCAAGGACTTTCGGCTCGGCGGACTGGCAGGACTTGGTCAACGCTGCGGCGGAGGCGGACATTGTCGTGATTACGGATCTGAGGTCGGCACGGGTGGCCCGCACGACGACGGAGCGCGAACCGATCTTGTCGAGCTATCGCGCCGGCACTCGTTCCGAGGCCAACCCCAAGATCATCGAGGCGATAAGGCGGCTGGAGGACGCTCGATCCGATCTGCATCGAGCCGAGCGTGCCTTCGCTCGATTCCACGCGGAATGCCGGGTCGACTGCTCCAACCCGTATTGGGCCAAGAGCTTTGGACTGCCTGATGCGTCCCGCAATTACAGTGCGGCGCTCAGCTCGTATCGTTCGACGCCCGAGACGATAAGAGTGCCGGTCTTCGAGCCCTATCTGGCGCAGAAGCTGACGATCCGTGCGGAGAAGAGCGGGCAGCTTGCCTACTACGTGATCGAACGGCGCACGCGAAGCTTTCGCAAAGGCAGCCTGACCGTCGAGGCCGACCAGAGCTTTGCCGTCGTAGAGGGTGTTCGCCACGATGACCCGGAGGCCGGCAGTCTTCTCGCCATCGGCAATATTTCCAACGTCGTTGGCTTCGAGCGCTTGCCGATGGGTATTCCGCTGTCGCGGATCTTCGAGGACGTGGCGAAGCATCCGGCAAGGCCGTTGCCGCCGCTCGACGACGTCCGGCGCGAGATCGACGCCGACCGCGCCGCGGGCGGCGCGTCACGCTCCCGCTGAGCCGGCTACTGCCTCGGCAAAGCTGCTGTCAGGGAAGCCGCCCCAGCCGCTCGGTCAGGCGGCGAAACAGTGTCTCGGCATCGACCGTATCGAGCACGCGGGCATTCGCCGGCCGCTTCTGCCGGCGCCACTCGACGACCGTGCGGCCAAGCGCATGCTCGCCCTCTGTCTCGATGTCGACGCGGCACTCCTTGCCGCGCATCAGCTCCGGCCAGAGCACATAGGCGACGGCACAGGGATCGTGCAGCGGCCCGCCGGTCGCGCCGAAATGCGTGTCCTTCGGGTAAGCATCGAGGATCGCCGCGACCTGCCGTCCGACCTCGTTGCCGAGCGCGCGGATCGCCGCGACGCGCCTGGCCGTCGCCAGCACCTGATGCGTGAGGTCGAGCGGCACCATGACGACTGGGGCGCCCGCGTTGAAGACGACGCTGGCCGCGTGCGGGTCGGCATAGATGTTGAACTCGGCGGCGGGTGTCGTGTTGCCGAGCCCGATGGCGCCGCCCATCAGCACGATCTCGCGGGCGCGTTGAGCGATCTCGGGAGCCTGCACTAGCGCGCAGGCGAGGTTGGTCAACGGCCCGATCGCGACCAGCGTCACCTCGCCGGGCGCCGAGGAGCGCAGAGTGTCTCGGATCAGGTCGACGGCATAACTGGAGGCAACGGGACGTGTCGGCGGCTTCAGCGTGGCGCCGTTGATGCCGCTTGCGCCATGGATATGCGCGGCATCGATCGGAGGGCGGACCAGCGGTCGAGGACAGCCCGCATGAACGGGCGTCGTCATGCCGGCCAGCTCGACCAGAGCACGCGCGTTGAGCGTCGTGCGGTCGAGCCCGATATTTCCCGCGACCGTGGTGATGGCCAGGGTGTCGAGCTCCGGCGAGGCCAGCGCCAGCAGGATGGCGACAGCGTCATCCTGGCCAGGATCGCAGTCGATGATGATCTTGCGATTCATGGCGCCGGCGCGATGCCGCCGAGCACCATGCAGAGCGCAGCGAGCGCGCTCGAGGTCATGACCTCGCCGTTGCGGATCGCGGCGATCACCTCGTCGCGGGTCAGATAGAGGATCTGCTGCTCCTCGAGGTCGCCGGAATTCGGCTCGGCGACCTGGCGCGCCCCGGTCGCGTGGAAGATATGGCCGACACTGCAGCGCTGATTGGCGTGGGTGACGATCTCCTGGAGCTTCCGCCAGCCGCTCGCGACATGGCCGGTCTCTTCCATGAGCTCGCGCTTCGCCGTCTCCAGCGGGTCTTCCCCGGGGTTGAGGCCGCCGGCTGGCGGCGTCAGGCTGATGTCGCGAACTCCCTGCTTGTACTGGCGGATCAGGATGATCCGGCCGTCCTCGCGCTCGGCCACCATCAGGGCGTAGTCGAGGAGCTGGACGCGGTGGAAGCCGTCGACCTCCTTGCCGTCCGGCAGCCGCACCTTCTCTGAGAAGACGCGCAGCCAGGGCGGGAAGGCATAAACCTCCCGGCTGTCGAGCACCGTCCACTTCTCCATGCGCATGTCCTCAGGGTCGCCGGCCGAAACGGCGGCGATCCTAGCCAGAGTTTCCGCCAGCGGCCATCCGCGTGTAGGATGCCGGCCTCCCCGGACCCGACTCTGCCGCGAGCCTCATGACCGCCCTTGCCACGTCCGTCCGCCGCGATTCGCTCGTCATCGGGCTGATCGGCGCAGCGCATTTCATGTCGCATTTCTTCCAGCTGGCGCTCGCACCGATCTTTCCGCTGCTCAAGGACGAGTTCGACGTAAGCTGGACCGCGCTCGGCGGCATCACCGCGGTCTTCTACGCGGTCTCCGGCGTCTGCCAGGCGCTGGTCGGGGTCTGGTGCGACCGCTACGGCGCTGCGCGCATGCTCTATATGGGCCTGGCGCTGCTGGCGCTGTCGATCGCTGCCGCCGGTGTCGTGCCCTATTTCTGGATGCTCTATCCGCTGGCGGCGCTGGCCGGCATGGGCAACAGCGTCTTCCATCCGGCCGATCTCTCGATCCTGTCGACGCGGGTGAGCCATGGGCGTCTCGGCCGCGCCTACTCGGTGCATGGCCTCTCGGGCACGCTGGGCTACGCGACCTCACCGGTGGTGATCGGCACCATGGCCTTCACCATCGGCTGGCGGCCGGCGCTGATCGTCGCGGGCGTGCTCGGGCTCGTCTCGCTGGCGATGATCTCGCGCTTCGACGAGGCACTCGGCGGCCGCGACAAGCAGGCCGGTTCGGCGCGCGAGGACCATGCCTATGGCGCTCTGATCCGTCAGCCCCGCATCGTCTCCGGCTTCGTCTTCTTCGCGCTCGCGGCGATGGCCGGCATCGGCTTCCAGAGCTTCGGCGTGCCGGCGCTGATCTCGATCAATCAGGTGCCGCTGGCGGTAGCGGCGACAGGCCTCACGGTCTACCTGCTGGCTCAGGCTTCCGGCATTTTCGCCGGCGGCTGGATCGTCGACTGGACCCGCCGGCACGATCTGGTTGCCATCACCGGCATGGGCTTGGCCGCGGCCACGATGGCGGTCGTCGGCGTCAGCAGCCTGCCGTTCACGTCCGTGCTCGTGCTGATCGCGTTCTCAGGCTTCTCGGCCGGCACAGTCGGCCCAGCACGCGACATGCTGATCCGCGCCGCAGCACCCGAAGGCGCGACCGGCAAGGTCTTCGGCTTCGTCTATTCCGGCCTCGACATCGGTTCCTGCGTCGGGCCGCTCTGGTTCGGCTGGCTCATGGATCACGATGCGCCGCGGCTGGTCTTCGCCGCGATCGCCGTGACGCTCGTGCTGACCTTGCCGATGGTGATCACGGTTCGGCGGAGCGCCAAAGCCGTTCCAGCGCCGGCTGACTAAGGCACCAGGCGCCGGTAGATGTCGGGCGTGATCCGGTCGGAGGGCGGCAGGCCTTCCTTTTGCAGCCAGGCGTTCAGCGCCGCCCGCGTCTTCGGCCCCATCACGCCGTCGGCCGGTCCGGGATTGAAACCCTTCGCAGTCAGCGCTACTTGCGCCTCCGCGATCTCGGCCTTGCCTGACCCGCGAGTCCCGGCTGCCCCGCCGCCGGGGGGCTGAGCGGGCGGGATGAGCGCGCCGGTGCCGCCGCCGGGTGCGGCCGGCGTCATCTGTCGATAAGTGCCCGGAATGCATCCGCCATTGTGAATGCCGCAGTCCCAGCGGAAGGCCTGGGGAAAGCCGTGCAGCAGGCCGCCGGTGATGCGGCAGACGCAGACATTGCCGCCCTGGCAGATCCGCTCATTCGCGTTGCTGGGCGAGCAGGCCGGCAGCGGTTGGGCCGATGCGGGGGAAAACGGGAGAAGGAGGAGGGTGGGGAGAGCGGCGAGCAGAAGGCGGCGCATTTTTGGACACCTCGGAAGCGCCGCGCGTCTCACCCCAGCCGCCGGCGGGAGCAAGACTAGCAAATCCACCGCGCTCCGCCAGGGGTCAGGCGCCCGTCCGTCGCGTCCCGTACAGCATCGTCACGTTGATCCGGCGGTTGAGATAGCCCTCGCGGAAATGGATATCGCCAGTGCGATGGAAGAGATCGGAGTGGAAAAGCACGGCGCGGTTCTGACGGTGCGGAACATTGACGCTGCGCGAGCCGGTGCGATCCAGATACTCGCGGATCGCCTTCTGGTCGCTGTTGTAGGCGGCGAAGTTCCAGTCGAGCGGTGCGGCTTCGTCGTAGACCTCCAGCCCGCCGCTGTCGGGATCGAGATTGGCCTCGTCGGGCGTGACCCAGAAATTGACATTGATGCGGGCCGCATCGGCGTGCAGCGCGATGCCGGAGAAGCGGCTGTCGTACTTGAAGGCCCAGAGATGCTGGAGGCCGGCATCGCCGATGATGTCGCGAAGGCGTTCCTTCAGCTCCTCGGCGATCTGGAACAGGATCGGCGCGGCGAAGCCGTCGGCCATCTGCGCGCCGACATAGCCGCCGGCATAGGTGCCGGTGAACCAGATGGTCGAGTCCCGGCAGAAGCGGAGGACCGCCGCCAGCGCCTCGGGCGTCAGCAGATCGTCGATCACCGCCATCTGCGGCTTGGACTCGAAGTATGTCCGTGCGATCCGGCCGACATCGAGCGTCGGATTCACGGCGGGACCGCCGAGCGCGGCTCCGGCATCGCGGTACAGCAGGCGGTTGTAGGTCGGTGCCAGCAGCCGCCTGTATTCGCCTGAGGCGCTCATTGACGGGTTACCCTCGCGCGGTAGCGCCGCCTGGATGCGCCGATAGGTCGCCGCCGTTTCGGACATCGACGCAGGGAGATGACCGGAGCGGATCAGATGCTCGATCTGCTCGGCATCGTGGCCGAGCTTGGCAAAGCTCGTCACCGGCTCGATTTCGGCCTCCGGCCCGTGGCTCCGCCGCGTCGCGAGATCGAGCAGCGGCAGGGCTTCGCGCCACCGTCCTGCGGCGACGAGCGCGATCCCGAGCAGCGAGCCGGACTCGCTGCCGGCGTCGGAGGCCACCGCCCGCTGCCGGTATGAAATCGTCGCTTGCGGCCGCGCATCGTCATAGGCGAGGCGCGCGAGGCAGAGCCATGTCTGCGGATCGGCCGGGGCCAGCGCCACGGCGCGACGGAACGACCGTGCCGCCCGGTGCGGCTGGCCGGAGGCTTCGCGGCTGAATCCGAGCTGCGCATGCGGGCGGCTGTCGTCTGCGGCAGCGGCGGTGGCTCGAAGCGCCGCGCTCGCGGCGATCGGATTGTTGGCCGCCCTCAGGATGACCGCCCGCAGCAGGTGGAAGCCGCCGATCGCGGGCTCGAGCGCGATGCCGGCACCGAGCGCTGCCAGCGCGCCTTCGCGTTGCCCGAGCTTGTAGCGCTCGACCGCGAGGCCGTAGAGAATCTCGACGCTCGGCACGCCTCAATTTCCCGGAAGGATCAGGAGCTCCGGCGGATCGGGCATGGTCTGGCGGGCCAGCACGAGGTGGGGCGTCGTGCTGTAGCGGACCGTGAAGTGAGGCTTCAGCGCTTCGATGAAGCGCTCGAGGCGGTGCGGGCCGAAATAGTGCATCGGGATGACCAGGCGGGGGTGGATGTTCCGCACGACTTCAGCCATCTCGAACTGGGTCATGGTGACGCCGCCATCGACCGGCACCATGAGCACGTCGACCTCGCCGATCACGCCGAGATCCTCCCGCGTCAGCTCGTGGTGCAGATGGCCCAAATGGACGAGGCAAAGATCGGCGACCTCGAAGATGAAGATGGAATTGCCGTTGAGCCGCGTACCGCCATCGCCCCAGTTCCGGATGTTGGTCGGGACGTTGCGCACGAAGACGTCGCGCTCGGCAAGTTCGTGGCGGGCGGGGCCGATGCCGGTCGGGTTCCAGCCGCGCAGCACATGCTTGATGCGCGGGTCGGGATTGTTGCTGTAGTGCGTCGTGTGCGCGACGTTCATCGTTGCGATCGTCGGCACCGTCCTCGGACGCACATAGTCGTTGTAGTCGGTGACGATGGTGACGCCCTGCGGGCTCTCGATCAGGAAGCTCGCATGGCCGACGAAGGTGAGGCCGACCTCGCCCTGGGCCAGGGCAAGGGGCGAGACCGATGCGAGCTGGGTCGGAACCGGCCGGGAAGCGATGGCCTGACACGAGGCCGCGGCGTCGCGAGCGAAAGCAACGGCCAGGGCGACGACAAACGCGCGAACCAGCGGACGCATGGAACACCTCCGGCCGGGATGGTGCCCGTCGCCCCCGGTCTTGCCAAGCCCGTGCGGCGTGCTAGGACTGCGGCCTCTCGCAGGAGTGAGCCTTGGCCAAGATCGAGACCGTCGAGCAGCTTCGCACCGTCTACGCCCAGCCCTCGGAGCTGGTGATTCGAAAGGCGCTGCCCCGGCTCGAGAAGCACTGCCGGAGGATCATCGCTCTGTCGCCGATGGTGATGGTCGGCACCAGCGACGCGAAGGGCGGGCAGGATGTGACGCCGCGAGGCGGCGACCCGGGATGGGTCCATGTCATCGACGACAAGACCCTGGCGATGCCCGACTGGCCCGGCAACAACCGCCTGGATACGCTGACCAACCTGCTGGAGCGTCCGAGGATCGGCCTCCTGTTCCTCGTGCCGGGGCTGGACGAGACGCTGCGCGTCAATGGCCGCGTCGAGCTCCGCACCGATGACGAGCTCTGCCGCCCCTTCGAGACGCGGGGGAAGCTGCCGAGGACGGTCCTGATCGTGACCGTGGACGAAGCCTATCTCCACTGCGCCAAGGCTTTCATGCGCTCCAAGCTGTGGTCGCCGGAGGGTCGGATCGATCGCTCGACGCTTCCCAGCATCAGCGAGATGATCAAGGACCAGCTTTCCTTGGACGGGCCCGCGACGCCCCAGAGCGAGATCGCGCCGCGCTACGAGAAGGTTCTTTACTAGCGCCGAGCCAGAAGCCCGGGCCGGCATACCACACCCGGCCCTTATCGACGGTCGTCGGCTTGCCCAGGTGCAGCGAGGTCACCGGAACCGGCGCTCCCTTGAGGTTCGCCATCGCCTTCTGTAGCCGCTTGCCGGCGGCCGGATCGCGCCCGCCGATGCAAGGATAGAAGCCGCAGGAGCCGAGCGAGCTTGCCTTGAAGCCGCGTCCCGTCTTTGTCGCCTTGAGGAAGAAGCCCCAGCGGCTCTCGCCGGTGAGCGGCATCATCAAGCGCCCGCGCGGCTTCAGGCGCCTGAGCCAGATCGCAGCCGGATGGATGGCGCCGGCGAAAGCGACGACGACATCGACCTTGCCCGGATCGTGAGCGGTGCCGTCGCCCTGGACGACCTCCACCTGCGACCAGGGCGACAGGTTGTCCTCGGCACGCTCGGCCAGGTCGCGGTCGTGCTCGATCGCGACGACACGGCCTTCGGCGCCGACAATCTCGGCGAGGACCGCGGAGTAGTAGCCGGTGCCGGCGCCGATCTGGACCACATGCTCGCCGCGCTTGCGGTCGATGGCGATGAGCACGTCGTGATAGACCCAGACCGGATCGTCATCGGGGGTCAGGTAAGGATCGTTCGGACGCGTGAACGGCAGCAGATGCCACGGCCCCGGTCCGAGGAAGCGCTCGCGCGGCACCGTAGCGAAGGCATCGACGACCGACTCGTTGCGCCGGATCGGCGAGGTGACGCGCAGCTCCTCGGCGAACCAGCGCCGCGCCTGCGAAAGCCCGATCTGTCGGGTCATGGTGCAATCATCCGGTTATGGAGACACGTTCTTGCAAAAGGTAAGGCGATGCTCTTGACGGCGCCGTCCTTACCATCGGCATCCCGGCCTCCGAACGGAACCAGGATCTTGTCGTCGTTGGCGATCATAAGGCGCTGGAGCTTGACCGGCTCGATCTGCAGCTCCTTCAAGACTTGCTCTCCTCGCCCACGGCTGAACGATCGCCAGACTAGCCGAAGCCTACCCGGCCGGACAGTCGAGTCGGACACCAGCTCCTCGGGGAAGATCAACCGTGCCGATCGACGAAGCAGCGATGCGCGGCCTCGAGACGGGCAGCGTACTCGGCGGCATAGGCCTCGAAGTCGATGGCGACGCGCCGGTGCCGCCTGGCGACCAGCGCCCACAGATGCTCGCGGAGAAGCGAGGCGACGCGCATTGCATCGGCGCGACGAAGGAGGCCTGCATCGGGCGAGGAGTCGTGATACGCGGCCAGGAGCGACTGCCAGGCATCGTCATCGAGCTGCGCATTGCTGGCGAGATTGCCGAGGTCGAAGAGCGGAGTGCCGTAGCCCGCATACTCCCAATCGATGAGCCAGAGGCGCTTGCCGTCGTCGATGAGATTGGCCGGCAGCAGATCGTTGTGGCCGAAGACGATGTCGACCGGGCCGACCGCGCGCTCCAAGGCACCGGCGATCGCTGTCAGCCGCGCGAGGTCGCGGCCGTCCTCGGTGCCGGCGAGCTGAGCGGCGTAATCGCGTATCGCATGGAATACCCAGAACATGACGGCGGGACCGCGAAGATGGCGTCCGACCTCCCGATGCGTGCGCTTGAGGAGGTCGACGATGCGGCTGCGCATCGGCTCGCTTCGGATATCAGCCTCGGTCAGCGCTCTGCCATCGATGAATCGGATGACAAGGATGTCGGCCGCGGTATGGAGGACTTCCGGGGCGATGCCGGCGGAGGCCGCAGCGCGGCTGACGGCCAGATCGTTGGCACGGACGAGGCCGTGCTCCGGCACGTCGCCGCCGAGCCGGACGACCCAGTCGCCGGCGCCGTCGCGCACCCGATAGTTACGGTTGCTGAGCCCGCCCGAGAGCGGCTCGATGCGCGGCTGGCCTTTCCAGCACGGCAGCCGGTTCACGCGCCCAAGATCGGCCGCGACCGAGGTCATGGATCAGGCGCGGCGCGCGCGCCAGTGCTTGCCGGGAATGGCGTCGAGCAAGGTCCGCGTATAGGGGTGGGACGGATGGCGGAACAGCTCGCCGGTCGATCCCTGCTCGACGATCTCGCCCTGATACATGACGGCCACCCGGTCGCAGACCTGGGCGGCGACGCGAAGGTCGTGGGTGATGAACAGCATCGAGAGGTTGAGCCGCCGCTTGATGTCGGCGAGCAGGTCGAGGACCTGCGCCTGGACCGAGACGTCGAGGGCGGAGACCGGCTCGTCGGCGATCAGGAGCTCGGGCTGGAGCGCGAGCGCGCGCGCGATGCCGATGCGCTGGCGCTGGCCGCCGGAGAACTCATGCGGATAGCGGTCGATGACCGATGGATCGAGACCGACCAGGCTCAGGAGCTCCTGCGCGCGCTTGACCGCGTCGGGTTTCGCCGTGCCGAAGGCGATAGGGCCGGCGGCGATGATGTCGCCGACCTTGTGCCGCGGGTTCAGCGAGGCATAGGGGTCCTGGAAGATCATTTGCACGCGCTTGCGATAGGGACGAAGCGCGCGGCCGCGGAATGCATTCAGATCGACGCCGTGGAAGTCGATGCGGCCGGCGTCGGAATCGATCAGACGGATGACGCAACGGCCGACCGTGGTCTTGCCGGAACCGGATTCGCCGACGAGGCCGAGGGTTTCGCCCTTGCGGATCGACAGGGTCACGTTCTTGGCTGCCGTGACGACGCGACGCGGGCGGAAGAGGCCACCTGCTGTCCGGTAGGTCTTGCCGAGGCCTTTGACCGATAGAACCGTAAGCGCGCGATCGAGCGGGCGGCGCTCGGGCGGATCGAGCGTCGGCACCGCCTGGATCAGCCGCTTGGTGTAGTCGTGCGTCGGCGCTTCGAGCACCTGTTCCTTGGCGCCAAGCTCGACGATCCGGCCATGCTGCATCACCGCGACCCGATCGGCGATCTCAGCGACCACGCCGAAATCATGAGTGATGAACAGCACGCCCATCTGGCGCTCGGACTGGAGCTGGCGGATCAGCGCCAGGATCTGCGCCTGGGTGGTGACGTCGAGCGCGGTGGTCGGCTCGTCGGCGATCAGGATGGTGGGTCTGAGCGCCAGCGCCATCGCGATCATCACCCGCTGGCGCTGGCCGCCCGAGAGATGATGCGGATAGGCGGACCTCAACCGCTCGGGATCGGGCAGGTTCACCGCCTGCAGCAGCTCCGTCACCCGGTCCTCGCCTCCGGCCTCGCCATGCGCCTGGAGCACCTCGAGGATCTGGTCGGAGACGCGCATCACCGGATTGAGGGCGGTCATCGGCTCCTGGAAGATCATGCCGAAGCGCCGGCCGCGCAGCCCGCGCCACTCTTCCTCAGAGAGCTTCAAGAGATCGCGGCCTTCGAACAGAAGCTCTCCGCCGGAAGGCCGGACCGAGGGCTGCGGCAGGAGCCCCATGACCGCCGCCGCGGTCAGCGACTTGCCGGAGCCCGACTCGCCGACGAGGCAGAGGATCTCGTTCTCATGCAGGTCGAAGCTGACATTCTCGACCGCATGCGGTCGGTCCGAGCCCGGCGGCAGGTCGATGGTCAGATCGCGGACCGAGAGGAGCGGTTCGGTCATGCACGCCCCTTGCGCGCCAAGCGCGGGTTCATCGCGTCCGACAGGCCTTCGCCGACCAGGTTGAGGGCGAGAACCGTGATGAGGATCGCCACGCCCGGGAAGGTCGACATCCACCAGGCCTGGCGGATCACCGAGCGCGAGGCACCGATCATGTAGCCCCAGCTCATCATGTTGGGATCGCCGAGGCCGAGGAAGCTGAGCGCGCTCTCGAGCAGGATCGCCGAGGCGATCATCAGCGAGGCCATGACGATCACCGGCGACAGCGCGTTCGGCAGGATCTGGCCGAGGATGATCCTGAGATGGGTCTCGCCGACGACGACTGCCGCCTGAACGAACTCGCGGCGCCGGAGCGAGAGGAACTCGCCGCGCACCAGACGCGCCACCGGCGGCCAGCTCACCACCGCGATCGCAGCGACGATCGAGGCGATCGAGGGACGGAAGATCGCGACCAGGACGATGGCGAAGACGAAGGAGGGAATGGTCTGGAAGAACTCTGTGAAGCGCATCAGCGCATCGTCGATGACGCCGCCGAAGTATCCGGCGAGAGCACCGAGCGCGAGGCCGAGCGTGACGGCGAAAAAGGTCGAGACGATGCCGACCATCAGCGAAACTCGGGCGCCGTGGACGATGCCCGAGAGAATGTTGCGGCCGAGCATGTCGGTGCCGAGCGGGAACTCGCCGAAGGGCCTCTGGAAGGGAGCTCCCGCCATCTCCCAGGGGCTCGCCGGGTAGACGAGGGGCGCCGCTGCGGCGATGAGGACGATGAAGGCGAGTACGGCGAGGCCGACCACGGCGCCCTTGTTCCGTCTGTAGCGCTGCCAGAACTCCCTCATGATCCGACCTCGATGCGCGGATCGACCAGCGAGTAGACGAGGTCGGTTACCAGGTTAAAGGCGATGACCATGACCGAGGTCAGGAAGAAGACACCGAGCAGCAGATTGTAGTCGCGCTGCAGAAGGGCCTCGAAGGCGAGCCGGCCGATGCCGGGCCAGGCGAAGACGGTCTCGACCACGATCGAGCCGCCGACCAGCTGTCCTGCCTGGATGCCGGCAAAGGTGATCACCGGCAGGATCGCATTGCGCAGCGTGTGCGCCCGGAGGATGCGCGCCGGCGCAAGCCCCTTGGCGCGGGCGGTGCGGACAAAGTCCATGTCCTGCACCTCGAGCATCGAGGCGCGCGTGAGGCGGGCGTAGATGGCGACGAAGAAGACGGCGAGCGTCAGCACCGGCAGCACCATGTGCCGGGCGACATCGACAACGCGATCGCCGAAAGGCATGGCGACAGGCGTTTGCATGCCGAAGGCCGGAAGCCAGCCGAGATTGACGGAGAAGAGCAGGATCGCCATCAGCCCGACCCAGAAGAGCGGCGTGGCGTAGAATCCAAGCGCTGCGACCGTGACCAGGCTGTCCGCCCAGGTGCCGACGCGGGTCGCCGCGAGCACGCCGAGCCCGATGCCGATGGCGAGCGCGACGATGAAGGCGGTTACCGTCAGGAGCAGCGTCGCCGGCAGGCGCTCGCCGACCATATCGGCGACCGAGCGCTGGTTGCGATAGGACCAGCCGAGGTCGAATGTCACCACGCCGCCGACATAGAGGGCGAGCTGAGTGGTCAGCGGCTTGTCGAGGCCGAATTGCTCGCGGAGCTGAGCAATGTATTTGGCATCCGCCGCGCCGGCTTCTCCCGCGATCACGCTGGCCGGATCGCCGGGTGCCAGCCGGATCAGGAGAAAGTTAAGAATGACGATCGCGAGCAGGATCGCCACGCTTTTCATCAGACGCCTGGCGACGAAGTCGAGCCGGCCCACTTAGACCCACATGCTTTCGGTTCCCCCGGGGCGGAGCTTAGATCGGGCGGCGGCGGATGGCGATGACTAGCTCACGCTGTGAAATGTCAGCCGGTTCACGCCGGAGCGGCGGGCGCCGGCTGATTTGCTGCGATCGCTCCATGCATAGACGACGAAATGCGCCTTGACGCGGCATAGGAAGGGCGCTTCCCTTCAATTGCCGACAACCGGGTTGGAAGCAATGGGTCTGTTCGATTTCCTGAAGGTTAAGAAAGAGAAGAAGAAGCCCGCCAAGGGGGCGCCGCAGGTGCCTTCCAAGGGCACGGCCACCTTCAACGGCCGATCCTTCCCGGCGATCGAGTGGAGCGCGAAGGGCTTCATCATCGCCAACTACGACGCCGATCTCGTCGTCGAGGTGGTCCTCCCCCTGAAAAGTGGTCCGCCCTGAACTATGTCTTTTGACAAGAAGGAGGACTGCAATGCCGAAGAAGAGGCACAAGCCTGAAGAGATCGTTTCGAAACTCCGACAAGCCGATGTCTTGATCTCACAGGGCCAGGATATCGCTGATGTCATCCGCCAGATCGGGGTGAGCGAGGTCACTTATTATCGGTGGCGCCAGGAGTACGGCGGGCTGAAGATCGAGCAG
>VGEN01000017.1 GCA_016869285.1 Alphaproteobacteria bacterium
TGACCTACTTCGCCTTCCCAGACATCCACTGGCAGAAGATCCGCACCAACAACCCACTCGAGCGGATCATGAAAGAGATCCGCCGACGAACCCGTGTCGTCGGTGCCTTCCCTGATGGTCAGTCCTGTCTCAACTTGGCGGCTGCGCGGCTGCGCTATATCGCAGGATCGGCGTGGTCAGCCAGGTGCTACATGAACATGCGGCCACTCTATCAGCCGCAGGTCCCACAATCCGGAGCCGCCGCCTGATCAAATGTGCGAAAGATTCTGGACAGCACCCCGGCTTCCGCCTCCGGCTTCAAAGTGAAGGCGCGCGTCCGGCGGTCGACGACTACACCTCGGAGAACACCACCAGGCTCGACGTCGACGGCGTGATCGCGCTTCTGCGACAGATAAGGGATATCCGGGAGCGGCTAGGCGAGCGCGAAAGGGAAGGCTGACGATGGCGCGCGTGCTGGTGATCGGCCGCAACGGCATGCTGGCGCGGGCGCTGCGCCGGATCCTTGCGCTGCACGGCCATGCCGTCCGCTCCATCGGTCAAGCGGATCACGACGTCCGACGCCGCGGCGCCGGGTTCGACCTTTCGGGCGTGGATGCCGTCGTCAATGCTGCAGGACTCATCAACCGGCGGCTGTGCGGCGAACGAACGGTCGAAGACGCATATCTCGTAAACAGCCTGTTTCCGCGGCTCCTCGCCGACCACTGCCAGGCCGCCGGCGTCGCCTGCATCCACATCTCGACTGACTGCGTCTTCGACGGCACAAAGGGGCCGCGCATGGAGTCGGAGCCGCCGGATGCGATCGATCTCTACGGGCGGACGAAGGCGCTCGGCGAGCCGGCGAATGCATTGGTGCTGCGGACCTCGATCATCGGACCGGAAACGCATCACGGCGACTCCCTGCTTTGCTGGTTCTTCGCACAGAAGATGTTCTGTGAGGGCTACGACAATCACCTCTGGAACGGCGTGACGACGCTGGAGCTCGGCTGCATCGTCTCGTTGCTTCTCGACCGGAAGACGCAGTCGAGCGGCATTCGTCATGTCATCGGCGAAACCCTGACCAAGCGCCAGATTTTGGAGGCGTTCAAGCGGGCCTTTGGCCTGAAGATCGAGATCCGGCCGACGTCGAAGGGACCGCAGCGTGACATGCGCCTTGGAAGCGAGTTTCCAGCCTTCCTCGACTCCCTCGCCGTCCGGCACCTTGCAGAACAGCTCGCCGACATTGAGCCGCTCATTGACGCGCGCGGCTTCTGGCGCGCCGACGTCACGCCCTAGCGCCCCGCACTGCACCAGCTCTTCCACAGCTGCCGAAGCGCGGCTTCGATGGCGCGCGCGGCACCGGCACCGTCGGTGAGCGGGGACGCAGCCATCTTCGCGCGCGGTCCGCCACGGATGGCGGCGAGCCGCTCGGGCGCCCGTGCCAGCGATACGACAAGATCGACATAGGCGTCGACTGACGTCGTGATCAGCTCCGCGTGGCCAACCCTTGCGAGGAAGCTGACCGACTGGCGCGTTACCGGATGGCGTCCTTTCAGCGTGACGACGGGAACGCCCATCCATAGCGACTCGCAGGTTGTAAGCCCTCCCGGGAACGGGAACGGATCCAGTGCAAGATCAATCATGCCGTACTCCGTCAGGATCTGTGTCGGTGTCGCCGCCGCCATGTCGAGGCGGTGCGGAGCGAGGCCGAGGCGGCGACAGCGTTCGAAGAAACTGGCCCGATAGGAGGGATCGGCAAGCGGAGGCGATCTCAGTACCAGCCGCGAGCCGGGCACAGCGGCCAGGATCCTGGACCAGGCGCCAAGCGTCGCGTCGGTCAGCTTGGCGACGTGGTTGAAGCAGCCGAAGGTCACCGAGCCGCGCGCTGTCATCGGCAGCGGCGTCACTTCCGGCGCCTCGGTCGGCGGGCTGTAGCAAAGCCGTCCGGTCGGCAGCCGGATCACCTTCTCGACATACCAGCGCTCGTCGCCGGGCTCTACCTCCCAGGGATCCGCCAGGACCGCATCGATGCTTTCGAGTCCGGTCGTATCGTAGTAGCCGAGCCACGAGACTTGGACCGGCGCGGGCTTGCGCGCGAACAGAGGCAGCCGATTGCCGCCGGTGTGGCCGGAGAGATCGATCAGCACGTCGATCCGGTCCTCGCGGATGAGTTCGGCGAGTCGCGCGTCGGTCATCCCGATGGTGCGCCGAAAGGCGGACGACGCGTTTCGGAAAAGCTCGGTCATGTCATCTTCGACCGTGCGGTCGGAAAAGCAGAGGACATCGACCGCGGCGGGATCGTGATTGAGGATGACGGGCTTCAGGAAGTAGCCGGCCGGATGGCGACCGAAATCAGCTGAGACGTAGCCGATCCGCAGGCGTCGCTCGGGCTCCCGCGTATTGGCGTGGGGTCGCCGGTCGCGGCGCGCTGCCGATTCGTGCCGTCGGCCGAACGCGACGTGCTCCTCGAAGATCTGCTCGGAGCTGAAGGATGGATCGAAGTGGCTGAGGAACAGGAGGTTGCTGTACGCCGGGGCATAAAGAGGGTCCAGATCGAGCGACCTCCGGTACGCGGCGATCGCCTCCGGGAACCGGGCCTGGGCGTTGAGAGTGCGCCCGAGGTTGCTCCACGCGACGGCGTAGTCCGGAGCGAGCCGAGTCGCCCGGCGCAGGAAGATCTCGGCCTCCGCCGGCCAGCCATTAGCCTGCATCAGATTGCCGATATTGCTCCAAGTGCCGTGAGCTCCCGGCGAGAGGGCGAGAGCGAGGCGGGCATGACGCGCGGAAGCGGCGCGTTGGGCAAGAGCCGATAGGACGGCGCTTAGGTTGCCATGCGCGGGCGCAAAGGAGGCGCTTACTGCGAGCGTCCTCCGGCACCACGTCGCTGCGGACGGCAGGTCGCCGTGATTCTGTTCGACCACGGCTCGCGCGTTCAGGGAGTCAAGATGGCTCGGGACCAAGGCAAGGGCGGATGCGAGCAACGACCGGGCCGCATCTGCCTCGCCTGCCTGGGCGCGGAGGGTCGCCAGGTTGCAACGTACGTCGACGGCCTGTGGCGCCAGGGCCAACGCTTGATCGAGCTGATGGGTCGCGGGCTTGAGCTTTCCCTGATGCATCAGAGCCAAGCCGAGCTTTG
This sequence comes from Alphaproteobacteria bacterium, assembly GCA_016869285.1. GTDB lineage: Bacteria > Pseudomonadota > Alphaproteobacteria > SHVZ01 > SHVZ01 > SHVZ01. Next base: position 3,113 of record VGEN01000017.1, read on the forward strand.
CCAGAACGTCCGCCCCGCGACGGATCTGCAGTGCCCTTTTCAGCACGGACTCGGCGATATCGGCCCGCCCCGTTGCCATTAGCGCGTCGGCCAGGTTGAGCTGGAACTCGGGCACGCCTGGCGCCTGTCTGACCGAGCGTCGGAGAAGCTCGATGCCTTCCTCGGACCGACTTCCCGCTGCGAGCAGCGTGCCGAGATAGTTGAGTGCATGGGGATGGTCCGGCGCCCGCTCCAGGACCGCGCGGTAAGTGGCTTCCGCAGAGAGGGCCTGCCCAGCCCGATGAAAGGAAAGACCACGGGCAAGCTCGGAGTCGAGTGCCGGGTCGGTCGGTCGTTGTCGGCTCATCGGTTCCAGCGCACATCATCTGACCGGGAGGGCGGATGCAAGCACCAAGCGGCGGCGCCGGGGAGACTCCTGAAACGTGCCTAGACAGGCCCAGGACCTGCGGATAGAAGCATTTTCCCGGGTTTGCCGGTCTTCCTGGCCGCGCCTGGGCACCTCTCCGCTCAAGGGCTCGCGTCATGACTTCGGCGAACGACATCCGCACCGGCTTTCTCGAGTATTTCCGCCGCAACGGCCACGAGGTCGTGGCCTCGAGCCCGCTGGTGCCGCGTAACGATCCGACGCTGATGTTCACCTCGGCCGGCATGGTTCAGTTCAAGAACCTGTTCACCGGCATCGAGAAGCGGAACTACGTGCGCGCCGCCACGTCGCAGAAATGCATGCGCGCCGGCGGCAAGCACAACGACCTCGAGAATGTCGGCTACACCGCGCGCCACTGCACCTTCTTCGAGATGCTCGGCAACTTCTCCTTCGGCGACTACTTCAAGGAGCGCGCGATCGCGCTCGCCTGGGGTTTCGTCACCAAGGAGCTCGGCCTGCCGAAGGACAAGCTGCTCGTCACCGTCTATCACGAGGACGACGAGGCGGCGGCCCTCTGGAAGAAGATCGCGGGATTCCCCGACGACAAGATCATCCGCATCGCGACCTCGGACAATTTCTGGTCGGCCGGGGATACCGGACCCTGCGGCCCGTGCTCGGAGATCTTCCTCGATCAGGGCGACAAGCTCTGGGGCGGACCGCCGGGTTCGCCCGAGCAGGACGGCGACCGCTTTCTCGAGTTCTGGAACCTCGTCTTCATGCAGTTCGACCAGATCGAGCCGGGCAAGCGCGTGCCGCTGCCGCGCCCGTCGATCGATACCGGCATGGGGCTCGAGCGCATCGCGAGCCTGCTCCAAAGCAAGCAGGACATCTACGACACCGACATCCTGCGCGCGCTCGTGCTTGCTTCCTCGGATGCGACCGGCGTCGCGCCGGACGGCGAGCATCGCGCCTCGCACAAGGTCATCGCCGACCACATCCGCGCCTCCAGCTTCCTGATCGCCGACGGCGTGATGCCCTCGAACGAGGGCCGCGGCTATGTGCTCCGGCGCATCATGCGCCGCGGCATGCGGCACGCGCATATTCTCGGCGCGCGCGAGCCGCTGCTGTGGACGCTGGTGCCGGCACTGGTCGGCCAGATGGGCCAGGCCTATCCTGAGCTCGGCCGCGCGCAGGCGCTGATCCAGGAGACGCTCAAGCTCGAGGAGACGCGCTTCCGCCAGATGCTCGACCGCGGCCTGCGCCTGCTCGGCGACGAGACCAAGAAGCTCGGCCAGGGTGCCACCCTGCCGGGCGAGGTCGCGTTCAAGCTCTACGATACCTTCGGCTTTCCGGTCGATCTCACGGCCGACATCCTGCGCGGCCAGAGCCTGAGCCTCGACCAAGCGGGCTTCGATGCGGCGATGGAGCGCCAGCGCGCGGCGGCGCGCGCAGCCTGGGCCGGCTCGGGCGAGGCGGCGACCGACCGCGTCTGGTTCGAGGTCCGCGAGAAGGTCGGGGCGACCGACTTCCTGGGATACGCGACAGACAAGGCCGAGGCGCGCATCGACGCGCTCGTCGTCGACGGCAGGCAGGTGGCGGAAGCGACCTTGGGCGAGGTCGCGGTCGTGCTGAACCAGACGCCCTTCTACGGGGAGTCCGGCGGCCAGATGGGCGACACCGGCGTCATCGTCACGAGCTCCGGCGCGCGTATCGAGATCGCCGATACCGCCAAGCGCGTCGGTGACCTGCACGTCCATCTCGGCAGGCTCGCGAACGGCTCGATCAAGCTCGGCGACACCGCGACTGCCGAGATCGACATTGAGCGTCGGAGGCGGCTCCGCGCCAACCACTCGGCGACGCATCTGCTGCACGAGGCGTTGCGCCGCCAGCTCGGCGCGCATGTGACGCAGAAGGGTTCGCTGGTCGCACCCGAGCGGCTGCGCTTCGACTTCAGCCATCCGCGCGCGATCGAGGCGGCCGACCTCGCTGCGATCGAGACCGAGGTCAACGCCCGCATCCGCTTCAACCAGCCGGTCGGCACGACCCTGATGACGCCGGACGATGCGGTCGCTGCCGGCGCCATGGCGCTGTTCGGCGAGAAATACGGCGATGAGGTCCGCGTCGTCTCGATGGGCGCGGGCGAGGGCGAGAAGTTCTCGGTCGAGCTCTGCGGCGGCACCCATGTCGAGCGCACGGGCGACATCGGCCTGTTCAAGATCGTCTCGGAAGGGGCGGTCGCCGCCGGTATCCGCCGCCTCGAGGCGGCGACCGGCGCCGGCGCGCTCGCCTATATCGCGGAGGAGGAGAAGCTGCTGCAAGCGGCGGCGGCGGCGATGCGGGCGGCGCCCGCCGATCTGCCGGCGCGCGTGGCCCAGCTCGTCGAGGACAAGCGCAAGCTCGAGCGCGAGCTTGCCGAGGCCAGGAAGGCGCTGGCCCTCGGCGGCGGTGGCAAGGCACCGATGGCGAACCGTTCGGTCGCAGGCATGACGCTGGCGGCACGCACGCTGGATGGCGTGCCGGCGCGCGAGCTCAAGAGCATGGCCGATGCGCTGAAGAAAGAGATCGGTTCGGGCGTCGTCGTGCTGGTGGCGCGCGAGGACGGCAAAGCCTCGCTCGTCGTCGCCGTCACCGACGACCTGACGGCCAGGGTGAGCGCGGTCGACCTGGTGAAGGCGGGCGCCGCTGCGCTCGGCGGCAAGGGCGGCGGCGGCCGTCCCGACATGGCGCAAGCCGGAGGGCCGGACGCGGCCAGGGCCGAGGATGCGATCTCCGCGATCGAGGCAGCTCTGACTCAGAAGGCCGCGTAGCGTCGATGACCGAAGGCGTCGTCGGCGTTCTCCTCGCCGGCGGGCAGTCCCGCCGCATGGGGGGCGGAGACAAGAGCCTCAGGCTTCTCGGCGGCCGCTCGATCCTCGATCGCGTGATCGACCGCCTGCGCCCGCAGGTCGGGCGCATGATCCTCAACGCCAACGGCGATCCCGCCCGCTTCGCCGCGACCGGCCTGCCGGTGGTTCCGGACTCGGTCGAAGGCTTTGCCGGGCCGCTCGCCGGCGTGCTCGCCGGGCTCGACTGGGCGGCCGAGAATGCCAAGGGAGCGGTGTGGATCGCCACGGCAGCGACCGATGCGCCATTCCTGCCGCGCGATCTGGTGTTTCGCTTCATCGCCGCGACCGACGCAGGCGCCGAGCTGGTCTGCGCTGCATCGAACGGGCGCTCGCATCCGGTGATAGGCCTCTGGCCGGTCAGGCTTCGCGGCGCGCTCCGCCATGCCCTGACCGAGGAGGGGCTGCGCAAGGTCGATGTCTGGACCGCGCGTTACCGGCTGATAGTCGTCGACTTCGCACCGGACCCGGTCGATCCGTTCTTCAACATCAATACGCCGGAGGATCTGGCCGCGGCCGAGCGGCTGGCGACCGGCTAGCTGCCCTCGCAGCTCGGTGGCAGCTCGCCGACCTTGGGCAGCAGCACTTCGGCCGAGTCCGCGCAGGACTTAGGATTTTGCGCGCAGTAGCCGAAGGCCGCAGTGGTGCCTGCGGCCGCGGCATTGGCGAGCCCGCTCGGCATGTAGAGTAGGACGGTCAGCGCGCCGAGGCGCTTGAAGGCGGCGACCGCTATCTCGGCTTGGCAGCGGGCACCGTCACTGATGCCCGGCAGCTGGCTGATGATCGGCTCCTGCTTCTTGACCGGGGCGCCGCGCTGCTTGTCCTTCTTCTTGTCCTTTTCGCTCTTCTCCTGGGCCAGGGCAGCCGACGGCGCTACCGCTACGGTGAGCACCGGCGCCAGGGCGAAGGCAAGAACGAGGAACATCACGCGAATCATCGAATCGGCACGCTACTCTCTTGTCGGGGTCCTCGCGAGGGTCCTCCGGGATCAGCGCGGCTCCTCGATCTCCTCAAGCGATACCACGTCGGCGTTAATGAGAAGTTTGCCGGCGTGCTCGAAATTGACGGTGACCCGGCTACCGATCGCCGACTGGACCTGGCCGAGGCCCCAGTCCGGGCGGTCCGGGTGGCGTACAAGGGCGCCGGGGGTGAGGCTCGCAGTCAGGCTCGGGCTCCTGAAGATCTTTACGCAATACAGGTACGGCAAGCCTTCGTCGCGAGGTTGCGACGAGTCGCGCACTTGGGGAATCCAGTCGCCTGTCGTATGGAATGGTTGGGTCAAGTCAAGAAGACCGATGAGCGCTTTCGACCTCAAGCTCGCAGAGATGCTGACCTCGCGCCTCTGCCACGATCTGGTAAACCCGATCGGTGCCGTCGCCAATGGCGTCGAGCTCCTCTCGGAGTTCTGCGACACGATGCAGAAGGACGCGCTCGACCTGATCTCCTCCTCGGTCGACCGAGCGATGAAGCGCGTCGCCTTCTTCCGCGTCGCCTATGGCTTCGCCGGCCATGACGAGGGACAGAGCGTTCAGGAGGTCCGTGGTCTCGCAGAGGGCTTCCTCGCCGGCGGCAAGGTCACGCTCGACTGGCCGGCGAAGCCGGAAGATGCAGCGGTCGGGCTGCGGCGAGGCGGGCTCAAGCTCCTGCTGGCCGTCATCGTGCTTGCTGCCGAGTCGCTGCCTCGCGGCGGCAGGCTCTCCATCTCGGTCGAGCCGCCGGGTGGAGCGCGCGTCATGGCCAGCGGCGCCGGTGCCAGGATTGAGTTTGCTGCGGAAACGATGCTGACGACGCTGATGGGCGCCCGCGAGCCCGAGCTTGCCAGCCTGGAAGCAAAGAATGTCGGCGCCGCCTATGTCGGGCGGCTCGCGCGAGCGATCAGTGCCAAGCTCGCGGTCGAGCCGGGACCCGACCGCGTCTCTTTCGTTTTCAGCCTTTCATAGCTGAAACGCGGCGGTCAGCTTGCCTTCGCCTTCACTTTCACCTCGGACGGATCGCGGAGCACGTAGCCGCGGCCCCATACCGTCTCGATGAAGGTGTCGCCGCCGGCAACCTTGGAGATCTTCTTCCGGAGCTTGCAAATGAAGACGTCGATGATCTTCGGCTCCGGCTCGTCCATGCCCCCATAGAGATGGTTGAGGAACATCTCCTTGGTAAGGGTCGTCCCCTTGCGCAGCGAGAGAAGCTCGAGGATGCCATACTCCTTGCTGGTGAGATGCACGGGCTTGCCGTCGATCTCCACCGTATGCGCGGCGAGATTGACCGTCAGCCGCCCGGTCGTCAGCACCGAAGCGGCATGACCCTTGGAGCGGCGGACGATCGCCTGGATCCGCGCGATCAGCTCGCGGCGGTCAAAGGGCTTGGTCAGATAGTCGTCGGCGCCGAAGCCTAGGCCTTTGATCTTGTTGTCCATCTCGGCGAGGCCGGAGAGGATCAGGATCGGCGTGGTGACCTTCTGGGCGCGAAGGCGCCGCAGCACTTCGTAGCCATCGATGTCCGGCAGTATGAGGTCGAGGAGGATGATGTCGTAGTCATAGAGCTTCCCGACCTCGATGCCGTCCTCGCCGAGCTCGCTGGTGTCGACGACGAAGCCGCCTGATCGCAGCATGAGTTCGATGGACCGTGCAGTGGCGGAATCGTCTTCGACAAGCAGGACGCGCATCGCGGGCACCCTCCAGGATGGTTAACCGATGCTATTAACAAGTCCCTAAGACTTGGTTAACGCCGGGGCAACCAGATTGGTCGCCCTGTCCGTGATAGGATGCAAAATCGGGTCGAACGCCCAGCCCTTGCGGGATTGCGCCGATGCACGTCAACCCATTGAGACAGGCCGTCGATCAGCTCGAGAAGCTGTCCGAGTACAGGCTGTTCGGCCGGGTAGCTTCGATTCTCGGCATGCTGGTCGAGGTCGGAGGCGTCGAGCGACAGCTTTCGATCGGCGACCGCTGCCATCTTCTCGCCCGCGGCGGCCGGCGGGTGCCCTGCGAGGTTGTGGGATTCCGCAAGGATCGCGCCCTGGTCATGCCGTTCGTCGGGCTGGAAGGGGTAGGCGTCGGCAGCCGCGCCGAAGTGGCGGAGTCGGAGCCGGTCGCCTTCCCGGACAAGTCCTGGCTCGGGAGGGTTGTGAACGCGATGGGCGAGCCGGTCGACGGCCTGGGGCCGCTGGTCAATGGCCGCGTCCCCTATCCGCTGCGCGCCAACCCGCCGCCGGCACATGCAAGGCGACGCCTGGGTGGCAAGATCGACCTCGGCGTGCGGGCGCTCAACACCTTCCTCACCACCGTTGAGGGTCAGCGCATGGGCATCTTCGCCGGTTCCGGCGTCGGCAAGTCGGTGACGATGTCGATGATCGCCCGCTACACCTCGGCGGATGTCAACGTCATCGGCCTGGTCGGCGAGCGCGGCCGCGAGGTGCAGGAGTTCGTCCAGGACATTCTCGGGCCCGAGGGACTGGCGCGCTCGATCGTGGTCGTCGCGACCTCGGACGAATCACCGCTGATGCGTCGTCAGGCGGCCTACCTGACGCTTACCGTCAGCGAGTTTTTTCGCGACCAGGACATGGAGGTCCTCTGCCTGATCGACTCGATCACCCGCTTCGCCATGGCGCAGCGCGAGATCGGGCTTTCGGCGGGCGAGCCGCCGGCCTCTAAGGGCTATACGCCGACCGTCTTCGCCGAGCTGCCGCGGCTGCTCGAGCGTGCCGGGCCCGGAACCGGAAAAGGCGCGATCACCGGCCTCTTCGCCGTGCTCGTCGAGGGTGACGACCACAACGAGCCGATCGCCGATGCGGTCCGCGGCATCATCGACGGCCACATCGTGCTCGAGCGCCAGATCGCCGAGCGCGGCCGCTACCCGGCGATCAACCTGCTGCGTTCGATCTCTCGTGCCATGCCCGGCTGCAACTCCGCCGAGGAGAACGCCTTGGTGGTGCGGGCGCGGGCGTTGCTCAGCACCTATGAGGACATGGCCGAGCTGATCCGGCTCGGTGCCTATCGCCGCGGTTCCGATCCCCAGGTCGATCAGGCGATCGCCTACAACCCGGCGCTCGAAGCGTTCCTCAAGCAGGACAAGGACGAGCGCTGCGACCTCGCCACCGGTTATGCCGAGCTGGCGCAGATCCTGAACAACCCGCCGTCCGCGGCGTGAAGGACCTCGGCAGCCTCATCCGCCTGGTGCAGTGGCGCGTCGACGAAAAGCGGCGCGAGCTTGGCGTGGCGCAGCGCCATGCCGATGCTTGCCGGCAGCTCCTTGCCGACCTCGAAGCGGAGCTCAAGCGCGAGCAGGCGAGCGCGCGGGCTTCTTACGAGGCCACTCAGGCCTATGCCAACTACGCCAAGCGCTTTCTCAAGCGCCGTGAGGATGCCGAGAACGCCATCCGCGCTGCCGATGTCGAGGTCGAGCGCATCCGCGAGGATCTCTCCGGGCTCTTCCTCGAGCTGAAGCAGGCCGAGATTACCCAAGCCAACCGGGAAAGACGGGAGACGCAGCGCCTGGCCAAGCTCGATCAGACGGAACTCGACGAGATCGGGATCGCTCGTTTCCAGCGGGCTAAGAAGGCCGAGGGCGGGGAGGGGCGGGGATAAGGGGACTGCCTACGATCTGTCCTTGAGGCGCGCGGGCTGCTAGCCTTTCCCCAACGGGAAGCGGGAGCCGCTGGAAACCGAGAGGAGTCCACCGGCCTCCTTCCCGCAAACACTTTAGGGAGACCTCTTTCGATGACAGCGATTCCCCGGATCCTAGGCACGGCCGCGGCCGTCGCTGCGGCGATCGGGCTCATGGCCGCGCCGGCCGCGGCCCAGAAGGTGCTGCGGGTTGTCCCGCATGCCGACCTCAAAGTGCTCGATCCGACCACGACGACCGCCACGATCACGCTGATGCATGGCGTCTACATCTACGACTTCCTGTTCAATTGGGACGAGAAGCTCGAAGCCAAGCCGCAGATGGTCGGCGACCATAACGTCTCTGCCGATGCCCTGACCTATACTTTCAAGCTCCGTCCCGGCCTCAAGTTCCATGACGGCTCCGCCGTGACCTCGAAGGACGTCGTCGCCTCGCTGACCCGCTGGATGAAGAAGGACTCGGTCGGCGGATCGCTCGGCGATCGCATGGCCTCGCTCGAGGCGACCGGCCCCGACACCTTCGTCATCAAGATGAAGGAGAAGTATGGACCGGTGCTGTTCTCGCTCGCCTCGGCCGGCGGCCAGCTCCCGATCATCATGCGCGAGAAGGAAGCCTCGGTCGATGTCGGCACGGTTGTCACCGAGACCATCGGTTCGGGTCCCTTCACCTTCAACAAGGCCGAATGGGTCCCCGGATCGAAGGTCGTCTACGACAAGAACAAGGACTACGTCCCGCGCAACGAGCCGGCGAGCAGCCTTGCCGGCGGCAAGGTCGTGAAGCTCGACCGCGTCGAGTACAAGGTCATTCCCGACTCGGCCACCTCGATCGCCGCGCTCAACGCGGGCGAGGTCGACCTGGTCGACCAGCCGCCCCTCGACATGGTGAAGCTGGTCCGCAACAACCCGGACGTGAGGGTCGAGGCATTGTTCCCGGTTCCGGCGGTCGGCGTCATCCGCCCGAACCACCTGCACCCGCCTTTCAACAACGTGAAGGCTCGCGCGGCGCTTCAGATGATGGTCGATCAGCTCGACTATCTCCGCGCCGGCTTCGGCGACGACGAGCGTCTGTGGAGCACCTGCTACTCCTACTTCGTCTGCGGCGCCCCCTACGGCACGGACGCCGGCGCCGAATCCTACAAGAAAGCCGACATGCAGAAGGCCCGCCAGCTTCTGGCGGAGTCGGGCTACAAGGGCGAAAAGATCACCATCATCGGCGCCTCCGACCTGCCAGCGCTCCACGCCATGACCCTGGTTACGGCCGAGAAGCTGAAGGCGATCGGCGGCAACGTCGAGGTCGTCCTCGCCGACTGGGGGTCGATCGTGACGCGGCGTGCGAAGAAGGAGCCGCCGGATCAGGGCGGCTGGAACATCTTCCACACCACCTGGGGCGGGCTCTCGATGCATCACCCGCTGACCAACGTCGCGGTCAATGCGGACTGCCAGCAGAAGAACTGGTTCGGCTGGCCCTGCGATGAGCAGGCGATGAAGCTGCGCAATGACTTCCTCGCGGCGGCGACGCCGGACGAGCAGAAGCGCATCGCCGAAGCCTATCACAAGCGCCTCTACGAGGTTCAGCCGCTGGCGGTCACCGGCCAGTACAGCCAGCCGACGTTCTTCCGCAAGAACGTCACCGGTCTCCTGAAGGCGGCGATCCTGACCTTCTGGAACGTCGACAAGAGCTGATCACGCTCCGAAACGGAAAGGGCGGCGAGACCCGGTCTCGCCGCCCTTCTCTTTGCGCTCTTGCCTGAAGGGGCGATCAGCTCACGACTTGTCGATATTCCACCAGACGATGATCGGTGAGAGGAGCAGGCCGGTCACGTTCTTGCGGTGCGGAATCGGCTGCGTGTACTGGGCGAGCGGCGCCATGGAAATGACCTGCCGGAGCAGCCCGCCGTTGGCGGATCATCGCGACAGAAGGTCGCGTTCCGGCTTTGATCGCTTGTGACGGCGCGAGCCGGTCTGTAGAAGCCGCCGCCTTCGCTTTCCCGGCGAGCGGTCGATTCGTCGGTGCGTGTGTCAGCGCGTCGTTGCGAGTCGGCCGGAAATGGCGGGTCTCAGCAAAAGACTCGCCCCGATCCTCTCCACCGAATATAGTTGGGCGCCGTTTTATTGCCCCTAGATCTTCGATGGGAGGCCACCGTGGAGTGGAGCGAAGAGCGAGTTCAGCAACTTAAGGATATGTGGGCGAAAGGTATGAGCGCACGTCAGATCGCTGAGACTCTAGGGGGGGGGGGTGACCCGCAATGCCGTGATCGGAAAGGCCCACCGCATCGGCCTTTCCCAACCGAGCCCGGCCAAGGCGAAGCCGAAGCCGGCGATGGTCGCCATGGTCAGCGATCGTGGCTGCCGGTGGCCGATCGGCCATCCGGGCGAGGCCGGTTTCCATTTCTGCGGAGCGCAGGCGGCGCCGGGTCGGCCGTACTGCACCTCCCATTGCGCGTTGGCCTATCGCAACAAGGACGAGGCTGCCGCTTAACGCTGCGGCTTCGCGTCGAGCAGGGAAGGGCGCGGCGCAGGGGCCGCGCCCTTTCGCTTTCTGAGCTTAGAGCGTGACGGGATCGAGCGGTGCCATCGGCCGGCGCATGCGCTTGAACGGGTACTGCAGATAGTTTGTCGATAGCGCTCCGGGCGCATCGAGATAGATGATCTTGGCAGCGATCGGTGCGAAGGCGGCGTGGAAGTGCTGCGCCGACTTCACCGCCAGGACCTTCTTCGTCTTCGGATCGATGCCGAGCTCGGTGAAGCACTCCGGGCTGAAGGTCTGTTGGCGGATCGTGTTGAGCACGATGTCGATGCCGTCGACATGGATCGCGGCCGAGCGGCCGAGCGGCCGAGCGGCGCCTCGGTGCCGAAGACGAACTGCCGCGGAGACTCGGCGAGCGCCGTGATCTTTGCGGTCACGTCGACGGGCGCTCCAGAGAACCTGCCGGTCTTGCCTCCGATGCGGAGGTCGAGCGTGGCGCCGACGCCGGCATCGAAGCAGGACTGAACCGCCATCGGGTCCCAGATCATCGCCAGCGCCGCATTCCTGATGCCGCGCTTCATCATCTCTGTGAGGACGTAGGTCGAGTCTCCGGGCGCCCCGCCGCCGGCATTGTCCGACCGGTCGGCCATCACGACCGGTCCGTCCGGTGCGGCCATGGCTTCATTCAGCGCGTCGTCGAGCGAGCGCAGCGGGCTCTTGATCTGCTCGCGCATGCGGAAGAAGCGCTTGCCGAGCGTTTCGGCGAGCGCCGCGGCCTTCGCCTTGTCGCCGTCGGCAACCACCACGACGCTGGCGCCCATCTCGGGGAAATCGGCCCAGGCGAAGCCATGAATCAGAGAGACCGAGAGGGTGCCGTCCTTGCCTTCCAACTTCGCAGTCTCGTCGACGAAGGAACGGAGCGGCTCGCGCGTGGTCGGGAAGTTGCCGAGCATGGGCACGTCGAACTTGGCCATGACCGGTTTGATCTCGTCTTTCGCTGCCCTCTTGCAGAGCTCGAACAGATCCTTCGCCCGCTCGGAGAAGTCGATATGCGGATACTCCTTGCAGGCCAACAGCGCGGTCGCGTTGCCGAGCATCTTCTGCGTGACGTTGGCGTGCAGATCGAGCTCGATGCCGATCGGCACCTTGGGCCCGACGATGGCGCGCACCCGCTCGGCGATGTCGCCCTCGCAATCGTCATAGCCCTGCGCGACATGCGCTCCATGCAGCATCAGGAGGACCATGTCGACCGGCATCGCCGCCATGAGGTCGGCGAGAATCTCATCGCGCAGCTCCTCATAGTCCTTCTGCCGCATCGGCGCGCTCGGCTGGGCTGCGCAGAAGATGCTCTTAGCCACCTGCATCTGCGATTCCTCGCCGAGGCGGATGAAGTCAGCATAACCTACCGCATCCTTCATGCGGTCCATGCCTTCGCCTGTCCGGGGGCGGATCATCGGCTCGTTGAAGCTGCGCTTGGATGTCGGCAGCGGCGAAAACGAGTTGGTCTCGTGCGCCATGCCCGCAACGAAGAGCTTCATGATCAGAGACTCACCTTGTCGATCGGTGCCATCGGCCGCGGCATGCGCTCGTACGGAAACTGAAGATAGTTGGTGGAAAGCGTGCCTGGAGCGCCGACATAGATGATCTTGGCGGCAATCGGCGCGAAGCAGGCATGGAAGTGCTGGGTCGACTTGACCACCAGGATCTTGCGCTTGGTCGGGTCGATGCCGAGCTCGGAGAAGGCCTCGGGGCTGAAGGTCTGTTGGCGGATCGTGTTCAGGACGATGTCGACACCGTCGACATGGATCGCCGCCGAGCGGCCGAGCGGTGCTACCGCTCCGAACATGAACTGGCGTGGATTCTCGGCGAGCGCGGTAATCGTCGCGGTGACGTCGACCGGCTGACCTGAGAACCTGCCGGTCTTGCCGCCGATGCGAAGATCGAGCGTGGCGCCGATGCCGGCATCGAAACAAGCCTCGACCGTCATCGGGTCCCAGATCATCGACAACGCCGCGTTCTTGATGCCGCGTCTCAGGATCGCCTCCAGGAAGAAGGTCGAGTCGCCGGCCGCGCCGCCGCCGGCATTGTCGGAGCGATCGGCCATGACCACCGGGCCTTTGGGCTCGGCCAGCGCCTGGTCGAGCGCCTCGTCAAGATCGAGCCTTGGGCTCTCGATCTGCTCGCGCATGTTGAAGAAGCGCTTGCCCAGGCTCTCGGCCAGGGCCTTCGCCTTGCCTATGTGACCATCGGCGACGACGACGACGCTCGCTCCCATCTCCGGGAAGTCCGACCAGGCGAAGCCGTGGACCAGAGAGACCGAGAGGATGCCGTCCTTGCCTTCCATCCGCGCGGTCTCGTCGACGAAGGAGCGTAGAGGCTCGCGGGTTGTCGGGAAGGCGCCGAGCATCGGGACGTCGAACTTGTACATGACCGGCTTGATCTCGCCGCGCTGGGCGCGAAGGCAGAGATCGAAGAGCTGCTCGGCGCGCTTGTCGAAGTCGATATGCGGGTACTCCTTGCACACCATCAGCACAGTCGAGCTGTCGATCATCTTCTTGGTGACGTTGGCGTGCAGGTCGAGCTCGACGCCGATCGCGACCTTCGGCCCGACGATGGCGCGGACCTTCTCGAGGATGTCGCCCTCGCAGTCGTCATAGCCCTGCGCCATCTGCGCGCCGTGCAGCATCAGCAGAACCAAGTCGACGGGCATTGCCGCCTTAAGGTCGTTCAGGATCTCGTCGCGGAGCTCTTCGTAGTCTTTCTGCACCGTGGGTGCGCTCGGCTGGGCAGCACAGAACAGACTCTTCGTGATCTGCATCTGCGACTGCTCGCCCATGCGGATGAAGTCCTTGTAGCCGAAGGCGTCGCCGAGGCGGTCTATGCCCTGTCCGGTCTTTGGCCGGACCATCAGCTCCTCGAAAGCGCGCTTGGAGGTCGGGAGGGGTGAGAACGTGTTGGTCTCATGCGCCATGCCGGCGACGAACAGCTTCATGGGAGGCTCCGGGAAGGACGGCTGGAACGGAATCGAAATATGGTTTGCGGTGTCGGCCGAGGTCTACGGCCGGGAAATACCGCGCGCTGGCTATCGGCACCAACTAGTATAGTCTTGCCAAGTACATGCCCAAACAAAACGGGCAGGCATCGGACGGAGGAGGACATCATGAAGAGCATCCTTGCCGTTCCCGGCGGCGATGGGGGGCAGGCCGTCTATGAAACCGCGCTGCTGGTAGCTCGCCGCTTCGGCTCGCATGTCGTCGGCCTTGGCGCCGGCACCACCGCTCCGGTGGTGATCCCCTGGGGAGAGATGGGCGTTGCGGTGCCGGTCGAGGCCGACCGGGTCCTCGAGCAGGAGGACAAGGAGCGTCGCGAGTCGGCGCGGAAAACCTTTGAATCGTTCATGAAAGACCGGGGCGTGCCGATGGGACCGGCGCAACCCGCACATCCGGGCGTCACCGCCGAATGGCGGGAGGAGCAGGGTCAGCAGAACGCTGTGGTCGGCTCCCTCGGGCGCGTCTTCGATCTGATCGTGGTCGAGCGGCCGGACAAGCTGGTCTCGCTCGCGGAGGCGACGCTTGAGGATGCACTGTTCGAGAGCGGTCGACCGGTGCTGATGGCGCCGCCCAAGGTCGCCGCGACGCTGGGCGAGCGCGTAATGATCGCGTGGAACGGCTCGAGCGAGACCGCGCGAACCATCGGCTTCGCCAACCCGTTCCTGAGACAGGCGAAGGAGCTTCAGGTGATCAGCGTCGAAGGCGGCATGACGCCGGGGCCGAGCGGTGATGAGCTTGCTCGCGCCCTGACCAAAGCCGGCCTTGCGGCAACCGCCCGCCATGTCGATGCGCGCGGCCGCACCACCGGCGAGGTCTTCTGCGCCGAAGCGATGGAGATGAAGGCGGACCTGATGATCAAGGGCGCCTACACCCAAAGCCGGCTCCGTCAGATGATCTTCGGCGGCGCCACGCGGCACATCATCATGAACGCCGAGATGCCGGTCCTCTTCGCCCACTAAAGGCGAAGAGGACGCGCGGTTTCAGTCGGCGGCTGCCAACCCGGCCGGGCAGGCGACCCCGGTGCCACCGATGCCGCAATAGCCGGCCGGGTTCTTGGCCAGATACTGCTGGTGGTAGTCTTCGGCGTAGTAGAAGGCCGGCGCGTCCAGGATCTCGGTGGTGATCGGACCGTAGCCTTGCTTCTTGAGGGCGGCGGCGTAGCCATCGCGCGAGGCTTCGGCGGCGCGACGCTGCAGCTCGGAATAGACGTAGATCCCCGAACGGTACTGCGTGCCGACGTCGTTGCCCTGGCGCATGCCCTGGGTCGGGTCGTGGCTCTCCCAGAACAGGCGCAGCAGCGCGTCGTAGGAAATGCGCCTCGGGTCGAAGACCGCCAGCACGACTTCGTTATGGCCGGTCATGCCGGTGCAGACCTCTTCATAGGTCGGGTTCGGCGTGACACCGGCGGCATAGCCGACCGCGGTCGACCATACGTCATCCGCCTGCCAGAATTTGCGTTCTGCGCCCCAGAAACAGCCGAGGCCGAACAGCGCGGTCTCAAGGCCGGCAGGGAAGGGAGGCTTCAGCGCATGGCCGTTGACGAAGTGCCGGTTCTCGATCGGCATCTCCGATTTGCGTCCCGGCAGCGCGCTGGCGGCGGTCGGAAGCTCCAACGACTTCTTCTTGAACATCCACATGGCTGACTCCTGCTTGCGTGGTCGTGGCGCTCTATCCGCAACAAATGGCCTCGGGCCGCCGCCGGCTCAACGCCGCTGCGCCGCACGCGGATCACAAGAATAGCAGAAAGTACCGATTTTACGGGGCCGTTGATGGTGCCGCCTGACAGGATTGAACTGTCGACCTCACCCTTACCAAGGGTGCACTCTACCACTGAGCTAAGGCGGCAACGCTAAGAGCGCCGACAGGCTCAGGGGCCCGCCGGGGGCGCGCTTCCATGCCACAGGGGGGAGGGGCTTGCAAGGGCGGAGGCACCCCCGCCCGGAACCGCGCTTCAAGCCTCGAACCAGCGCGGATCGGGAAGTGTGCGGTCGATCGAGCGATCGATCAGCCGGCTTAGCAGACCGGCGATAACCCACAGCAGCGCCAGGAAGACCGCCCCGGCTGCCATTGCCGCCATGTCCATCGCCGGCTCCCGTTTATCGTTGCCCGAAAGAATAGGTGAGTTCGATGACCCGCGCGTGACGCAATTGTGGGGAATTCATGGCGTGGATACCCTGAAAGAACTCGGTGACGATGCGGCGAAGGGGGAAGTCGTCCTTTGAGGAAGCGAATGGCCATGGCTCCCGACGTCCCCGCGCGCGGCGCTGCCGTTCCCCGCGCGTCGCCGGGTAAACCGGCCGTCCTTCTTGCCGTCGGCGTCAGCGACGAGGATCGCGCCCAGCTCCAGCGGCTAGGGGGACCTGGCCTCAGGCTCATCGATGTCGGCACCTATGAGGAGGCTTCCGATCCCTATGAGTGCCGGGCGAGGGACTATATCGAGCGAGCGGTCGCGCTCGCCGAGGCGACGCCGGAGGTCGAGGGCGTCATCGGCGTCGAGGACTTCCCGCCGAGCCTGCTGGTGCCGGCGATCTGCCGGCGCCTTGCTCTTCCCGGCCTCGACTACACAGCGGCCGTCCGCTGCGAGCACAAGGGCTGGAGCCGCGTGCTGCAGCAGCGCCTGGTGCCCGATTCGACGCCAAGGTTCGCCCTGATCGATCTCGACCGGCCGCCCGGGCCGGACGCGCTCGGCGTTGGCAGGCCGTTCTGGCTGAAGCCGATCAAGTCCTATCTCTCCTATCTCGGCTTCCGGATCGCCGATGAGGCCGGTTACCGCCGGGCGTTGGCGCAGGCGGCCGAGGAGCTGCCGCCGTTCCTCGGCTGCTTCCTCGAGTTGATCGAGGACGCGGCGCCGCGAGCCGGGCTCGGTCGCGGACGCCAGTGGATGCTGGCCGAAGAGTTGATGTCCGGTTTCCAGTGCACCCTCGATGGTTACGTCTTCGGCGGGGAAGTCACGATTCTCGGTGTCGTCGATTCGATCCGATTCCCCAACAAGGTCAGCTTCAAGCGGTTCCAGTATCCCTCGATCCTGCCTCTCAAGGTCCAGGCGCAGATGGCGGATGTGGCGAGGAAGCTGATGCCCGGCCTCGGCTTCGATCATGGGCTCTTCAACATCGAGTTTTTCTGGAACCCGAAGCGGAAGGCACCAATGGTGATCGAGGTCAACGACCGTCTGTCGATGCAGTTCGCCGACCTGTTCGAGAAGGTCGACGGCATCAGCAGCTATCAGATTCTCATCGACCTCGCCCGCGGGAGGCGGCCCGATCATCGCCGTCGGCAGGGGCGCTACCGCGCCGCGGCGAGCTTCGTGCTGCGGGGATTCAAGGACCGGCTCTGCCTTGCCGTGCCCTCAGATGACGACATCGCCCGGGTGGAGCGCGAGATCCCGGATACGGTGGTGATGGTGAGGGCGGTGCCGGGAATGAGCTTGTCGGACCTGCCTCAGGACAGCTACAGCTTCCGCCACGGCCTTATCAATATCGGCGGAGACGATCTTGCGAGTATGCGGGCGAAGCTCGGGCGGGCGCTCAGGATGCTGCCGTTCCGATTTGCTGACTGAGGTCACAGAATGACAGGAGGGAAGAAGGCTTACGGTCAGGCAGAGCGCGAGGAACGTCGCGCCCGGGCACTCCGGCAGAATCTGCACCGCCGCAAGCGGCAGGCCAGGGAACGGGCCGAGGCTCCGGCGGCGGCCGAGGTCGAGTGCTTTTTCCACGAGCCGACCTTCACCGCCACATATCTCCTCGCCGATCCGGAGAGCGGCGAGGCGGCGGTCGTCGACTCCGTTCTCGACTACGAGGCCTCATCCGGACGCACGCGGACTGCCTCGGCCGACAAGGTGCTGGAGGCGATCGAGGCTCGCGGACTTAAGGTCAGGTGGATTCTCGAGACCCACGTCCACGCCGATCACCTCTCGGCGGCGCAGTACCTGAAGAAGGTGACCGGCGCCCCGATCGGTATCGGCGCCGATGTCGCCGTCGTCCAAAGGACCTTCCGTCCCCTCTTCGGCGCTTGGGACATGGTTCCGGACGGCTCGCAGTTCGATCGCCTCTTTGCCGAAGGCGATCGCGTCCCGCTCGGGGGGCTCTCGATCGAGGTCATGCATACGCCAGGGCACACGCCCGCCTGCATCACCTACAGGATCGGGAACGCAATCTTCGTCGGCGACACCATTTTCATGCCGGACTACGGCTCGGCGCGCTGCGACTTTCCCGGCGGCGATGCGGCGACGCTCTATCGGTCGGTCCGCCGGTTGCTGGCTCTGCCGGGTGATACCCGCATGTTCCTTTGCCACGACTACAAGGCGCCCGGCCGCGACAGCTTTGTTTGGGAGACGAGCGTCAAGGACCAGCGCGAGCGAAATATCCATATCAAGGACGGGGTGAGCGAGGCGGATTTCGTCGCTCTCCGCCGCGGGCGCGACGCCAAGCTGTCGATGCCTGCCCTCATTCTGCCATCGGTGCAGGTCAATATGCGCGCCGGTCGATTCCCGCCTGCAGATGCCGATGGTTCCGTCTACCTCAGGATTCCGGTCGATCGCGTCTAGGTTTTCCGCCCGGACGCCTTGATTGGGGCCAGTTTGCTTGTGGGTGGGACGCCCGTCCGCTACAACGGCGGCCAACATCGTATTCTGTTATCAAGGCTATCACCGTGGACAAGATCCGCATCCAGGGCGGCCGGCGGCTTTCAGGCCGCATCCCGATCTCGGGCGCCAAGAACGCCGCGCTGCCGCTGATGTGCGCGAGCCTGTTGACCGACGAGACCCTGACTCTGGTCAACCTTCCCCATCTGGCCGACATCTCGACGCTGGCAACGCTGCTCGCCCAGCACGGGGTCGAGATCGGCATGGACGGGCATGCCTCCGGCGGCCACACCGGTAAGGCGCTGAAGCTGACCGCCGGCGAGGTCACCAACACGACCGCGCCCTACGATCTCGTCCGCAAGATGCGTGCCTCGGTCCTGGTGCTGGGACCGCTCGTCGCGCGCACCGGCCATGCGCGGGTCTCGCTGCCCGGCGGCTGCGCCATCGGCGCACGCCCGGTCGACCTGCATCTCAAAGGGCTGCAAGCGCTCGGCGCCGAGATCGATCTGCAGCAGGGCTATATCGACGCCAAAGCGCCGAAGGGTCTCAAGGGCGGACGATTCATGTTCCCCTCGGTTTCGGTCGGCGCGACCGAGAACCTCGTGATGGCCGCGTCGCTCGCCGAGGGCGAGACCGTGCTGGTGAACGCCGCGCGCGAACCCGAGGTCGTCGATCTCTGCCGCTGCCTGAAGGCGATGGGCGCCGACATCGAGGGCGCCGGCACCGATACGATCCGCATCCGCGGCCAGAAGCGTCTGGTCGGCACCACCTATCCCGTCGTCGCCGACCGTATCGAGGCCGGCACCTACGCGATCGCCGCAGCGATCACCGGGGGCGAGGTCGAGCTCGTAGGCGTCAAGCTCGGCATGATCGAGGCGCTGGTGAAGCAGCTCGCCGAGGCCGGCGTCGCCGTCACCGCGACGGCCGATGGCGTGCGCGTCTCGTGCACCAACGGCGTCATCGGCACCGATGTGATCACCGAGCCCTATCCCGGCTTTCCGACCGACCTGCAGGCGCAGTTCATGACGCTGATGACGCTCGCCGACGGTGCGTCGATGATCACCGAGACGATCTTCGAGAATCGTTTCATGCATGTGCCCGAGCTCTCGCGCATGGGCGCCAACATCACGGTGCATCAGTCCTCGGCGCTGGTCCGCGGCGTCAAGAAGCTGAACGGTGCGCCGGTGATGGCAACCGACCTGCGTGCCTCCGTCTCGCTGGTGCTAGCCGGGCTTGCCGCCGAAGGCGTGACCGAGGTCAACCGCGTCTATCATCTCGACCGCGGTTACGAGCGGATCGAGGAGAAGCTCAGTGCGTGCGGCGCGGCGATCGAGCGCGTGCGACCGGCCGTCGCCGCCGACGAGTGAGCCTCGTGCCGTGACCGGAAAACCGCTGAAGCTCAGGGCCGAGGATGCGGAGGATCTGGCAATCCTCTCGGCGGCGCTGCAGGATGCCGCGGTGCCGATCGGCGACATGCGCTTTTTCCCTGAGGAGAAGCGCTTCATGCTGGCCGCCAGCCGCTATCGTTGGGAGGCCGACCGCGGCGTCAAGGCCGGCGGAGGCGAGCGCATCACCTCGGCGCTGATCTTCGAGCACGTCAGGCATGTGCGCCGGCGCGGCCTCGATCAGGGCGACAGCGAGCGGATTCTCGCGCTGCTCGCGCTCGAGCCGGGCGAAGGGATCGTCGATCTGCTGTTCTCCGGCGGTGCGGCGATCCGGCTCGAGGTCGAGAAGCTCGTTTGCCGGCTCGACGATTTCGGTGAGGCCTGGCCGACGATCTTCCGGCCCGAGCACAAGGGCTGATCATGCCTGACGCTCTCGTGCTCGCCGTGCCGAAAGGGCGCATCCTCAATGAGGCGATGCCGATGATCCGGGCTGCCGGGATCGAGCCGGAGGCGGAGTTTGCCGACGAGGATTCGCGCCAGCTCCATTTCCGGACCAATGTTCCGGGCCTCTCGATCATCCGGGTGCGTTCCTTCGACGTTGCTACCTTCCTCGCCTTCGGGGCGGCGCATATGGCGCTCGCGGGATCGGACGTGCTGATGGAATTCAACTACTCCGAGATCTACACGCCGCTCGACCTCGGCATCGGCAAGTGCCGGCTGGCCGTCGCCGAGAAGAAGGATCTCGCCGAGACCGAGGACCCGCAGCGCTGGAGCCACCTGCGGATCGCCACCAAGTATCCCGAGATCACCCGCCGGCACTTTGCGCGCCGGGGTGTGCAGGCCGAATGCATCAAGATGAACGGCGCGCTCGAGCTTGCCCCGCAGCTCGGCCTTTGCCGGCGCATCGTCGACCTTGTCGCCTCGGGCCGCACGCTGCGCGAGAACGGGCTGGTCGAGGTCGAGCACGTCGCCGACGTGACCACGCGCTTCGCCGTCAACCGCTCGGCCTTCAAGACGCGAAGCGAGCAGCTCCGCGACTGGCTCGAGCGCTTCCGCGCCGCCGCCGGAATCGATGCCCAGGCGGCTTGACGTCTCGGCGCCCGGCTTCGCCGACGAGTTCGAGAGGCTGCTGGCCGATCGCGAGGCGGTGACCGACGATGTCTCCGGCGTCGTCCGCGACATCATCGACAATGTCCGGGTCCGCGGCGATGCGGCGCTTCATGAGTACACCAGGCGCTTCGATCGTCTCGATCTTAGCACCACCGGGCTTCGCTTCGCCGATTCCGAGATCGGCAAGGCGACATCGAGCGTGCCGGCAGAGACGATGGCGGCACTTGAGCTCGCGGTGACGCGCATCGAGGCTTTCCATCGCCGACAGATGCCGGAGGATTTCGGCTTCGACGACGCCGACGGCGTCTCGCTTGGTCTCGTTTGGAAGCCGCTCGACTCCGTCGGCCTCTACGTGCCAGGCGGCAGGGCTGCCTACCCGAGCTCGGTGCTGATGAACGCGATCCCGGCAAAGGTCGCCAGCGTCGGTCGTCTCGCCATGGTCGTGCCGACGCCGGACGGAACCGTCAATCCGCTGGTGCTGGCGGCAGCGAGGCTCGCCGGGGTCGATGAGATCTATCGTGTCGGCGGTGCGCAAGCGGTCGCTGCCCTCGCCTATGGCACGGCGACGATCGCCGCCGTCGATAAGATCGTCGGGCCGGGCAACGCTTATGTCGCGACCGCCAAGCGCATGGTCTTCGGTCGCGTCGGGATCGACTCCATCGCCGGTCCTTCCGAGATCCTGGTCGTCGCCGACCGTGACAACGATCCGGCCTGGATCGCCGCCGACCTCCTCTCCCAGGCCGAGCACGATCCCGTCGCGCAGTCGGTGCTGATCGCCGATGACAAGGCCTTCATCGAGGCCGTGCTCGGCGCCGCGGAAGGGCATCTGCGCAGCCTGCCGAAGCCGGAAGTCGCGCGTGCGAGCTGGCAAGATCACGGTGCCGCCATTCTTGTAGGCGACCTCGCCGAGGCGCCGGCGCTGGTCGACCGCCTCGCGCCGGAGCATCTGGAGCTTGCGATCGCCGAGCCGCGCGCCTTTGCCGCCAAGGTCAGGCATGCCGGCGCGATCTTCCTTGGCCGCCACACCCCGGAAGCGATCGGCGACTACGTCGCCGGTCCCAACCATGTCTTGCCGACCTCGGGCACGGCGCGCTTCTCCTCGGGCCTTTCGGTCTTCGACTTCCTGAAGCGCACGACCCTGGTCGGTTGCACGGCGGAGGCGCTCGCCCGTATCGGGCCCGCGGCGATCCGGCTGGCCGAGGCCGAAGGCCTTCCGGCGCACGCCCGCTCAGTGGCGATCCGTTTGAATCGACGCTGACGGACCATGTCGGAGGCTGGCCGCATCGCTCGCATCTCGCTCGATGACGAGAGCATCGCGCGGCGCGGGCCTGAGATCGACCATGAGCGCGCTGTCGCCGCCTATGACCTGATCGAGAGCAACCGCTTCGATCTCGCCGGTCATGGCGGGCCCTATCATCTCCGGCTCTTCGTCGAGGAAAGCCGGCTGATGCTCGACATCCGAGCCCATGCCGAGAGCACCGACGGCGAGCCGCTGCTGCTGCTCGGGCTTTCGCTAAGCCCGTTCCGTCGGGTGATCAAAGACTACTTCACGCTCTGCGACAGCTACTACGCCGCGATCCGCCAGGCGAGCCCGAGCCAGATCGAGGCGATCGATATGGGCAGGCGCGCTCTTCACAATGAGGGCTCCGAGCTGCTGATGGAACGGCTTGCCGGCAAGGCGACGCTCGACCTGGATACCGCGCGGCGGCTGTTCACCCTCATCTGCGCTCTGCATCTGAGGGTCTAGGTGCCGCTCTCGCTGCCTTCGGCCGTCCTCTTCGCCTGCACGCAGAACGCGGTGCGGTCGCCGATGGCCGAGGGTTATCTCAAGCACCTGCACGGTAGCCGTGTCTATGTCGACTCGGTCGGGCTCCGCGGCCGCAATGTCGACCCTCTGGCCGTCGAGGTGATGCGCGAGCTGGGCATCGACATCGGCCGCCACCGCCAGAAGGATTTCGACACTCTCGCCGACACCTCCTTCGACGTGGTCGTGACGCTCTCGCCCGAAGCGCATCATCGCGCTCTCGAAATGACCCGGGTCATGGCCTGCGATGTCGAGTACTGGCCCACCTTCGATCCGACCATCGCCGAGGGCACGCGCGAGGCCCGGCTCGCGGCCTATCGCGAGGTCCGCGATCACCTGATCCGCCGCATCCATGAGCGATTTCCGCCGTCGCGGGCCCCCGCGATTGCGTGAGGAGCCCGGTTTCTCCTTGACCGGACGGCCACTTGAGCCCAATTTCCGGCCGTTTTCGCCCTCCGTTCCGGAGTTTGCATGCCGAAGGAAGACGTCATCGAGTTTTCGGGCACCGTCACCGAGCTTCTGCCCAATGCGATGTTCCGGGTGAAGCTCGACAATGAACACATCGTGCTGGCCCACACCTCGGGCCGCATGCGCAAGAACCGCATCCGCGTCCTCGCCGGCGACCGGGTCAATGTCGAGATGACCCCGTACGACCTGACCAAGGGACGCATCACCTTCCGCTTCAAGTAGGGCCGATGGCCCAGCCGCGCCGGCGCGCACCCTTGGTGCTCGCCTCGGCCTCGCCGCGGCGACTGGAGCTCCTGGCCCAGATCGGCTGGCGACCCGACGCGGTCGACGCCGCCGATATCGACGAGACACCGCTCAAGCACGAACTACCGGCCGATCTGGCGCTGAGGCTCGCTGACGCCAAGCTCGATGCCGTTGCCGCCCGCCATCCCGGCGCCTTCGTGCTCGCGGCCGATACCCTGGTCGCGCTCGGCCGGCGCATGCTGCCGAAGGCCGAGACCGAGGAAGCGGCGCGGGAATGCATCGCGCGTCTCTCCGGCCGGCGGCATCGCGTGATCGGCGGCATCGCCGTGCGCGCGCCCGACGGAACCCGCCGCAGGCGCCTGGCGATATCCATCGTCGCCTTCAAGCGGATGACGCAGATGGAGATGGAGGCCTACGTCGCAACCGGCGAGTGGCGCGGCAAGGCCGGCGGCTACGCCATACAAGGCTTCGCTGCCGCCTATATCAGCCGGATCAGCGGCTCCTACTCGAACATCGTCGGGCTCGGCCTCGCCGAGACTTACGCAATGCTCTCCGGGCTCGGCTTCCGATGAGCGAGCTCGTCGTCGAACGCAACCCAGGCGAGACCCGTATCGCCATCCGCGAAGGCGGGCGAACGGTCGAGCTTCGCTTCGACCGGTCGGTCTCGGCGAGCCGCATCGGCGAGATCCACCTCGCTCGCGTCGTCCGGGTTGAGGCAGGCATCGGCGCATTCCTCGACATCGGTGAACCGGCACAGGCTTTTCTCCCGGAAGCCGGGGAGCGGGTCGTCGAAGGTTCGGCGATCGCGGTGCAAGTCGTCGCCGATGCGATCGCCGGCAAGGGGCCGGAGGTGACGCGTCTTCTCGTGCTGGATGGCGGTGCCTTGGCGCTGACTGCCGGACAGCCCGGGTTTTCCATTTCGCGGCGGCTGCCGGAATCCGAGAGGAAGCGCCTGCGGGCGCGGCTCAAGCCGCTCCTGGGAGAGCAGGCGCCGGGCATGATCGTTCGCACGAGCGCCCGCGAGAACGATGACCTCGAGGCGATGTGGAAGCAGCTTCTCGATGAATGGCGCGAGGTCGAGCGCCGCCTCAAGGCAAAGCCGCCGTTGCGCCTCTGGGTGCCGCCGGACCTCGTCACGCAGCTGCTTCGCCGGCAGACACCCGAGACGGCGATCGTCGGCGACAGCGCGACGGCGGCGATGCTGCGTGCCGATTGCGTCGTCGAGAAGGTCGAGAATCCGTTCGAAGCGCTCGGCATCGAGGATGAGATCGCCCGCGCGCTGGCGCGCGAAATCGAGATCCCTGGCGGCCGGCTAGTTGTCGAGGAAGGCGAGACTCTGACTGCGATCGACGTCAACGGCCATGGTGACCGCTTGTCCCTCTGCCTCGCTGCAGCACGCGAGGTCGGGAACCTGATCCGGCTTCGCAACCTCGGCGGAACGCTGCTCGCCGACTTTCCGAACGTCGAAGGAAAGAGAAGCCGAGCGAAGATCGAGGCTGCCCTGAAGGAAGCTGTCAGGCACGACCCGCTCGGAGTCGAATGCCTTGGATGGACTCGAACGGGCCTTTACGAGATGACACGGCCGAAGCGCGGCCCGACGCTTGCGGCGATGCTGTGGGAGCAGCCGCGCTCGCGCCTGACCGTCGAGGCCGCCGCGCTCGCGGCCTTGCGGGTGCTAGATCGCGCGGAGGGCGGCAAGCTCCGACTCCTCGCGTCGCCGGAGGTGATCGCATGGCTCGAAGGCGCGGGCGCAGCGGCGCTGGCCGACGCCGGCCGCGCAGTTGCGCTGGTGGCGGATGCGGGCTACGCACGGGAGCGCTTCGAGGTGGTGAGAGACTGAGATGGCCGAGGTCACGCGCCTTTCCGATCGGAAGCCGGCCAAGTGCCCGATCTGCGGCAAGCCGCCGGAAATCGCGTACAAGCCTTTCTGCTCTCAGCGCTGCACGGATGTCGATCTGCATCGCTGGCTCGGCGGCGGCTATCGCATTCCGACGAACGAGGCGCCGGAACCCGACGAGCCGCCGCCGGAGGAGCGCGGGTAGCGCCTCCCGGACTGCACGGCTACACTCCGGGGCAATTCATTCTCTCCGGAGCGCGCAATGACTGCCTGGACTTACATCGACGGCCGCTGGCACGAAGGAAATCCGCTGGTGCTCGGACCGATGCATCACGCGACCTGGCTGTCGTCGATCATCTTCGACGGCGCCCGCGCCTTCGAAGGCGCGACTCCGGATCTTGATCGTCACTGTGCGCGGGCCGTCCGCTCGGCCGAGAATATGGGCATGAAGCCGATGCTGAGCGCTGGCGAGATCGAGGCGATCGCGCGCGAGGGGGTCGCCAAGTTCCCGAAGGATGCCGAGCTCTACATCCGTCCGATGTTCTTCGCCGAGGGCGGCTGGATCGATCCGGACCCGGCGACGACGCGCTTCATGTGCTCGGTCTACGACTCGCCGCTGCCGAAGGGCGGCTTCTCGGCCTGCGTCTCGACCTTCCGCCGGCCGTCGCCGGAGAATGCGCCGACCGATGCCAAGGCGAGCTGCCTCTATCCGCTCGCCGGCCGCATGATGCTCGAAGCGAAAAACCGCGGCTTCGAGAACGCCATTGCCCGCGACATGATCGGCAACGTCGCCGAATTCGCTACCGCCAACCTGTTCTTCGCCAAGGACGGCGTCGTTCACACGCCGATCCTCAACGGCACCTTCCTGCCGGGCGTGACGCGCTATCGAGTCATCGACCTGCTGCGCAAGGCCGGATACCAGGTCGAAGAGCGCGCGGTTAGGCTGCAGGAGGTAATGGAAGCCGATGAGGTCTTCTCATCGGGCAACTACGCCAAGGTCCAGCCCTGCACGAGGATCGAGGATCGCAACCTCCAGGCCGGTCCGATCTACAAGCGCGCCCGCGAGCTCTACTGGGAGTTCGCGCACAAGGGCGGTTGAGGTTGCGCTTCAGTCTCTCGTCAGGTCCTCACCCGCGAGCGCGCGGCGGATCAGTGCGACAGTCTCCCTGACGCCATAGAGCGCGACGAAACCGCCGAAGCGCGGGCCCTGGCTCTGGCCGAGCAGGATCTCGTAGAGCGCCTGGAAGAAGGCGCGCAGATCGGCGAAGGCGTGGCGCTTGCCGACCTCGTAGATCTGGTTTTGCAGCGCTTCGGCATCGGTGCCGACCGAAACAGTCGCCAGCGTCTTCGCCAGATCGTCGAGTGCGGCCCGCTCCATCTCGCTCGGCTTGCGGTAGCGCTTCGCCGGCCTGATCTGGTCCTTGTAGTAGGCGACCGCATGCCCGACGAGGCGGTCGAGGAAAGGTTCTGTCTTCGACGAGGCGCCCGGTACGTAGCGGCTGATGAAGCCCCACATCGCGTCCTTGTCCTCGGCATGCGCGACGCTGGCGAGGTTCAGCAGCAGACCGAAGCTCACCGGCGAGGAAACGCTGGGCGGGTGGCCGTCGTGCAGGTGCCAGACCGGATTCTCGATCCGCTTCTCCGGCTCCTCGCCCTGGTACTTCTCGATGAAGGTCAGGTAGTCGTCGACGGCACGCGGGATCACGTCGAAGAAGAGCCGCTTCGCCTTCCTCGGCGACTGGTACATGTAGAGCGCGAGGCTCTCCGGCGGCGCATAGCGCAGCCACTCCTCGACCGCGAGGCCGTTGCCCCTCGACTTCGAGATCTTCTGGCCCTTCTCGTCGAGGAAGAGCTCGTAGTTGAAACCCTCCGGCGGCGCCACGCCGAGGATACGGCAGATCTGGCTCGACAGCTTGACCGAGTCGATCAGGTCCTTGCCGGACATCTCGTAGTCGACGCCGAGCGCGACCCAGCGCATCGCCCAGTCGCACTTCCATTGCAGCTTGCATCTGCCGCCGGTGACCGGCACCTCGGTCAGCCGGTCGGTATTCGGATCGCGGTAGCTGACCGTCCCGGCGTCGATGTCGCGGGCGACGATCGGCACCTGAAGAACCTTGCCGTTGCGCGGGCTGACCGGCAGGAACGGGCTGTATGTCGCGCGCCGCTCCGGCCCCAGCGTCGGCAGGATGACGTTGATGACCTCGTCGTAGTGGACGAGGACCTTTCTTAAGGTCTCGTCGAACTGGCCCGAGCGATAGCACTCGGTGGCCGAGCGGAACTCATACTCGAAGCCGAAGCTGTCGAGGAAAGCGCGGAGCCGCGAATTGTTGGCGGCACCGAAGCTTTCATTGGAGCCGAACGGGTCCGGAACCGAGGTCAGCGGCAATCCGAGATGCTCGCGGAGCTTCTCCGGGTTCGGCACGTTGTCGGGCACCTTGCGGAGCCCGTCCATGTCGTCGGAAAAGGCGATCAGGCGCGTCGGGGTGTCGGAGAGCCGGCGGAAAGCCTGGCGCACCATGGTCGTGCGCGCGACCTCGCCGAAGGTGCCGATGTGAGGCAGGCCGGAGGGGCCATAGCCGGTCTCGAACAGCACATGGCCCTTCGCCGGCGGCCCGCTCTCGTAGCGGGCGAGCACACGCCGCGCCTCCTCAAAGGGCCAGGCGCGCGCATGCTTGGCGAGCGCTCGATCGTCGACGACGGTCATCGCGTCACGAAGATCAGAACGATCAGAACGATGACGACGATCAGCGAGGCCCAGGTCATCGGGCTCAAGCCTGAACGCGGCGCTCCGGCATCGCCCAGCATCGAGCCGAGTGCCGGCGGCGGCATCGCCGGCGCTGCCGCCTCAGGCGACGG
This sequence comes from Alphaproteobacteria bacterium, assembly GCA_016869285.1. Lineage (GTDB taxonomy): Bacteria > Pseudomonadota > Alphaproteobacteria > SHVZ01 > SHVZ01 > SHVZ01. Next base: position 30,774 of record VGEN01000017.1, read on the forward strand.
AGCCGTGGCCGCCGGTGCGCCGCCGGAACGCGCCGCGATCAGCGCCGAGAAGCGGCTGAAGAAGTCGTCGGCCATCTTCTTGGCGGTGGCGTCGATCAGCCGCGCGCCGATCTGCGCCAGCTTGCCGCCGACGCTGGCGGTGACTTCGTAGCGCATGAGAGTGCCGTCACCGTCGGCTTCGAGCCGGACCTTGGCGCCGCCCTTGGCGAAGCCGGCGACGCCGCCCTTGCCTTCGCCGGAGATGGTGTAGCCGTTCGGCGGGTCGAGGTCGCTCAAGGTGACCTGGCCGGTAAACCTGGCAGAGACCGGGCCGACCTTGGCCGCGACCTTGGCGGTCATCTCGGTATCGGAGAGCCTCTCGATCTCCTCGCAGCCCGGGATCGACTGCTTCAATACCTCGGGGTCGTTGAGCGCCGCCCATACCACTTCGCGTGGGGCCGGCAGGCGCTGTTCGCCGGTCATCTCCATGGCATCGCCTCTGAATTCGGTGGGCGGCGACGGTAGCGGCGCTCGCCCCTCGGGGCAAGCGGCTTTCGCCAGCCCTGGGCCGTTGCTAGAGTGCTGAAAACACCGTGCAAAGGGAGAGAAAGATCATGGCGCGCTTTCGTAGTCTGTTTCTCGCGGCGGCCCTTGCGGCAGGGCTCGGTGCCCCGGCGGGTGCCCAGGACGTCAAGCTGTCGATCGTCACCGGCGGCACCGGCGGCGTCTACTATCCGCTCGGCGGCGGCATGGCGAACCTACTGTCGAAAGTTCCCGGCTATTCGGCGACCGCCGAGGTGACCGGCGGCTCCGTCGACAACCTCAAGCTCATCGGTGCCAAGAAGGCCGAGGTCGCGATGACCATGGCCGACGCCGCGCTCGATGCCATCAACGGCCAGGATAAGTTCACCGGGGCCAAGGTGCCGGCGAAGGCTCTGATGGTCATGTACCCGAACCGCATGCATGTCGTGACGGTCGAAGGCACCGGCATCACCAAGATGGCCGACCTCAAAGGCAAGCGCGTCTCGACCGGCTCGCCCGGCAGCGCCACCGAGGTCATGGCCTTCCGCCTGATCGAGGCGGTCGGCCTCGACAAGGACAAGGACATGAAGCGTGAGCGCCTCGGGGTCGCCGAGTCGACGAGCGCGATGAAGGACAAGAAGATCGACGCCTATTTCTGGGTCGGTGGCCTGCCCACCGCGGCCGTGACCGACCTCGCCGCGACGCCTGGCGTCAAGATCAGGATGGTCGATCACGCCGACGCGGTCAACGCGATGAACGAGAAGTACGGCCCGCTCTACGCCAAGGATGTAATCACCAAGGACATCTATCCCGGCATGGCCGGAGACAACCAGATCGCCAGCGTCTGGAACCTGCTTGTCGTCAACGAGAGCATGCCGGAGAAGGTCGCCTACGACATCGTCAAGCTCATGTTCGACAAGAAGCCCGAGCTTATCGCCGTGCATGGCGAGGCGAGGAACTTCGACCTCAAGTACCAGAGGAACGAGAACACGCCGGTCTCCTTTCATCCCGGCGCGATCAAGTTCTTCGCCGAGAAGGGCATCACCGTCAAATAGACCGGAGTCGAATCGAGCCGGGGGAGACGGCGGCCCCGATCTGCTGACGCGGATCGGGGCCGCGCCGTTGCAGAGGGGAACGCATGCCGGAGGAGAAGGCGTCGAAGGACGCCGTCAGCGATGAGGCGCTCAGGAAGGCGGCTGAGTTCGTTGCCGCCGAGGAAGGGGTCGCGAACCGCCTGCGCGGCCTGCTCGGCGCGGCGGTAACCGCGTTCGCGGTCGGCGTCTCGCTGCTCCACCTCTATGCCGCCTACGACATCATCCAGACCCAGGTCCTCCGGCCGGTGCATGTCGCCTGCATCCTGGTCCTGACCTTCTGCCTGTTTCCGCTCGCGCGTCGCTTCCGCGATCGGATCATGCCGTGGGACTGGGCGATGGCAGCCGCGGCTGTCGCGATCGTCGTCTACATGATCAGGGGCGGCGACGACTTCACTGACCGCGCCTCGCTTCCCAACGATACCGACGTCCTCATCGGCATCGTGTTCATCCTCCTCGTGCTGGAGGCGACGCGGCGGACCTCGGGCTGGATCATGCCCGCGGTCGCGGTCGCCTTCATCCTCTACGCCGTCTTCGGCCCATCCTTGCCGGCGCCTTGGACGCATCGCGGCTACGGCATCGACCGGCTGGTCGGCCATCTCTACATGACGCTCGAAGGCATCTTCGGCACCGCCGTCGACGTCTCCTCGACGCTGATCATCCTGTTCACGATCTACGGCGCCTTCCTGCAGCAATCGGGCGCTGGCAAGTTCTTCATCGACTTCTCCTTCGCTGCGATGGGCGGCAAGCCGAGCTCGTCCGGGCGCACCGTGGTGATGGCGTCCTTCCTCCTCGGCGGTCCCTCCGGGTCCGGCGTCGCGACCACCGTGACGCTGGGATCGGTCGCCTGGCCGATGCTGAAGAAGATCGGCTACCCCGGCGATGCGGCCGGCGGGCTGCTTGCCGCCGGCGGCCTCGGCGCCATCCTGTCGCCGCCGGTCCTCGGCGCCGCTGCCTTCCTGATCGCCGAGTTCCTGAAGATCTCCTACCTCGATGTGATCCGGATGGCGGTGATCCCGACCATCCTCTACTACCTCGCCCTGCTCGTCATGGTAGAGTTCGACGTTCGTCAGTACGCGCGCGGCGCGGATGACCCGGCCACCGCGACGAGCCTCGGCGAGATCAGCCGGCGCTACTGGTTCCACTTCCTGTCGCTGGTGGCGATCATCGGCTTCATGCTCGCCGGGTTCTCGGCGACGATGGCGGTGTTCTGGTCGACCGTGATCTCCTTCGCGACCAGCTTCCTGCGCCGCGACACCTCGATCATCCCCTCCAAGCTGGTCCGGGCGCTTGCCGACGGCTCGATCGGCGTGCTCAACGCCGCCACCACCTGCGCTGCGGCCGGCATCATCGTCGGCGTGGTGACGCTGACGGGCCTCGGCCTCAAGTTCAGCTCGATCGCGATCGACCTGGCTGGCGGCAGCCTCGTGCTGACCGCGGTCTATACCGCCCTGATCGTATGGATCGTCGGCCTCGCCGTGCCGGTGACCGCATCATACATCATATGCGCGGTCATCGCGGCGCCGGCATTGATCAAGCTCGGCGTGCCTGACTTCGCCGCGCATATGTTCATCTTCTACTATGCCGTGCTCTCGGAAGTGTCGCCGCCGACCGCGCTCTCGCCATTCGCGGCTGCGGCCATCACCGGCGCCGATCCCTACCGCACGACGTTGCAATCGTGGAAGTACACGATGCCGGCCTTCATCACGCCGTTAATGTTCGTGCTCGATCCCAAGGGCGTGGGCCTGCTGTTGACGCTACCGAAGGGCGGCGACTGGATCGACGTCGTCTGGATCTCGCTCGTCGCCGCGGCCGGCATCGCCGCATTCGCCGGCTGCCTCAAGCGGCGCTTCCTCACCTCGACGACGCGAGCAGAGCAGGTGCTGCTCGGCATCGCCGGCCTGCTCCTCTGCTTCCCGGCGCCGCTCGATGCGCTGATGAACCTGTTCACCTCCTGGGACGTGCCCTATCCGCATGGGATAGGCATGGCTCTGGCCTTGGCAGTTGCTGCCATCCAGTGGCCACGCAGGGGACGAGGGGCGCAGCTGGCCGCCTAACGACCACCGGCAACGTCGAGGATCGAGCCGGAAACGTAGGAAGATGCGTCGTCGAGTAGCCAGACGATCGCCTCGCCGACCTCGTCTGCCGTGCCGGCTCGGCCCAGGGGCATCAACTTTCCCATCGTATGGGCGCGATCCGGCTTGCCGGCGGCGGCGTGGATCTCGGTGTCGATCAAGCCCGGGCGGACCGCGTTGACGCGGATGCCTTCGGGCCCGAGTTCCTTCGAGAGGCCGATTGTGAAGGTGTCCATCGCGCCCTTCGAGCCAGCGTAGTCTACGAACTCGTTCGGCGAGCCCAGCCGTGCCGCGGCGGATGAAAGGTTGACGATGACGCCGCCCTTGCCGCCCCGCGAGCGCGACATGCGCCGTGCCGCCTCGCGCGCAACGAGGTAGGCGCCGAGGATGTTGACGTCGAAGATCTGGCGCATGCGCTCGATCGACATCTCGGCCAGCGTCGTCGCCGGCCCGAGGATGCCGGCGTTGTTGACGACGCCGTCGATCGGGCCGAAGGCACGGACGGTCGCGTCGAACATTGCGATGACGTCCTTCTCGGCTGCAACATTGCCCCGGATCGGAATCGCTCTGCCGCCGGCCCTCTCGACCTCGGCTACGGTCTCCGCGGCTGCCTTGGCGTTGTCGGCATAGTTGACGCCGACCGACCAGCCGCGGGCGCCGGAGATGCGGGCGGCGGAGCGACCGATGCCGCGGCTGCCGCCGGTGACGAGGATAACTTTGCTCATGAAGCTCCCCAGGCTCAGCGCATGGCGCTCAAGTAGCCGACAATCAGATAGAGGGTGAGCGCTGCAATCGCGATCAGCGCCACGGTCCCGCTCTCCCGCGTTCGCGCAAGGCTGCCCGAGCGATATGAAAAAGCCAGCGCATTGAGGCCGCGGCCGGCGAGGCGTGTCAGGGTCGACTCGGTGCCCGACCACGTCCGGGCCACGATGGGCACGAGCCGGGCCGCAAGCGCTGGGCCCAGACGGCGATAGACCCAGTCTGTGTCGAGCGTGATCGTCTCGGTCCGCTTGAGCAAGCCAAGCAGCAGGAAGAAGGCGAGGCCCGAGAACAGCAAGAGCTGGAGCTGGCCGATCACATGGCCACCGGAGTACGGGACGAAACCGGCATTGTAGGGAAGGAAAGCATAGAACGGCTCGGGCAGGACGCCGATGCCGATACAGGGTAGGGACACCAGGACCATTGCTGCCCGCATGGGTGGGGGCGGATCGGGCGGGCGGAGACCGGAGTCCTTCTGGAAGAAGACGAACCAGGGGAACTTGATGCCGGCATGCAGAAATACGCCGGCTGATCCGGCGGCGAGCAGGAGCCAGACGAGGGATAAGCCTTCCATCGCCGCGGCGTCGGAAATCATCGACTTCGTGACGAAGCCCGAGGTCAGCGGGAAGGCGGAGATCGACAAGGCGCCGACAATCCCGCAAGTCGTCGTGACGGGCATCGACTGGAACAAGCCACCGAGCTCGGTGCACCGGGAGCGTCCAGTCATCGCCAGCACCGATCCGGCCGACATCAGCAGCAGCGCCTTGTAGAGGATGTGAGCAAAGGCATGCGAGGCGGCACCGTTGAGCGCCAGCTCGGTTCCGATACCGATCCCGGCGACCATGAATCCCACCTGATTGACGATGCTGTAGGCGAGGATCCTCCTCATATCGTTCTCGAGGATCGCATAGACGATGCCGTAGAACGCCATGAACAGCCCGATCCATACTAGCAGCGGCTCGCCCGGGAAGGCTCGCAGCAGAACGTAGACGGCGGTCTTGGTGGTGAAGGCAGAGAGGACGACCATGCCGCTGTAGGAGGCGCGCGGATAGGCGTCGGGAAGCCAGGCCGAGAGGGGTGGCGCACCGGCATTAAGCAACACCCCGGCGAGGATGACCCAGCGGAACGGCGCCTCCGGGCCGAGCGCATCGAACGCGGCTTGCCCGGTCGCGGCGAAATGGCCGGCGATGCCTACCATCAGCACCGTGCCGCCGAGGAGGTGGACGAGCAGGTAGCGGAGACCTGCCGCCCGCGCCTGCGAGCCGGCGCTCCAGATCACCAGGGTTGAAGCGATCGCCATAGCCTCCCAGAAGACGAGAAGGGTCACCAGGTCGCCGGCGAACACGACACCAAGCGCAGCGCCCGCATAAGCCTGCGAGGCCACCAGTTCGAGCCGGCTCTTCTGGCCGAGCGCGAAAAGCCCCGCCGCAAAGGCCGCGAACGCGAAGATGGTCCCGAACCAGCGGCTCAGCCGGTCGGCGCGTACCGGGGTCAGCAGCAGGTCCATGTACCGGAGCGGCGCAGCGCTGCCATCGGCTTGCCAAACGAGCCAGAGCGCGATGATCGGAGCGCCCAGAAGGACGGCTTGTCGGGCACGCCCGTCCACGACGGAAAGGAGACCGGCGCCAAGGAGTAGCGCTCCTGCGGGTGCCAGCAGAAGCTCAGCGCTCATAGAAGTCGTCCCGACGTTTGAGAGCGAACCCGAGCAGACGCGCCAGCAGAACCAGCGCGACGCAGGCGCCGAAGCCGAACCAGGCGTGAAAGCCGAAGACGGCGTCGATGCCGATGGCCGCATGCCGGTGAGTCGCCAGCTCAGCCAGCACCGTGGCGGCCAGAATTAGGCCGAAAGCGATCCATAGACGACGGATGGCCTCGGGGCGGGAGATCCAATGCGGAGTCATGGCACTACTCCAGCTATGCGCCAAGCGAGGTCGAGCGCGGCAGCGGGGAACAGGAATAGCGCGATGCAGCCGATGGCGGTCAGGCCTTGCGCGACGACGATCGGTGCCGGCGCCTCGCCATGCATCTCGCCGCTGCCCTCGCGGAAGAAGGCGACGTAAACCGGCGGCAGCAGGTAGGCGGCGTTCAACAGCGTGCTAAGCAGCAGCACGGCGAGGACGATGGAATGCCCACCCTCCGCGGCGGCGGCCAGAATGTACCACTTGCTGATGAAGCCGGCGGTCGGCGGCAGACCGATCATGCTAAAAGCGCCGACCGCGAAGGCGGCCATCGTAAGCGGCATCCGACGGCCGATGCCGTCCAGCTCGCTAACTTCCGTCTTGTGAGCAGCGGTGTAGATCGCGCCTGCGGCGAAGAACAGGGTGATCTTGCCAAAGGCGTGCGCGGCGATATGGAGTGCGGCGCCGACAGTCGACAAGGGAGCAAGTAAGCCCGCTGCCAGCACAACGTAGGAGAGCTGGCTCACCGTCGAATAGGCGAGGCGGCGTTTGAGGTTGTTCTGGAAGAGCGCAATTACCGAGGCGGCGAGGACGGTGAAGCCGGCAACCGCTACGAGCCAACTACCGATCCCGACCTCTGCCAGATGATCGACGCCAAGCACATAGACAACGACCTTCAGCACACTGAAGACTCCCGCCTTGACCACCGCGACCGCATGCAGAAGTGCACTAACTGGAGTCGGCGCGACCATCGCCGCCGGTAGCCAGCGATGGATCGGCATGACTGCGGCCTTGCCGATGCCGAAGACGAAGAGCGCGAGCAAGACGCCGGTGGTCGGTGCATCGGCCACTCTGGCCACAATGCCGCCGGAAACGAAGTCGCCGGTGCCGGTCAGCAGATAGACCCAGACGACTGCGGACAGGAACAGCACCAGCGAGCTGCCGAGCAGCATGGCAAGATAGATCCGGCCGGCGCGGATCGCCTCGGCATTGTGCTTGTGGACGACCAGCGGATAGGTCGCAAGCGTCAGCATCTCGTAGAAGAGGAACAGCGTCGCCAGATTTGCAGCGAATGCTATTCCCATCGTCGCTGCCAGCGAGGCGGCAAAGCACACATAAAACGAGGTCTGGCGCGGCTCGCGGTTCGCCCGCATGTAGCCGATCGAGTAGATCGAGTTGACGATCCACAACAGCGAAGCGACGGCGCCGAACAGGAGGCCGAGCGGCTCGATAGCGAGGCGGAGCTCGACACCGGGCAGGATCGGCCACGGCGCGGTCGAGATCGGGTCGCCGCCCCAACTGTCGAGCGTCAGCGCGGCGACCGTCGCAAACAGCAGGCCGGCGGCGATGAGAGTTACGGCCTCGCGCCGGTTGGGGTGAGCACCGGAGAGAGCGATGAAGATCGTGCTCGCGCCGGGAATCGCGACCATCAGCAGCAGGAGCGTCGCAGGGTTCATGTCGCGGCTCCGCCGATCAGCAGGGCGGCGGCGCGGCCGGCGACTTCGACGGTAAGCGATGTATCAAGGCCGAAGTAGATGCAGAGCGCGGTCAGGATCCAAGCCGGCATCAGCATCGAGATCGGCATCTCGGCGAATTCTTCCGTCGAGGGCGGCCGGAAGCAGGCGGCCTCGACGATGCGCCAGACGTAAACGACGGCGAGGGCCGAGGCTCCGACGATAGCGAAGGCGAGCCAGAGCTGTCCCTGCTCGATCGCCGCCGACGCCAGCAGCCACTTTCCAACGAAGCCGACGGTGCCGGGCACGCCGATCAGGCTGAGCCCGGCGATGACGATTCCGGCGAAGGTCGCGGGCATGCGGCGAGCGAGGCCGCCAAGCGCATCGATGTTCATGTCGCCGCCGCGCAAGATCGCACCGCCGACGAGCAGGAACAGGGCGCCCTTCATCACCGCGTGATTGAAGAGATGGACTATCGCGCCGGTCAGCCCGGCCTCGCTGCCAATGCCGATGCCGAGGGTGATGTAGCCGATCTGCGCTACGCTCGAATAAGCGAGCATTCGCTTGATGCCGGCCTGGTGGATCGCCGCGATCGAGGCGAGGATTATGGCCGCAACCGAGAGCGCGATCCAGATCGCCGGAATCGGCGAGGCGGCAAACGGGAAGCTCGGCCCAAGCACGGTGAAGAAGAAGCGCAGCAGCAGGTAAATCGCGACCTTGGTCGCGGTCGCCGCCAGGAACGCAGTGCCCACCGTCGGCGCATAGGCGTAGGCGTTCGGCAGCCAGTAGTGGAGGGGAAACAGCGCCAGCTTCAACCCGAGGCCGACCGAAAGGAAGGCGATGCCGACCACCACGGGACGCACGTCCTCGACGGTGGCGAGCCTAGCGGCGAGATCGACCATGTTCAGGGTGCCGGTGACCACATAGAGGAAGCCGACGCCGATGATGAAGAATGTCGCGCCGACGGTCCCGAGGATCAGGTACTGGTACGCAGCGAAAAGCGCCTTGCGGTCGCGGCCAAGCGCGATCAGCACATAGGAGGAGAGCGACGCGACCTCCATGAAGACGAAGACGTTGAAAGCATCCGCCGTGATCGACATGCCAAGCAGGCCGGTCAGGCAGAGCAGATAGCTGGCGTAGAACCAGGGATGGCTCTCCTCGGCGATCTCGCGCGCTACGCTGCGGCGTGCATAGGGCATCACGACCGCGCCGATGCCGGCGACCAAGAGCAGGAGCAGCGCGTTGGCTTCGTCGACTCGATACTCGATGCCCCAGGGCGGCTCCCAGCTGCCGAGCCGGTAGGAGATCGGACCGCCGCTGGCGGCACGGGCGAGAAGCCAGGCGGAGATCGCAGCCGCGACCAAGCTCGTCGCCGTCGCCAGCGCCCAGGCGGGCACCGACCGTCTGAGCATGGCGCAGATGCCCGCGGCGAGCAGGGGGATCGCCACCTGGAGGGCCGGCAGGTGATCGGCGATCACGCTGGATCGTCCCGGTCCAGGATCTCATCCTCCTCGATGGTCCCGTACTCCTCATGGATGCGAACCACCAGAGCGAGCCCGAGGGCCAGTGTGGCGACGCCGACGACGATCGCGGTCAGGATCAGTACATGCGGGAGCGGGTTGGAATACGTGACGATACCATCGGCTATGATCGGCGGACTGCCGCCGGCGATCTTTCCCGGCGCGATGTAGAGGAGATAGACCGAGGTCTGGAACACGCCGAGGCCGATCAGCTTCTTGATCAGATTGCCGCGCGCGACCAGGACGTAGAGCCCGACGACCATGAGCACGACGACCCCGCCATGGATGGCGCGAACCGGCTCGATCGTTCCTGTGAGGTCGATCAACGTCCGCGCCCGGCGAACGCGTAGTAGATCGCGGTCATCGTGCTCGACACCGTGACCAGGACGCCGACCTCGACCCAGAAGATGCCGCGCTCCTGGCCGTGAACCGGATCGGGATCGAGGACGAAGTAGTCGAGGAAGTTGCCTCCGGCGGCCAGTCCGGCGAACCCGACGCCGGCGTAGAGGACGACGCCCAGGGGAACCAGTATCTCGACCAGGCGCAACGGTACGATGCGCTTGACGTCCGCAAGGCCGAAGATCAGGGCGTAGAGGATAACAGCCGCGGCGACGATCACGCCCGCCTGGAATCCGCCGCCGGGACCGAGCTCGCCATGGAACTGCACGTAGAGCGCATAGAGCAGCAGGAACGGGATCAACAGCTTGGCGACAACGCGCGGGATGACTTCGCGATGCATCATGATCCCGTCCCCTGCTTGTCGTCCCGAGGAGCGCGCCGTCGGCGACGCAGCAGCACCATAACGCCGATGCCTGCAGTGAAGATCACCGTGGCCTCTCCGAGCGTGTCGAAGCCGCGATAGCTGGCGAGAACGGCGGTCACCGCGTTGGGAACGCCGGTCTCACGAACCACGTCATTCAGATACCTGGGCGCCACATGGCGATGCATGGGAGTAGACGGATCGCCGAAAGGCGGCAGGTGAGCGACGCCGTAGAGGAGCGCGACGCCGGTCACGATCGACATGGCGAGCGGGAACAACGCCAGCCTCGTCGGCGGTGCCTCGTGGATGTGGGTCAGGTAGAGCGTTCCCAGGAGCAGCACCGTCGATATGCCGGCGCCGACCGAAGCCTCGGTCATCGACACGTCGACTGCGTCGAGGGCGAGCAGCGCCAGCGCCATCATGAAGCTGTAGATCCCGCCGAGCGCGACGAGGGCGAACAGGTTGCGCAGACGCGCGATCGCCAATGCCGTCGCGATCAGGAGGATGACCAGCGCCCCGTAGATCAGGAGATCGATGGCGGCTTCTCCCTATCGGCGAGCAGCGGCTTAAGCCCGCGGTGACGGGCAGCCCGTCCGAGCGCGTGGCAGGCAACTGGACTGGTCAGCCCGAGGAAGAGGATCAGGATCGTCAGCTTGACCGAAATCAAGCTCAGGCCCGCTTGCACGATCAGGCCGACGAGGATGAGCGAAACGCCGAAGGGATCGATGACGCCTGAGGCATGCATGCGTGTGTAGAGGTCGGGAAAGCGAATGATGCCGAAGGCGCCGGCGAGAGTGAAGAAGCTGCCGGCGAGTATCAGTGCCCAGCTGATGATGTCGGCGAGAAGGCTCATCGCGATGTCTCGGTCGGCGGCGGCTCGATGCCTTCAGGGTCTCCGAGACTGCCGAATCGGAAGAACTTCAGGATGGCGAGCGTGCTGAGCACGTTCAGGAGGGCGTAGACGAGGGCGACATCGAGGAACTCAGGACGGCCGATGAGGAAGCCGTGGGTCGCCATCAGGCCGACCGCGAGCGTGCCGATGGTGTTAGCGGCGAGCACGCGATCATAGACGGTCGGTCCCATCCAGGCACGGGCCAGAACCAGCGCGATGGCGAGGATGAGCGCGGCTGTGGCGGCGATGAACATCATCCATTCGCTTCCAGACGGGTGACCCGCCGATCCATGTCGCCCTCCTCGAGGCTGCATGCGCCTTCGCGAGTCAGCGCGTGAACGATGATCGCTGTGTTCTCCACCTCGAGCGATATCGTGCCCGGCGTGAGTGTGATCGAGTTTGCGTAGATCACACGGCCGACCTCGGTCGATTGGGTGGCGCGGACCTTGACCAGTGTCGGCGTGATCTGCGGCTGCGGCGAAAGGATCAGCTTGGTGACGTCCCAGGCGGACTTGGCCATCTCCCAGCTAAGCCAGAGCCAGTAGCCGACGGCGCGCGCGCCCAAGTGGAGCGGCTGCCCATCGCTGTCGAGGATGCGCATCCGCGCACAGACGGCGAGAACCGCAACCGTGCTGCCGATGCCCGCGGCGACGAGGAAGGGCGTGAAATGCCCGGACAGCAGCAGCCAGAAGGTGAAGAGCGCTATGGCGAGGCCGACTCGCTGACGCACGCCCGCAATCCTCCGTGACCGATCTACAACGCTCTGAGAGTCAGCCTGCCATGCGACCGACATAGGCCGCAACCCAACGGGTGTTCATTTAACGAAGCAGGATCTGGTGCGCGTAGCGGTCACCGTCGGTGACCGTGAGCTGCTGGAACCCCAGCAGCTTCAGAAGATCGAGAAAGGTGAAGATCTCTTCGACCCTGAAGCTTTGGAAGAGCGGGCTCTCGCGCGACCCATGTGTCAGGAGCGCAAGAAAACCGCGCATGCGGTAGAGCGTGTCGGCATATCCTGCCGTCATGCTGACGATGATCAGCTTCTCGGCCTCCTCGCCCTTGGCGTAGATGGTAAAGGGCGGCGGATAAGGGCGCTCGAGCTGGCCTAGGGTGAGCGCCTGGGTGAATTGCAGGCGCCGCGAGCGATCGGCGTCGATCATCGTGCGCGCGCGCGAGACATACTCCTCGCGGCTCTGCGGCTCCGGATAGTAGTAGCCGGCATGCGCGCCCTCCTGCGCGGCGGCCGGGCCGGCAAGCGCGACGAGCAGTCCTGCGACTGCGAGACGGAGCCTCATGGTCTTGGTCCCCCTTCGCGGTAATTTACCAGGGAGAGGGCGGAGCGCTACTGTCGGTCGTCGCCTTCCAAGGAGCCTCATGTTCCAGCTGACCCCGGACCAGATCGAACTCAAGGAGAAGGCGCGCGACCTCGCCCGGCATGTCGTGGCGCCGCGCGCCGCCGAGGTCGACCTCAGCGAAACCTATCCCTGGGACAATGTGAAGGCGCTGACCGAGGCCGGCTTCATGGGCATGACCGTGCCGAAGGAGCTTGGCGGCCCCGGCCGCTCCTACTTCGATGCGGTCCTCGTGGTCGAAGAGTTGGCGAAGGTCTGCGGCGCCACCGGACGGATCGTCGTCGAGGGCAATATGGGCGCGGTCGGCGCCATCCTCGCCTACGGCTCCGAGGAGCAGAAGCGGCTGGCTGCGCGCCAGGTGCTCTCCGGCGACAAGCCGGCGATCTGCATCACCGAGCCGGGCGCCGGATCGGCGGCAACCGAGATGAGCACGCGCGCCGATAAGCGCGGCGACCGTTGGGTGCTCAACGGCAGGAAGCATTGGATCACTGGCGGCGGCGTCTCCAGGCTGCACCTGATCTTCGCGCGCGTCTTCGAAGGCGGGCGCGAGCGCGGCATCGGTGGTTTCATCGCCATGCTCGGCGACAAAGGCTTGGTCGTCGGCGCACGCGAGCCGGCGATGGGGCTGCGCGGCATCCCCGAGACCGAAATCCTGTTCGAGAACCTTGAAGTGCCTGAATCGATGGCGCTTGTGCCGCCCGAGGGCATCCAGCGCGGATTCGCCGGGCTGATGAACGCCTACAACGCCCAACGTGTCGGCGCCGGAACGGTTGCGCTCGGAATCGCCCAGGGTGCCTTCGACCTGGCATTGGCCTACGCGAAGGAGCGCGAGCAGTTCGGTCGGCCGATCGGCGAATTCCAGGGGCTGCAATGGATGCTGGCGGATATGTCGATGGGGCTCGACGCGGCGCGGCTGATGATCTGGCGTGCCGCGTACTGCACCGGGGAGGGCAGCGCCTTTCCCGATCCGATCGAGGCGGCGCAGGCGAAGATTCTCGCTTCCGAGACAGCCATCAAGGTGGTTAACGACGCACTCCAGATCCACGGCGCGAAGGGCTACTCGCGCAACCTTCCGCTCGAGCGCATGACACGCGATGCACGTATGTTCACGATCGGCGGCGGCACCGCCCAAATTCTGCGCACGCTCGTCGCCGGGCGCTTGCTCGGTTGGAAACTGCCGCAGACGCGGGACGGCTACTTGGGGCTCAATGAGACTCGGCTCCGACCGAGCGGAGGCTGATCCGTTAACACATTTTCGGTTACGGCAAACCGATCCCCCTGGTCATCTATCGGCTATTTCAAAGAAGGAGCCGAGGGGAGGCATGAGCAACGCGCCTGCCAAGGGCGAAGCTCTAGGTCATGGGAACGCCCGTGTGCTCATTGCCGTCGGCAACGAGCAGCGGCGGGCGGCGCTCGTCAGCATGCTGACGCTCGACGGCTATGCCTTCGTCTCGCAGCCATCCGATGGCAACGGCAACGCGCTGCTGCTCCTCGCCGAAGCGGAGGCTCTTCTTCCCCAATGGCTCGAGGCGACGCCGCGCCCGCGGGTCGTCATGCTGGATCGCACCGCGTCCGAGGGCGTCGCCGATGATTGGATTCCGTTCGGTACGACCGAAGGCGAGCTTCGCCATCGCGTGCGCTTGAATGCCGAGCTCGCCGTTCTTCGCCGCCATGTCGCCTCCCTCGGTCAGATGCCGGAGGCGGTCAAGCGGAGGATCGATCGGCTCGAGCAGGGCCTCAACCTGCTTCAGGAAGCGCACCGTCATCTGGAGAAGCAGCTTGCCGAGGCGCGCGATCGCGAGGCCAAGCGCGAAGGCGGCCTGCCGCCGGCCTCGGTGCTGCACGAGCTCAAGACGCCGCTCAACGCGATCTCCGGCTTTGCCGAGATCATGCGGATGGAAGCCTACGGACCGCTCGGCGCCGACAAGTATCGCGAGTATGTCGAGACCATCCACGAGGCGAGTTCGCATCTGATCGAGGTGGTCAACGACCTGATGGAAGTCTATTCGCTCGAGGCCGGGCAGATTCGGGTGACCCCGGCCAGGACCGATCTACGCCGCACGGTGCTCTCGGTCACCCAGCTTCTCTCCCGTCAGGCGGAGCAGGCCGGCATCCAGATCGTCGCCGATATCGACAACCGTACGCCGCCAGTGGAGACCGACGAAGGACGCGTGCGCCAGGTGCTGATCAACCTCGTCGGTAATGCGATCAAGTTCACGCCGTCGGGCGGGCAGGTGACGATCCACATTTCGAGCGCGCCCGCCGCGCAGGCCCTGAGCCTCAGGGTCAAGGATACCGGCGTCGGCATTACGGCCGAGCGCCTGCCGCAGGTGGCGCGGCCCTACAGCCGCGGTGAGCAGGGTCCGGGCGCACCGGAGGGAAGCGGGCTCGGGCTCTCGATCGCGAAGTTCATGGTCGAGAAGCTGGGCGGCCGGCTCGGCATCTCAAGCGCGGTCGGATCTGGCACCGAGGTGACTGTTACGCTGCCGATGCGCTGGAACCCGCACCCGGAAACGACGCACTGAGGTGCGAGATCTTGCGCGATCTTGCCTGCGCTCTGAACAACCAGAGAAAGAAAAACAGAAATATCAATTTAGTAATAATTCGCGCTAATTTATCATTAGGGGGTGTCCCAGATAACTCGGTTATGGAGTTATCATGGGACGGATACGACGGAGCCGATTGGGGGTCTCGAAGCAGGATCGCCTGATCGAACATTTCGTAGCAGGAACGACGGCGCGTACCGCATCGAGTCTCTGCGGAGTGAACCGCAAGACAGGGGCGTTTTTCTTTCATCGCCTTCGTGAACTGATCGCCCGCGAGCTGGAAGCCGAGAGCGAGGCGATGTTCGGCGGCGAGATCGAAGTGGATGAGAGCTACTTCGGCGGCCGGCGCAAGGGAAAGCGTGGAAGGGGCGCGGG
>VGEN01000018.1 GCA_016869285.1 Alphaproteobacteria bacterium
AGCAGAAAGGCCGCCTCCGCCTCGATCCGATCAGACCGCCGGTCGCCGCCCTGAGCCAAGGCCGCCGTGCGGCCGCTGCGACGCCACTCATCCACCCACCGGATCGCGCTCGACACACCGACCCCGAACCGCTCAGCAGCCTGGCGCCGAGACAATCCGTCCTCGACCGCCCGCACCACACGAACACGAAGATCCTCTGATAGGGGAACTCCCATGCCCGCTGGCCTCCTCCTCCAGCAGGCATCTTGAATCACATCGCGACAGGATTGGGAATCCCTGACGATTCAGACAGATCGGAAAATGCTCTAGAAAAACGAGCCGAAGGTGCGGCCGAACCAGCCCTTCTGGCCGTTGCCTGAGGCGACGCCCTGGCCTTGCACCAGCGCGTAGGCGTCGCGATACCAGTCGCTACCCGGGTAGTTGTGGCCCAGCACGGCGGCGGCGGCCAGCGCCTCATCGCGGATGCCGAGCGCCAGATAAGCCTCGGTCAGGCGCAGCAAGGCTTCCGGGACCTGCTCGGTCGTCTGGTAGTTATCGACCACCCGGCGGAAACGGTTGATCGCCGCGAGGTACTGTCCGCGCGTGAGATAGTAGCGCCCGATCTCCATCTCCTTGCCGGCGAGGTGATTGCGGGTCAGGTCGATCTTGAGAATGGCGTCGCGCGCATAGCGCGACTCGGGAAAGCGCCGGACCACCTCGTCGAGCGCTTTGAGCGCGCGGTCGGTGATCTCCTGGTCGCGGCCGATATCGGCGATCTGCTCGTAGTAGCTGAGACCCTTCAGATAGTAGGCGTAGGGTGCGTCGCGATTGCTCGGGTGAAGCTCGATGAACTGGTCGAGCGCCCCGATTGCGTCGTCGTACTTGTTCGCCTGATAGAAGGAGAAAGCGGCCATCAGCTGAGCCTTGGTCGCCCAGGCAGAATACGGATGCTGCCGCTCGACTTCCTCGAACTGGCGGGCGGCCTTCAGGTAGAGCCGCTCCTCCAGCGTACTCAACGCGGTATTGTAGAGTTCCTCGACCGGCTTCTCGACGTAGGGTTCGGGCTTCTCCGCACAGGCAAGGAGAAGCAGCGCCAGCAAAGGAGCAACCAAGCGAAGAACAGCCATGGCGCTTATATACCGGCGCCAGCCCCGGCTGTCAGCCGCTTCAGGCGGTGGCCGCGAAGCGGCTGTCGGTCGCAGCGGCGCTCGCCGGCAGCTCAGCCCAGCGCCAAGCGGTCGGGTCGGCGAAAAGCTGCACCAGCGCCGCGTGATGCAGGTGGTGCCCCGAACGGTGGCCGTGGAAGCGGCCGATCAGCGGGCCGCCCGCGAGGTAGAGGTCGCCGACCGCATCCAGCATCTTGTGACGGACGAACTCGTCGTCGTAGCGGAGCCCGCCTTCGTTCATGACGCCGTCGGCAGTGACGACCACGGCATTGTCGAGCGAGCCGCCACGCGCCAAGCCGGCGGCGCGCAGCTTGTCGAAATCGTTCAAGAAGCCGAAAGTCCGCGCCCGGCTGATCTCCGACTTGAAGGTGCCGTTGACCAGCCTGACCTCGGCTTTCTGATGACCGATCACCGGGCTGTCGAAGTCGATGTCGAAGCTGATCGTCGTCGCCGAGGCCGGCGCCAGGCGCACGAAGCACTCGGCGTTACCAACCTCGACCTCCTTGAGAATCTTGAGAGCGCGCCGCGCAACAGGCTGCTCGACGATGCCGGCGCACTCGATCAGGAATATGAACGGAGCCGAGCTTCCATCCATGACCGGCACCTCCGGCCCGTCGAGCTCGATCACCGCATTGTCGATCTCGGAACCGGCCAGCGCCGCCATCAAATGCTCGACGGTGGAGACCGACGGCCCGCCAGGGAGGCCGATACGGGTGCAGAGGCGAGTCTCGACCACGTTGCGCCAGGAGGCAGCAATGTCGACCGGCCGGTCGCTGTCGGTACGCCGGAATACGATGCCGCTGTCGGCCTCGGCCGGCTTCAGAACCATGTCGATCTTTGCGCCCGAATGCAGGCCGATGCCGGCGCAGCGGATCGGCGACTTCAACGTGCGCTGCAGCAAGACATCGCCGCGACCGCTCACACGCCGGACGGGCGTCCGGTCGCGTTTGGCCCGAGAGTCCTTAAGCGCGATAGTCATCCACGTCTCACTTAGACCGGAACGCCCAGGGTGTCACATCACCTTTTATTACCAAGTGTTACCGCAGAAACAGGAAATAGGCTGGCGAATTCAATAGCTTGACTGAAAGAAAAAGGACCCCGTCCGCAGGTGCGGACGGGGTTGGGAGAGAAGCTTTTGCGTCAGTTCGCCTGGCGCCGGAGGAAGGCCGGGATTTCCAGGAGGTCGTCGTCATGGCTCGGCTTCAACCGATCGGCCGGATCGAGATTACCGAGCTTGGTTTGCTGCGGTTGCGTCCGGATCGGCTCACGCACCGGCGGGGCGATGCGTGTCGCCGCGGCTGGTGCCGCGGCTGGTGCCGGGGCGGGGGCCGGGGGCGGTGCTGTTTCCCGGCTGCGGCCAAGGCCGGTGACCCGTTCGAACAAGGTCGGCTTCTGCCGCTCGCGGCTGCCATTGGCGATGGCGGCAGCCGCAAAGGGATCGGCTTCCATCGGGGCAGCCTGGGCGACGATCGGCCGGGCCGAGAGGACCGGGTCGCGCGTTGTCGCGGGAGCCGGCTCGGCCTTGGCTTCGATCTTGGCCTCGACCGGCGTTGCCTCGATCCGAGGCTCGGCGACGGTCGGCTCCGGCGCCGTCAGCTCCAGCACCGGCTCGGCGGTCGCCGGGGCCGGTTCCGCCACCGCTACCGCGGACGGTTCGGCTACCGCTTGTGCGATCGGCGCCGGCGCTGCCTGCGCGATCGGCGCCATGACCGGCTGCGGCGCCAGCGCCGAGCTGCCATGGGTCATCGGCGGTGCATAGGCCGCGATCGACGGGGCGGGACTTGCCGGGCGCGGGGGCTGCGAGCGGGCGACCACGGCGAGCTGCGGGCGCGGCGGCTTCTGCGCCGCCGCCTCCGAAGCAATGCCGGTGGCGACGACCGAGACGCGCATGCGGCCCTGCATCGCCTCGTCGAAGGTCGAGCCGAAGATGATGTTGGCGTCGGTATCGACTTCCTCGCGGATGCGGTTCGCGGCCTCGTCGACCTCGAACAGCGTCATGTCCATGCCGCCGGTGATGTTGATGAGGACGCCCTTGGCCCCCTTCATCGATGAGTCCTCGAGCAGCGGGTTGGCGATCGCCTTCTCGGCGGCGTCGATGGCGCGCTTCTCGCCCTCAGCCTCGCCTGTGCCCATCATCGCCTTGCCCATCTCGCCCATCACTGTGCGGATGTCGGCGAAGTCGAGATTGATCAGGCCGGGCATGATCATCAGGTCGGTGACGCCGCGCACGCCCATGTGCAGCACGTCGTCGGCCATCTTGAAGGCGTCGGCGAAGGTGGTCTTCTCGTTCGCGATCCGGAACAGATTCTGGTTCGGAATGATGATGAGCGTGTCGACGTACTGCGACAGCTCCTCGATCGCCGATTCCGCGATACGCATGCGGTGCTGCCCCTCGAAGTGGAAGGGCTTGGTGACCACGCCGACGGTCAGGATGTCGCGCTCGCGCGCGGCCCTGGCGATCACAGGTGCGGCGCCGGAGCCGGTGCCGCCGCCCATGCCGGCGGCGATGAAGACCATGTTGGAGCCGACCAGGTGCTCCATGATCTCCTCGATCGCCTCTTCGGCGGCGGCGCGGCCGACATCGGGACGCGCGCCGGCGCCGAGACCCTGGGTCACACGCTGACCGAGCTGGATGCGCCGGTCGGCGAGCGTCTGGGCGAGCGCCTGAGCATCGGTGTTGGCGACGACGAACTCGACGCCTTCGAGGCTCGAGCGGATCATGTTGGAAACCGCGTTGCCGCCGGCGCCGCCGACGCCGACCACGGTGATTCGAGGCTTGAGCTCGTGATCCTTAGGCACGCTGATATTGATCGACATAGCTTCCACTCCCGTATCCAGTCCTAGGATGTGACGTCGGACGAAGCGCGGCCTTGTTCTTGAGACTTCCGGGCCGCATCAGAAGTTCTCCTTGAGCCAGCTGCCGATCCGGCCGAAGAGGCCGGATGACGCCGGACGCATGAGCGGGGCATGACCGTGCCTTGCGGCATCGGTCGGGCCGGCAACCGCGTAGGCGACGAGGCCGGCTGAGGTGGCGAAGGCGGGGCTGCTCGCCGCCTCTGGCAGGCCCGAGATCCTGAGCGGGCGTCCGAGCCGCACCTGCTTGTCGAGGATCAGGCCGGCAAGCTCGCGCGCGCCCTGGAGCTGGCTGGCGCCGCCGGTCAGCACGACGCGGCGGCCGGCGAGCTTGTCGAAGCCGGAGGATTCGAGCCGGGCGCGGACGACCTCGAAGGTCTCCTCGAGCCTCGGCTGGATGATCTGGTTCAGGAACGACTTCGGCACATGGTTGGGCGCACCGCGCCGTTCCTCGCCGACGAGAGGTACGTCGATCAGCTCGCGCTCGTCGATCGCGCCCGAGGTGGCGCAGCCATGCAGCGTCTTCAGCCGTTCGGCCTCGGTGAGCGGCGTCGAGAGACCGCGGGCGATATCCGAGGTCACATGATTGCCGCCGATCGGTGCAATGTCCGTGTGGACCACGGCACCGTCGAAGAAGACGGCCAGCGAGGTGGTGCCGCCGCCCATGTCGATGAGCGTGACGCCGAGGTCCATCTCGTCCTCGACCAGGGTCGAGAGGCCTGAGGCATAAGGCGAGATGACCATGTCCTCGATGTCGAGATGACAGCGCTGCACGACGGTCGAAAGGTTGCGGAGCGCGCCCGAGGTCGCGGTGACCATGTGCATCGACGCGCCGAGGCGGTCGCCGAACATGCCGCGCGGGTCGCGGATGCCGCGGTTGCCGTCGATAGCGAATCCGACCGGGATCGAGTGGATCAGGTCGCGGTCGGTGTGGCCGTTGGTGCGCGGCATTCGGCCTTGGTCGAGGACACGGCGAATGTCGGTGTCGTTGACCTCGTGGCCGGCGATGGCGACCTCGACCGCGATTGTCTCGGAGACCGGGGCGCCGGCCGAGCAGTTGACGATGACCTTGGCGATGGTCTCGCCGGCCATCTTCTCGGCGGCGTTGACGGCGGCGAGGATCGAGGCCTCGGCGTCATCCATGCCGGTGATCGCGCCCGACCGCACGCCTTTGGAGACGACATGGCCGAGGCCGGAGATCCGAGGCGAGCCGCCCGGATCGGTGCGGGCGATCACGCAGCACACCTTGCTCGAGCCGATATCGAGCGCTGCGATGATGCCGGTGCGGGTCTTGCCGTTGCCTTTGGCCATACTCTTAGGTCCGCATCCTCATGCTCACGTCTGCTTCGGCGACGCCTTGCGCTTCGCCTGATCCGGGCTCACCCGGATGACAAAGCGGTCGGGAAGACGGAGATCGATGGTGACGACATCGCGGCCGAGCACCTTCTGCTCGCGCTCGAGCTGCGCCAGCTGCGCCCAGGCGGCGGCGATGTCGTTCTCCGGCAGACGGACATCGATGCCGTTGTCCATCTGCAGGTTCCAGCGGCGCTCGCCGACGCGGATCGCGGCATTGACGCGGCGCTCGAGCTGAGGCTCAGTCGAAAGCAGTGCCAGCAGCTCCGACGCGCCCTTCGGCGCATCGTCGCCGACGAGCGTGATCAGGTGGCGGAAGCGATCGAGGCCGGAGCGGAGGATGATCGCCCCGTCGCGATCGACCAGTACGAGCTTGCCGCCCCGCTGCCAGAGCGCCATCGGCACGCGCTCCTCGATGGCGATGGCGATGACGCCCGGAAGCCGGCGTTCGACGCGCGCATCGCGCACCCAGGAGAGTTTCTTCAGGCGCTGGCGCACGACCTCGGGATCGACGCTGAGGATCGGAGTGCCGCGCTGCACGTCGATTGCCGCAAGCATGTCGGCGGCCGCCGTTTCGCTGCGACCGGTAACGGTTACGTCCTGGACGGCGAGGCCGAGGTCGGCCGTCATGTTGAGCAAGCCGCGGCCGAGGCGATCGGCGGTCGCGCCGATCGCACCCGCACGCCAGATCTCGAATGCGCCATAGCCGGCCGAGCCGAAGACGGCAGCGGCGACGAGGACGATCGCTGCCGGCCGGATCCATTTCGGCCAGGAGCGGCGCCGGCGCGGACGCTTTTTATCGGGGTCGCGGATCAGGAATCGCATCGCGCCTCCTCGACCATCCAGGTCACGAGATCCTTGAAGGAAATGCCGAGGAACGCCGCTTGCTCGGGCACCAGCGAGAGCGGCGTCATCCCGGGCTGCGTGTTGATCTCGAGGAAGACGAGGCGGCCGGGCCCCGGTCCGGTGTCGTCGTAACGGAAGTCGGAGCGGCTGACGCCCCGGCATCCGAGCGCCTGGTGAGCGAGCAAGGCCACCTGCATCGCCTGATCGAAGATCGAAGGCGGGATCGGTGCGGGAAGCAGGTGGTCGGCTTTCCCGTCCGTATACTTGTTGGTGTAGTCGTAGAAGCCGGTGCGCGGCCGGATCTCGGTGACGGTCAGCGGCTTGTCGCCCATCACCGCGACGGTCAGCTCGCGCCCGGCGATGTAGCGCTCGACCAGGACCTCCTCGCCATAGCGCCAATCCTCTTCCGGCGCGAGATTGTCGCCCTTGCGGACGATGCGGACGCCGATCGAGGAACCCTCGGCGATCGGCTTGATCACATAGGGCGCGTCCATGGCGCGGCCGGCGAAGGCGCTGGCGCGGTCGGCGACCCGATGCTCGGCAAGCGGGATGCCGATGGCCGAGCAAACCTCCTTAGTGCGCACCTTGTTCATGGCGATCGCGGACGCCATCACGCCGGAATGCGTATAGGGGATGCCGAGGATGTCGAGCAGGCCCTGGATGCGGCCGTCCTCGCCGAAGCGGCCATGCAGCGCGTTGAAGCAGACATCGGGCTGGGTGCGCGACAGCACCGTCGCGATGTCCCGGCCGACATCGATCTCCGAGACCTTGAAGCCGGCTGCCTTCAGCGCCTTCGAGCACTCGCGGCCGGTCACCAGCGAGACCTCGCGCTCGCTCGACCATCCCCCCATCAGCACGGCCACATGCTTGGCCATCACGCGGCCTCTCCGATGATGCGAATCTCCCAGCGGAGCTCGACGCCGCTCATCTCCTTCACCCGGCGGCGGATCTCCTCGCCCAGGCGCTCGATGTCGGCGGCGGTCGCCTCGCCGGTATTGATCAGGAAATTGCAGTGCTTCTCCGAAACATGGGCACCGCCGATCCGGAAGCCGCGAAGGCCGGCTTTGTCGATCAGCTCCCACGCCTTGGCTCCGGGCGGGTTGGCGAAGGTCGAGCCGCCCGTGGGTGCGCGCACGGGCTGGCTTGCTTCGCGCTGGGCGCGGATGTCCTGGATACGGGCGAGGATCGCGTCTGGCTCGCCAGGCTCGGCCTTCAGCACCGCCTTGGTGAAGAGCCAGGACTCCGGCACGGCCGAATGGCGATAAGTGAGGCCGAGCGTGGCTGGGTCGAGCTGACAGATCCGGCCGTGGTCGTCGATCGCCTCGGCGGCGAGGACGACGTCGACCATCTCTCGGCCATAGGCGCCGGCGTTCATGCGAAGCGCGCCGCCGATGGTGCCGGGGATGCCGGAAAGGAACTCGAGCCCGGCAATGGCCTCCCGCTGCGAGGTCAGGGCGACATTGACGTCGAGGGCGCCGGCGCCGGCTTCGAGCGTGTCGCCGACGCGCCGGATCTCGGCGAAGCCGCGGCCGAGGCGCACGACGACGCCGCGGATGCCGCCGTCGCGGATCAGCAGGTTGGAGCCGACGCCGATCACGGTGACGGGCACGTCGGCCGGCGTGCCGGCGATGAAGCGGGCGAGGTCTTCCGGATCGGCCGGACGGAACAGCACCTCGGCCGGTCCGCCGACGCGGAACCAGGTGAGCGGGCCGAGCGCGGCGTTTTCGGTCAGGCGGCCGCGCACCTTCGGCAGACGCTCGATCAGCCGGTCGGATGTCGACTTGAGCGCCATCATCTGCTCTTCCTCAAGGCCGAGAGCTGCCCGGGCAGCGCGTTCGCCCAGGTGGTGATAGAGCCGGCGCCGAGGCAGACGACCATGTCGCCCGGCTTCGCCTGCTCGTCGATCATCGTTGGCAGCGCCTCGGGCGAGGGCAGAGGCATGACGCTGCGATGGCCGCGCTGCTGCAGGCCGGTGACGAGGGCATCGCGCGTCGCGCCCTCTACCGGCTGCTCGCCCGCGGCGTAGACCTCGGCGACGATCACCGTATCCGCGTCGTTGAAGCAGGCGCAGAATTCCTCGAACAGGCTGGAAAGCCGCGTGTAGCGATGCGGCTGTACGACGGCGATGACGCGGCCGTCGGGGCAGGCAGTGCGTGCCGCCTTGAGAACCGCGGCGATCTCGACCGGATGGTGGCCGTAGTCGTCGATCACCGTGATGCCGTCGACCTCGCCGGTCTTGGTGAAGCGGCGCTTGACGCCGGCGAAGGTCGCCAGCGCCTTCCGCATGACCTTCTCGTCCAGGCCCATCTCGTGGCCGACGGCGACAGCGGCCAGCGCATTCTGGACGTTGTGCATGCCGTACATCGGCAGCGTCATGTCGGCCATGGTGCGGCGCTCGCCGCGCAGCCGGTCGGTGACGACGACATTGAACTGGGCGCCCGAGGTCGTGATCTTGACGTCCACGCCGCGGATCTCGGCCTGGGGCGAGAGGCCGTAGGTGACGATCTTGCGATCGCCGACGCGTGGGATCATCGCTTGCACCACCGGGTGATCGATGCAGAGCGCGGCGAAGCCGTAGAAAGGAATGTTGGCGACGAAGGTGTCGAAGGCCTGCTGCACCTTGTCGAAGGTCCCGTAGAAGTCCATATGCTCGGGATCGATGTTGGTGACGACCGCGATCGTCGCCGGCAGCTTGGTGAAGGTGCCGTCGGACTCGTCCGCCTCCGCCACCAGCCATTCGCCCGATCCCATGCGGGCGTTGGTGCCGTAGGTGTTGACGATGCCGCCGATAATCGCGGTCGGGTCGAGGCCGGCGGTCTCGACCAGATGGGCGATCATCGAGGTGGTCGTAGTCTTGCCGTGGGTGCCGCCGACGGCGATCGACCATTTGAGCCGCATCAGCTCGCCCAGCATCTCGGCGCGGCGCACCACCGGAATCATGCGCGCGCGCGCGGCGACGACTTCCGGATTGTCGGGCTTGACCGCCGAGGAGTAGACGACGACCGTGGCGTCGCCGAGATTCTCGGCGCGATGGCCGACGGCGACGTCGATGCCGGAGTCGCGCAGACGCTTGACGTTGTAGCTCTCCGACTGGTCTGACCCTTGAACCGAGTAGCCGAGGTTCTTCAGCACCTCGGCGATGCCGCTCATCCCGATGCCGCCGATGCCGATGAAGTGGATCGTGCCGATGCTGAGAGGAAGCGCCCTCATGCGACGCTCCTTCCGGCCGCCGCCGACTCGTTGCCGTTGGCCGGCGCGGTCGCGAGCACGAGATCGGCCAGGCGCTCGGCAGCGTCGGCGACCCCGACGTTGCGGCCGGCGGCGGCCATGGTGCGAAGCTTCTCGGGCAGCGCCAGCAGCGGCTGCAGCCGGGCAGCCAGCGCCTCGGCGGTGAAGGCGGATTCCGGCATGACGATGGCGCCGCCGGCGTTCTCGAGCGCGCGCGCGTTCTTGGTCTGATGATCGTCGGCGGCGGTTGCCAGCGGCACCAGGATTGCGGGGCGGCCGGCAATCGCGGTCTCGGCGATCGTCGAGGCGCCGGCCCGGCCGATGACGAGATGCGCTGAAGAGAGACGCTCCGGAAGATCGGCGAAGAAGGGCGAGAGTTCGGCCAGAAGGCCGAGAGTCGCATACCGCGCACGAACCGCTTCGAAATCCTCGGCACGCACCTGCTGAACGATGCGGAGCCGGCGGCGCATGCCTTCCGGCAGGTAGGCGACGGCATCCGGAACGATCCGCGAGAACAGGCTCGCACCTTGGCTTCCGCCGGTGACGAGGAGGTTGAGCGTCCCCTCGGCGCCGAGCGAGGGGTAGGGCTTGCCGGCGAGCGCGACGATGTCCGGGCGCACCGGATTGCCGGTGACGGCGAGCTTCGCGCGATCGGCGTTGCCGACTCCTTCGACCTCGGGGAAGCCAGTCGCGATGCGCCGCGCCATCGGCGCGACCAGGCGGTTGGCGCGGCCTAGCACCGCATTCTGCTCGTGCAGCGCGATCGGCAGCCCGAGGCGGTGGGCCGCGACGACCGTGGGCACCGAGGCATAGCCGCCGAAGCCGACTACGACCGCGGGCTTGAGCCGGCGCAGCAGAAGCCAAGCCTGCGCCGTGCCGATCGTGAGTTGAACGCCGGCCTTGACCTTGGCGACGAAAGAAGCGCCGGCCACGGCCGCGGCGCGCACTCGGTGCACGGTGAGATCGCCCCCGGGAAGCGCGAAGGCCTGTCCGCGCCGGTCGGTCACCAGCGCGATCGCCATGCCGCGCCGGGACAGAGCGTCGGCGAGCGCCGCGGCGGGGAACATGTGGCCCCCGGTGCCGCCGGCGGCGAGCACGATCAGCGGCCGCGTCATGCTGCACCGCCCTGGCTGACGCGCCGTCGGGTCAGCGCCAACATCATGCCGATCCCAAGCGCGAGCGCGAGCAGCGAGGAGCCGCCATAGGAGATGAAGGGCAGCGTCATGCCTTTGGTCGGCACCAGGTGCATCGAAGAGGCCATGTTGATGAAGGCCTGAAGGCCGAACTGCACAAGGAGTCCGGTCGAGGCGAGGATGACGAAGAGGTTCGAGTCGCCGCGCAGCCTGAGCAGGCCACGGACGACGACGAAGGCGAAAAGCCCGACGATCAGGAGGCAGACGAAAAGGCCGTACTCCTCGCCCGCGACAGCGAAGATGAAATCGGCATGGACGTCCGGAATGATGTCCTTGACCATGCCTTCGCCGGGTCCTCGGCCCCAGAGGCCGCCGTTGCGGAAGGCTTCGAGCGAGCGGCTCACCTGGAAGGAATCGCCGGCCGACTTGTCGAGGAAGCGGTCGATGCGGCTCGCGACGTGAGGCAGCATGAGGTAGGCGCCGCCGATGCCGCCGACGCCGAGGATCACCAGCGCCACGACCCAGAAGATCGGTAGGCCGGCGAGGAACAGCTGGGCGAACCAGATCGCCGACAGGACGACGGCCATGCCGAGATCCGGCTGCAGCAGCAGCAGGCTCACCAGACCGAGGAAAAGCACGGCCGCGATCAGATTCCCCGGAACGCCTTCGCCCTTCTTCTGCTCGGCGAGCATCCAGGCGGCGACGACGGCGAAGCAGGGCTTCACAAACTCGGAGGGTTGCAACGAGAAGGAGCCGAGCGAGATCCAGCGCCTGGCACCCTTGATCTCAGCTCCATAGAGAAGGGTCAGAAGCAGCATTCCGATGCCGATAGCGAGGCCGATCACGGCGAGGCGGCGAACCTGGACGGGGTTCAGCAGCGAGACGCCGACCATCAGCGCGATGGCCGGCAGCATCAGCGCGAACTGACGGCGAACGAAGTAGAAGCCGTCGAGATTCAGGCGCTGGGCGACAGCGGGGCTCGCCGCCAGGATCATGATGATGCCGACGAAGGCGATGGCCGCGATCGCGGCCAGCGCCCAGCGGTCGACGGTCCACCACCACCGGCCGAGCACGCTGGTGTCGGTGCGGGAGATCGCTGTCATGCGGCCCGAGCTCCCGGAAGCACCCGGACGAGGCCACGGAAAGCCTCGCCGCGCGCCTCGAAGTCGGTGAACTGATCGAAGGACGCGCAGGCCGGGGACAGAAGAACGATCGCGTTCGCGCTGCCATCGGCGAGGGCCTTCGCCGTCGCGGCGGCAACGGCCGAGGCGAGGTCGCCCGAGCGCGTATACGGCACGAGACCGTCGAGCGTGCGTGCGAATCCGTCGGTCGCCTCGCCGATCAGGAAAGCGTGGCGGATACGCGGAAAATAGGCGGCGAGAGACTCGATGCCGCCTTCCTTGGCGCGACCGCCGGCGATCCAGTAGATCCGCTCGTAGCAGGCAAGCGCCTTGCTGGCTGCGTCGGCGTTGGTGGCCTTGGAGTCGTTGACGTAGGTGATGCCGTCGATGACCGCGATCCGTTCCTGACGATGCGCAAGGCCGGGATAGGTAAGGAGCGAACGGGCGATGGCGCGGTGGCCGATCTCGAACAGGTTCGCGACGGCATAGGCGGCGGCGGCGTTCTGCCAGTTGTGCTTGCCCGGCAACGTCGGCGCGAGGCCGAGGTCGAGGACCGGCGTGCCCCAGCCGCCGGTGTCGTCGGTGAGCAGGCCGTCCTCGACGAAAATGCCTCCCATCACCATGCGCGTCGCAGAGACCGGCACGACATGCTGGCGGCCGTTGGCAACGAGGTCGTCGTAGATCGCCTCGGAGTCCGGATCGTCGATGGCGATGACGGCCGTATCCTCGCTGTCCTGGCGCTCGAAGATGCGGCGCTTGGCGGCGATGTAACCGCGCATGCCGCCATGCCGGTCGAGGTGGTCGGGCGCGATGTTGAGAAGGACGGAGATGTCGAAGACCAGCCGCGGGATCAGCTCGAGCTGGTACGAGGACATCTCCAGCACGTAGATGCCGCCCTTGCCGAGCGGTGCCAGCGACAGCGCGGGCACGCCGAGATTGCCGCCGACTTGGATCGGCTTGCCGGTTTCCTTGAGCAGGTGCCCGATCAGCGTCGTCGTTGTCGATTTGCCGTTGGTGCCCGTGACGCCGATGTAGCGCGCCTGCGGGCAGGCGCGGGCCAGAAGCTCGATGTCGGAGATCAGCGGGACGCCGGCGGCTTTGGCGCGCGCCGCCACAGGATGCGGCTTCGGATAGGTGTGCGGAATGCCCGGGCTGATCACCAGACCCAGGACACCCGAAAGGTCGGCGTCGGCGAGACCGCGGCAGACGATTCCCTTGGAGGCGGCTCGCTCTCGCTTCGCCGGATCGTCGTCCCAAGCCCAGACTTCCGCCCCCGATGTCGCCAGCGCCGCGGCTGCCGCAAGGCCCGAGCGCGCCAGGCCGAGCACGGCCACGCGTTCCTTCTCGACGCTTGGGATGCGGATGCTCGCAGTCATTCCGCCTACCGGACCTTCAGGGTGGAGAGGCCGATGACGGCGAGGATCACAGCGATGATCCAGAAGCGGATGACGATGGTCGGCTCGGCCCAGCCCTTCTTCTCGAAGTGATGGTGGAGCGGCGCCATGCGGAACACGCGTTTGCCGGTGAGCTTGAAGGAGACGACCTGGACCATCACCGACACGGTCTCGAGCACGAAGAGCCCGCCGACGATCGCCAGAACCAGCTCGTGCTTGGCGACGACGGCGATGGCGCCGAGGGCGCCTCCGAGCGCGAGCGAGCCGGTGTCGCCCATGAACACCATGGCCGGCGGCGCGTTGAACCAGAGGAAGCCGAGGCCGGCACCCATCAGGGCGCCGCAGACGATGGCGAGCTCGCCCGAACCCGGCACATGGTGGATCTGGAGATAGTTGGCGAAGACCGTGTTGCCGGCGAGGTAGGCGATCAGCGCGAAGCAGCCGGCAACGATGATCACCGGGCCGATTGCGAGCCCGTCGAGGCCGTCGGTCAGGTTGACCGAGTGCGAGGACCCGACCATCACCAGGACGGCGAACGGAACGAACATCCAGCCGAGCGGGATCAGCACGGACTTGAAGAACGGCACGGCGAGCGAGGTGGCGAGCGGCTCGCGCGTGTAAAGGACGATGATCGCGGCGGCGGCGACGGCGAACAGCACGGTCGCAGCGAACTTGACGCGGCCGGGAAGGCCGCCCGAGGACCGGCGCACGAGCTTCATGTAGTCGTCGGCGAAGCCGACGAGGCCGAAGCCGAGCGTCACCAGCATCACCGCCCAAACATAGGCGTTGGTGAGATCCGCCCAGAGCAGGGTCGAGACCGTCATCGCCAGCAGGATCAGGAAGCCGCCCATGGTGGGCGTGCCGCGCTTGGTGACGAGATGGCCCTCGGGGCCGTCGGCGCGGATCGGCTGGCCTTCCTTGCCCTGCTTGGATTTTAGCCAGCGGATAACGGCCGGGCCGAACACGAACGATACGACGAGCGCTGTCACCAGCGCGGCGCCGGCACGAAAGGTGAGATAGCGGATCAGGTTCAGTGGCGTGAACTGATCGACCAGCGGCAGCAGCAGGAGATAGAGCATGTCCCTTACCTCCCGCCGGCGACGCGGCCGCGCGCGGCCAGCGCGCCGACGATCGGGGCCATGTTGGTGCCGAGCGAGCCTTTGACCGTGACGACATCGCCGGCGCGGATCGCGGCTGCCGCGATCGGCGCCATCTCGGTGCTGGTCTCGGTGCGGGTGGCGATCAGGGCGGGAGGCAGCGCCTCGGCAAGATGGCGCATCAACGGACCGACCAGGAACACCTGGTCGATGCGATTGGCGCTCACCGCCGGTGCGAGGCCGGCGTGAAGGCTGGGGCCGGCGGCACCGAGCTCGCGCATATCGCCGAGGATGGCGATGCGCCGTCCGCCGGGCATGGGCGGAATGCGGCCGAGGATCTCGAGCGCGCCGGCGACCGAGACGGGGCTAGCATTGTAACTGTCGTCGATCAGCTCGAAGCTGCCGCCGCCGACGAGCCTGATGGTTTGCCGCAACCCACGGCCCTTCAGCACGTTCAGACGACCGAGCGCGGTGAAGGACGGCTCGAGCGGTAGGCCGAGGCCCGCCACCGCGCCGAGGACTGCGAGCGTGTTCATCGCCCAGTGACGGCCCGGAACCGGCAACCGGTAGACGTGGCGGCGGCCGAGAATCTCGACGACTACGGTCGACTCGGCTTCGTTGAGCGCGACGTCGATGAGCCGCGCCTCGGCCAGCGTGTGCGTGCCGAAGCCGATGATGCGTGCAACGCCCGAGGCGCGCGCCTTCGCGGCGAGCCGCTCGAAGTGTGGGTTGTCGCGATTGATCACGGCGAAGGCGCCGGGAGCGAGACCCTCGAAGACCTCGGCCTTTGCATCGGCGATCGCTTCGACCGAAGGGAAGAACTGCAGATGCACGGCCTCGACCGTGGTGACGATCGCGCCATGCGCCCGCGCGACCCGGGCGTTCGGGCCGATCTCGCCGGCGCGGTTCATGCCGAGCTCGAGCACGGCAAAGGCTGCATCGTCGGGAAGACGCGCCAGAGAGAGCGGAGCCCCGGTCGAGCTGTTGAGGTTGCCGGGGCTGGCGTAGGTGCTGCCATGTGCCGAAAGCGCGAGTCGCAGCGCTTCCTTGGTTCCGGTCTTGCCGACCGAGCCGGTGACGGAAACGATACGGGCCTGCGAACGCGCGCGCGCGCGGGCCGCCAGCGCCATCAGCCCGGCCATCGTATCCTTGACGACGAGCAACGGTCGGCTCGGCCGGGCCGCCGGGATCTCGTGCACCATCGCGGCGACGGCACCGCGCTTGAACGCGTCGGCGAGGAATGCGTGGCCGTCGGTCTGATCGCCCTTGAGCGCGACGAAAAGGTCGCCGGGCATCACGTTCCGGCTGTCGAGAGCGACGCCGGTCGCGTCCCAGGGGAGGCCGTCGATCCGCCCGCCGGTCGCGGCGGCGGCATCGTCCGAGGTCCAGAGGATCGGCACTTCGACCAGGGCGGCGCTCATGCAAGCGCTCCTATGTTTCGCTCGATCTCCGCCACCGCGCTGCGGCAGACGGCGTCGTCGTCGAAGGGGATCGTGCGGGTGCCGACGATCTGGCCCTGCTCATGACCCTTGCCGGCGACCACCAGCACGTCCTCAGGCTCGAGCCCGAGGATCGCCTCACGGATCGCTGCGGCGCGGTCGCCGATCTCGTGCGCGTCCGGACAGCCGGCGAGAACCTGGCGGCGGATCTTGGCCGCGTCCTCGG
The DNA here is from genome assembly GCA_016869285.1 of Alphaproteobacteria bacterium. Classification (GTDB taxonomy): domain Bacteria; phylum Pseudomonadota; class Alphaproteobacteria; order SHVZ01; family SHVZ01; genus SHVZ01. The sequence goes on from VGEN01000018.1 coordinate 15,836, forward strand.
TGCGCGGATTGTCATCGGTGACGATGACGATATCGGCGTGACGCGCCGCCGCTTCGCCCATCAAAGGACGCTTGCCCGGGTCGCGGTCGCCGCCGGCACCGAAAACGACGGCGAGCCGCCCGGTGACGTGCGGCCGCAGCGCCGAAAGCACCGTATCGATGCCATCCGGCGCATGCGCGTAGTCGACGAAGATCTTGGCGCCGTTCCGCCGCTCGGCGACGAGCTGGAGGCGGCCGGGAACGCCTTCAAGGCGCGCGAGCGCCTCGGCGGCCTTGGCGAAGGGAGCGCCGCAGGCAACGACGAGGCCGAGCGCGACCAGCGCATTGCTCGCCTGGAAGGCGCCGAGCAAAGGCAGGCGCACCTCGACGATGGCGCCGCCGGAGGAAAGGCGGAGCTTCTGGCCGGCAGCGTCGGGCAGGCGGAGCAGAAGCCGGATGTCGGCGCAGGCGGCGGCGCCGACCTTGAGCGTGCGGAGCCCTCGCTTCTTGGCGACGATCTCGAGCTCAGCCGATTCCGCGACATCGGCGTTGAGCACCGCAGTGCCGCCATCGGCAAGGACTCGCTCGAACAGGATGCGCTTGGCGGCGCGATAGGCCTCCATCGACCCGTGATAGTCGAGATGGTCGCGGGTCAGGTTGGTGAAGGCGCCGGCCTTGACCTTGACGCCGTCGAGCCGCCCCTGGTCGAGCCCGTGGCTGGAGGCCTCGATCGCGAGGTTGGTCACGCCGACATCGACGAGCTCGGACAGCGTCTCGTGCAAGGCGATCGGATCGGGCGTGGTCAGCGATGGGCGCGTCGGGCTGCCGGGCACGATGACGCCGAGCGTGCCGATCGAGGCCGACCTGGCGCCGAGGAGGGCCCAGATCTGGCGGGTGAAGTCGGCAACCGACGACTTGCCGTTGGTGCCGGTGACGGCGGCAACGGTTTCGGGCTGGCGGCCGTAGAATCGTGCGGCGATCCGCGCAAGACGTTGGCGGGGTGCCGGATCGGTGATGAGCGCGACGCGTTCGGCGCCGTCGGGAAGGCGCGTGCCTTCCGGCGCCAGCACGGCGACTGCGCCGGCAGCGAGCGCCTGGTCTAGGAACGCGCGGCCATCGGCCTTGGTCCCGGGAAGCGCCGCGAACAGGAACCCCGGGCCGACGCAGCGGGAGTCGGAAGAGAGGCCGATCACCGGCAGCTCGGCAAAACGAGCAAGGGCCGGGTCGGGCCCGATGAGGTCAACGAGCCGCAACGCTTTTCTCCTTGGGTTGCGGCAGCGAGTCGACCATGAGAAGACGGCGCATTTCGGGCGTTTCCTCGACCGGCGGCAGGCCGACGAGCGGCCCCATGCGCTGGACGATGCGCTGGACGGCGGGAGCCGCAACCCAGCCGCCGGTGGCGAAGCCGTGGGTTTTCTTGGTGCCCTTGGGCTCGTCGACCATGACGACGACGACGTAGCGCGGGTCGTAGATCGGGAAGGCGGCGACGAAGGAGGAGAGGCGGGCGCTTTTCTTGTAGCCGCCGCGGCTTACCTTCTCGGCCGTGCCGGTCTTGCCGCCGATCCAGTAGCCTGGCGCCTCGGCGCGCTTGCCGGTGCCGTTCTCGACGACGAGGCGCATCAAGCGTCTCATGTTCTCGGAGGTCGAGGGCTTGAGGACCTGGCGGCCGGGAGCGGGCTCGCCTTCCGGTCGCTTCAGCAGGGTCGGTGAGTGCAGGATGCCGCCATTGACGACGGCGGCGATGCCCGTTGCGAGATGGATCGGCGTCACCGAGAGCCCGTGGCCGAAGGCGATGGTCATGACGTTGATCGGCCGCCAGTCGCGCGGGTACTTCGGCTTGCCGAGCTCCGGCAGCTCGAGCGACACCGGGTCCAGCATGCCGAGCTTCTTCATGAAGGCCTTCTGACCCTCGGCACCGACTTCGAGCGACATCTTCGCCGCGCCGATGTTGGAGGAGTGCTTGAACACCTCCGGCGTCGTTAGCCAGCGCTTCTGCGCGTGGTCGTCGTTGATGGTGAAGCGCGAGATGCGGATCGGCTCGCGCGCATCGAACGACGACTTCATCGTCGCCGTTCCGGCATCGAGCGCCATGGCGAGGGCGAAGGTCTTGAAGGTCGACCCCATCTCGTAGAGGCCGAGCGTATTGCGGTTGAAGCGGTTGTCGGCCGGAGCCGAGCCGGGCGCGTTGGGATCGAAATCCGGCAGCGAGACCATCGACAGAATCTCGCCGGTGCGTGCATCCATGATCACGGCGCCGCCGCCGATTGCGCTGAACTCGGTGATGGCCGCCTGCAGCTCCTGGCGGACGATGTGCTGGAGGCGAAGGTCGATCGAGAGCCGAACCGGCTCCCGGCCGCCCTTGAGACGGGACTCGATCGCCTGCTCGACGCCGCCCAGGCCTTTGCCATCGATGTCGGCGAAGCCGACGACATGCGCCATCAGCGAGCCGTGCGGGTAGATCCGCTTGTCCTCGCGCTGGAAGTAGAAACCGGGAATGCCGAGCCGGTTGATTTCGTATTGCTGGCGCGGCGTCAGGTTGCGCCGGATCCAGACGAAGCTGCGGCCTTCGGCCGCGAGCCGAGTCTCAAGATCCTCGGCCTTGATGTCCGTCAGCACCGTCTTAAGCCGTGATGCCGCCTCGCGCGCGTCCTTGATGTCGCGCGGGTCGGCATAGAGGGAGGCCGTCGGCACGCTGGTTGCGACCAGCGCGCCGGAACGATCGACGATATCGGCGCGATCGGCGGCATAGCCGGTCGCGTCGTTGGCGCGAGGCAGCTCGAACTCGCGCGCGTCGGCGGCCGGCTTCGAGAGCGCGAGGTCGACCAGGCGCATGCCGACGACGGCAAAGGCGATGGCGAAGGTGCCGGCAACCAGCGTGAGCCGGCCGCGGCTGGACTCGAGAACCTGCTTCGCCGCCCCCTCCAGACGCACGGCTCGGCTCGGTGGCGGCGCCACCGGGCGGAGGATGCGGGGTCTGAGGGCGGCGAGGGTGCTCATGTCCCTCCGCTCAACGCTGCACGGTGGCGAGAAGGGCTCCGTCCACGATCACGACGACATCTCGCTCTACCGGCTTGGCTTGGCGAAGCTGATGGACATCGACCGTGCCGAGCGAGCGCTTGGCCTCGACAACCTGCAGTTTCGGTGCCGGCTTTGTAGCGACCTTCACAGGCGCCGTAGCGGCGGCGGCCTGCGGTATGAGCGGCGCTTCCGCATCTGCCACGATCGGGACCAGCGAGCGTTCGGGGATCGCCGCAACCTTGCCGAACTGGGCCGGCGCGACGGGCGTCATCTCGAGATGGCGATTGGCGAGGTCGGCGAGCCGATCCGGGCGGTTGAGGAATGCCCATTCGGCGTTGAGGACGTGGATCGCTTCTTGCTCCTGCAGGATCTGGCGATTGAGCCGCGCCAGCCGTTCTTCCTTGGCCTGCACCTCGTATTTGAGCTGATAGAGGCCGCAGCCGATCAGGACAGCGGCAAGGAGCCAGAGAAGGGTCGAGCGACGGATCATCTGCGTCACCTCGGTTAGTGAGCTGCCGGCGCGGAAGTGCGTTCCGCGACGCGCAGCCGGGCCGAACGGGCCCGGGGATTGCGTTTGACCTCGGCCGGAGACGGCGTCACCGGTTTGCGTGAGAGGAGGCGGAAGGTCGGTGCGTCATCGGCGCCGGCCTCGGGGAGATGGCGCGACGGGCGCGGAGCGGCGCCGGCGCGACGGGCAAGGAACGCCTTGACGCGACGATCCTCGAGCGAGTGGAAGGAGACGGCGGCGAGCCGCCCGCCTGGTGCCAGCAGTGTCTCGGCCGCGGCGAGGCCGCGGTCGAGCTCGCCGAGCTCGTCGTTCACCGCAAGCCGGAGAGCCTGGAAGGTCCGCGTCGCCGGGTCGATGCCGTCGCCCGAGCGCGGCACAGCGCGCCTGACGACCGCAGCAAGCTCGCCCGTGGTCGCAAGCGGCCGCGCGGCGATGATGGCGCGCGCCACGCGCTTGGCATGCCGCTCCTCGCCAAGATCGGCGATGAGGTCGGCGAGATCTTCCTCGGAGAGCGTGTTGACGATATCGGCGGCGCTCTGCCCATCCTTCTCCATGCGCATGTCGAGCGGGCCATCGAGACGGAAGGAGAAGCCGCGACCGCCCTCGTCGAGCTGCGGCGAGGAGACGCCGAGATCGAGCGCGACGCCGTCGACCCGGTCGATGCCGTCGGCTTTCGCGATCGCCGCCATGTCGCCGAAACGTGCATGGTGCAGCGTAAGGCGCCCGGCGTATCGCGCGGCGAGATCTGCGCCGCGCGCAACCGCATCGGGGTCGCGGTCGATGCCGAGCACGCGGCAGTCAGCCGATTCCAGGAGCGCGCGGCTGTAGCCGCCAAGGCCGAAGGTGCCGTCGACGTAGAGGCCGCCGTCTTTCGGAGCAAGCGCCGCCAGCACTTCGTCGAGAAGGACGGGAAGATGAGCCGGAGCGTGATCGCGGCTGCCCGTCACTTGCCACTCCCCTCCGGCCGCGACGCCGGCAGCGTCGTTTTCTGAATCCGGATCCTGTCTCTGGCTTCCGACAAGTGCCGGTCGATCGCCTGCGGTTCCCAGATCTGAAACGTGCTGCCGAAGCCGGCGAAGACCGCCTGCTCGGAGATGCCGGCGTAACGCAGAAGGTCCTCCGGCAGCATCACGCGTCCCTCGGGGTCGAAGGCGAGCTGATGTGAGACGGCGAAGATGCTGCCGAGGTCGTCGCGCTGATCGGAGAACTGGTCGAGCCGATCGTGGCCTTCGACCATCTTTTGAATGCGGTCGTAACCGCAGCCCTCGAGCGCGGGGAGCTTGGGGTGCGGATAGACGACGATGCCGGCGAAGGACTGATCGGAGAGGGAGGCGCGGAAAGGGGCCGGGACCGACACGCGGCCCTTCTTGTCGATCTTGTTAACGAACCGGGACAGAAAGAGTCCCATCGATACCCCCGCCAGCCCGGCCGGACCGGCATTTCGTCCCGGAACAGGCCGATCGACCCCGCGCCGGGGCCCATCTGGGACGTGTTGGGATAGCATGGGATAGTATGGGCGTCAATGGGACAACCTAGTAACTCCATGGGAGAAGCCAATAATTTCAGGTTCATCCTACGGGTTGTGGGCATCGGATACGCCGAACCGAGAACTTGACTATGGTTTTTGTTAAGTTTTTGTTTTGTTCTTTTTATGTTCTTTCATGGGGACTTTAACGATGTGCCGGCATGCCGAGATGAAACGTGGATCAGGCGGCCTGTAAGCCGGGTTCTGTCCTCGCCCTGAGGGCGAGGGACGGCCATTCATCTGGGACGCCCGTTGCCGGACGCCTCACGCGACCAACCCGGGCGGCGGCGCGAGAATGCGCCTCCCGCCGGCCTTTCGGCTGCGGGCGGCCGCCCCTATTCGGTCTTGCTCCCGGTGGGGTTTGCCGTGCCGGCCCCGTTGCCGGGACCGCGGTGCGCTCTTACCGCCCCGTTTCACCCTTGCCGGCGCGGACGCCGGCGGTCTGCTCTCTGTGGCACTTTCCCTGGGGTCGCCCCCGCCGGGCGTTACCCGGCACCGTATTCCCGTGGAGCCCGGACTTTCCTCCCGGCGTCTGTGAAGGACGCCGAGCGACCGTCCGGCCGCCTGACCCACACCGTCCCATATGTCGCTGACAGCAAAGGCGTCAAGCCCGGCTCAGCCGGCCTGCGCATCGTCCTCGATGAAGTCCTCAAGACCCTCGATGTCGACAAGCTCGAGCGAGCGGCTGCCGCGGGCGACCAGGCGGCGTTTTTCGAGCTCGCCCAGGGTACGAGCCACGGTCTCGCGCGTGGTGCCGGCCGAGGCTGCGATCTCGCTCTGGGTCGGGGCCGGCTGCAGCTTGATGCGCGAGACGTTGCCGCTCGTGCGGCCGCGCCCGGTAAACCTGAGAAGCTCATGCACGATGCGGCCGGCGGCAGTCAGGCTACGGAGGTCATGGACACGGACGTTGGTGCCGCGAATAGCCCTCGCCATCGCCTTCAACAGGTTGAGAGCGAGGGTCGGGGTCTCGCGCAGGAGCTGAATGAAGTCCTGTCCGGGGAGGCTCGCGGTTACCGTGTCGGTGACGGCGATGACGCTGGCTGAGCGGGGACCGCCATCGATCGCGGCCATCTCGCCGACATGCCCGCCGGGAGCGATCTCGGCAAAGCCGATCTCGCGGCCGGTCGCCGTGAACTGCACAACTCTCAGGCGACCGCAACGGACGAACAGCACCTCGTGACTGTCGTCATCCTGGTTGAGGATCGTGGCGCCTTTGGCGTGATACTTCCACGCGCAGCGCTGCTCGATCCGGCGGACGGCATCCGGCGAGACGCCCTTCAGCAGCTCGATCGCTGCGAGCGACTTGTCGAACCCGCCCGACTTCAGGAACGTCTCGGCGTCCATCGTCGTGCCCCCTGGCAACCGATGATGGCGCATCACCTCGGGGCATGTCTACCGGGAGCGGCCAGATCAAGTGAAACCGCGCTGGACCTTCAGCCGCTCATAGGCCTGGGTGATGGTCGCCAGCCGGTCGGTGGCAACGCGGATCGCTTCCTCCGGCATGCCGAGCCCGATCAGCCGGTCCGGATGGTGCTCACGCACGAGGCGGCGATAGGCAGCCTTGATCTCGGCGACCGGAGCGTCGGCGGCGACGCCGAGGAAGAGGCAGGGCTCGCAGGCCATGAATTCCATGTGGTGGGCCGAAAGCCGCTCGAAGCCGCGCTCATCGAAGCCGAAGATCTCGGAGACGCTCCGGAGATAGGCGTGCTCCCGGGGATCGAGTTCGCCGTCGACCGTGGCCACATGGAAGAGGCAATGCATCAGCTCTTCCAGCACGGTTGAGCCCGGCTCGAACAGGCCGGCGAGCTGGCGGGCATAGGCCTCGTAGGAATCGGGCGTCCGCTTGGCCATCTCGAAGATCCGTTCGAGCTTGGCGGCCTCGGCGTCATCGACATGGAAGACCTGTCGGAAAGCGCGAATCTCGTCGCCTGTGACCTCGCCATCGACGCTGGCCATCTTGGCGCCGAGCGCGATGACGCCGACGGTGAATGCGGTGCTCCGGGTCGGGTCGGGCGCCGGTTTCAGGCGCTCGACGACCTTCTTGATGTCGTCCTCGTAGGCATAGGCGGCGAGCCCGCCGACCAGCGCGCCAATCGGGCCGCCGACGGCAAAGCCGGCGGCGCCGGCCAGGAGCTTGTGCCAGAGGGCCATGGCCGATGGTCGCCGCGTCGCCGAGATGCCGTCAACCTTTCGACACGAGCTTGAGCGAGATTGACGCTGGGGCGCGGTCGGCGATACTGACGCACGCGCGCTCTTTCCAGGAGGAAAGATTGAGCCGCCGGGTCGTTCGTATGGTCGTGCTTGCGCTCGCGCTGATCGTGCCAGGGGCGGCGGGCGCTCAGACCTTGAAGGCTTCGCACCAGTTTCCGGGCGATGGCATCGATTTCCGCGACGTCGCCCTGCGCATGCTCGCGCGCGAGGTAGCGCAGGCGAGGACCGGCCTCGACATAAAGGTGTACCCCGGCGCCCAGCTGATGCGCCCGCGCGCGCAGTGGGAGGCTCTGCGCAAAGGTCAGCTCGACCTCTCGCTGCTGCCTCTCCACTACGGCGCGCTGAAGCAGCCGGCGCTGCAGCTTGCCTTCATGCCCGGTATCGCGCTCAGCCACGCCCACGCTGCGCGTCTCAACGACTCGGTCTTCCTCCGCCGCCTGCAGGACCATGCCGAGGCCGAAGGCGTCGTGGTGCTCGCCGACATCTGGGTCGCCGGCGGCATCGTCTCGCGCGGCGATTGCATCCTCGAGCCCGAGGACCTTCGCGGCAAGACGATCCGCGCCTCCAACCGCTACTACGAGAGAATGGCGCGCGAGATGGGCGCAGCCGTCGCCGAGATGGCACCGGCCGAGATCGCCGGCTCGCTCGCAGCCGGCCTGATCGACGTCGCGACCGCGACCAGCGACAGCTTGGTGCAGCTCCGGCTGCAGGAGCAGGCACAGTGCCTGACCGCGCCCGGCGAGCACCCTTTCCTGATGATCTATGAGCCGATCGTGGTCGCGCGCGCGACCTACGAGCAGCTGAGCCAGAGCCAGAAGCGCGCGCTGCAGAAGGCCGCCGACAAGATCGAGCTTTGGGCGCACGACGCGGCACGCGCGGCCGATCGCGCGATGGTCAAGGTCTTCGAGCGCCGCGGCGTGCGCGTCGTGGGGATGTCGGCCGAGCAGTCGAAGCGCTGGCGCCAGCTCTCCGTCGGCACGGCGCTTGCGGAATTCCGCAAGGACAATCCTGCGACCGGCCCCCTGATCGACCTCGCGCTCCAGGTCGACTGACCTATCCTGCCTCCCCGAGACGAACGGCCTCGGCGAAGTCGGCGGCCCCGATATTGGCGCCGCAGACGATAAGACCAACGCGCTTGCCTTCAAGGCGACTCTTGAGCGGCCCGAGCATTCCCGCGGTCGCCGCAGCGCCCGCCGGCTCCACCGCCAGCTTCATCTCTCGGAACAGCAGAGCCATCGCACGTCGGAGCGCCTGGTCGTCGACCAGAACGATCTCATCGATGTGCCGGCGGCAAAGCTCGAAGGCGAGCGGCGTGGTGAAGGGGGGCGCCAGGGAGTCGGCGATCGTGTCGATCTTCTCGAGCCGTTCCGGCTTGCCTGATTTGAAGCTGCGGCTCATCGCGTCGGCACCGGCCGGCTCGACGCCGTAGACCTTGCAGCTTGGCTGCGCGAGCTTGATCGCGGTCGAGACGCCGGAAGCAAGTCCGCCGCCGCCGATCGGCACGATCACGGCGTCGAGCGGACCTGCTTGGTCGGAGAATTCGAGGCCGAGCGTCCCGGTGCCCTTCGAGGTCCAGGGCCCTTCGAAGGGATGGACGAAGCTTCGGCCCTCGGCAGCCTCGATCTTCTTCACCAGCTCGAAGCCTTCGACGACGTTCTCGGCGCTCACCACCTCGGCGCCATAGGCCTTGGCGCGGGCGACGCGCGTCGGGTTGGCGTTTTTCGCCATCACCACCTTGGCCGAGGTGCCCGCCGTTTTCGCCGCGTAGGCCGTGGCGATCGCGTGATTGCCGGCCGAGATGGTGACGACGCCGCGGCCGAGCTGCTCCTTGGAGAGGTTCAGCATCACGGCGACGGCGCCGCGTGCCTTGAAGGAGCCTGTATGCTGGAACAGCTCGAGCTTGAGCACGGGCTCGGTCGAGCCCATGGCCTCGCCGATCTCGCGGCCGCGCCAGGTATGGATCGGGGTCGTCAGGACGTGGCGGTCGATGAGCGCGCGGGTGGCGCGGATCTCGTCCAGGGTCGGGACGCTGGTCATCTTGGGGCCTTAGATCGGAGACAGAAGGGGCTGCAAGGGCTACCATCGCGAGCCCCAGAGGTGAAGAGCGAGGGAAGGCGATGGCGGCGCGCTACGTGATGGACCGGGCGGAGGTCGCGAAGCTGCTTGGCGAGTGCAAGCTGCTCGGCTGCATCGACGCGCTGGATGCGAACGCCGACCGCATCCTGTTCGCGGCCAACGGCAAGGCCGAGGCCGAGGCGATGGTCGAGATCGGCGGGCCGGTCGCGCTCTGGTCGCGGGATGACCAGGGTTTCGTTGCGGTTGCCGAGATGAAGCCGATCGAGAAAGGCGACACCGTCGAGGCGTTCGCCCGCTCCGGCAAGCCTTTCGGATTTCCGGTCGAGCCGACAGCACGCTTCGCCTCGGTCTCGCTGGCCAAGGCTTTTCCCGAGGCCGACGATACCAAGTGGAAGAAGCTGATGCGCCTCGGCGGTTGCCGGCGCGACCGCATCACGCGTGCGGAGACCGACATCGACGTGCTGCTGGCGAAGTTCAAGCCGGCTCCCTAGTCACCTTGCCCGGCCTCGACCGGGCGACTAACTTTGCAGAGAGCCATTTCGGAGCTGCCATGACCGCGCAACCCGCCCAGCGCTCGGGGGCGATCGACATCCTGAAGCAGATGCTCGGCGACCGTCTGTCGACGGCGATGGCCGTGCGTCAGCAGCATGGCCGGGACGAGAGCTATCACGCCCCCCACGCGCCCGAGGCAGTGGCCTTTGCGCAGTCGACCGAGGAAGTCTCGGAGATCGTCAAGGTCTGCGCCCGCTACAAGACGCCGATCATTCCTTTCGGCACCGGAACCTCGCTCGAGGGCGGCGTCGCCGCGCTCCATGGCGGCATCTGCATAGACCTGATGCAGATGAACAAGGTTCTCCAGGTCAATGTCGAGGACCTCGACGTCGCGGTGCAGGCGGGCGTGACGCGCAAACAGCTCAACGAGTACATCCGCGACACCGGCCTGTTCTTCCCGATCGATCCCGGCGCCGATGCCTCGCTCGGCGGCATGGCGGCGACGCGCGCCTCGGGCACCAACGCCGTCCGCTACGGCACCATGCGCGAAAATGTGCTGTCGCTGACGGTGGTCGCGGCCGACGGCCGCATCATCAGGACGGCCCGCCGGTCGCGGAAGTCGGCAGCGGGATACGATTTGACGCGCCTCTTCGTCGGCTCGGAAGGCACGCTCGGAGTCATCACCGAGGTGACCCTGCGTCTCTACGGCGTGCCGGAGGCGATGTCGGCGGCGGTCTGCGCCTATCCGACGATCGGCGACGCCGTGAACACGGTGATCCAGACGATTCAGGCCGGCGTGCCGGTGGCGCGCATCGAGCTGCTCGACGAGGTGCAGATGGGTGCCTGCGTCACTCATTCGAAGCTCGACTACAAGGTGGCGCCGACGCTGTTCTTCGAGTTCCACGGCAGCAATGCCGGGGTGAAGGAGCAGGCCGAAACGGTGCAGGCGATCTCGGCCGAGCATGGCGGCACCGACTTCAAGTGGGCCACGCGCCAGGAAGACCGCACCAAGCTGTGGGAGGCGCGGCATCGTGCCTACTACTCGGCGCTCGCGCTCAGGCCGGGCGCCAAGGGCTGGCCGACCGATGTCTGCGTGCCGATCTCGAGGCTCGCCGAATGTATCCTTGAGACCAAGAAGGACATCGAGGAGTCGGGCCTGCTGGCGCCGATGGTCGGCCATGTCGGCGACGGCAATTTCCACCTCGTCTACGTCATCGATCCGGAGAATCCGGAGGAGCTCAGGCGCGCCTCGGCGCACAACGACCGCATGATCGCGCGTGCGCTCGCCATGGGCGGCACCTGCACCGGCGAGCATGGCGTCGGCTATGGAAAGATGGCGTTCCTGCAGGCCGAGCACGGCGAGGCCGTCAGCCTCATGCGCTCGATCAAGGTGGCGCTCGACCCGGACAACATCATGAACCCCGGCAAGGTCGTCTCGGTGTGACGACGGAAGCGCCGACCGTCGATCCCGCCGCGATCGAGGGCTATCACGCGCATGTCTACTACGACCCGGCCACGCGCGCCGTTGCTGAGCGCCTGCGTGAGGCGATCGGCGCGGGTTTCCGGGTGCAGCTCGGCCGCTGGCACGACGCGCCCATCGGCCCGCACCCGGTCTCGATGTATCAGGCGGCCTTTCCGGTCGCCGAGTTCGCGCGGCTGGTTCCGTGGCTGATGCTGAACCGCGCGGGACTGACGGTGCTGGTCCATCCGCTGACAGGGGACGACTACGAGGACCACGCAACGCATCCGCTCTGGCTCGGATCGCCCCTGCCGCTCAAGCTCGAGACTCTGATGCGTCGCTCTGCTTAGGCGTCAGTTCTTCGGCCGATATTCCGGCGGTATGAAGAACAGGAACTTTTGCCGCCAGGCGCTCTTGTGGCATTCGACGCAGAACTCGACCTTGTCGCCGTTGCGGCCCCGGCTCTCGCCGATGACGGTTCCGCCTGCGATCAAGGTGAACTTCAAGTCGCCGACACGCGGATCGTAGCCAGCGGGCATTTTTTCAATGGTGAACTGGGCGTCGGGGATCGCCTCGCCGGACTGGCGCGCGATGAAGCCGCGCTTCAAGACGACGGCGCCCACAGGCAGAGCCGGCCCATCCTCGAACTCGAGATAGCCCTCGGCAAGCGCATTGCCTGTCAGCTCGATGTAGAGGCCGTGCTCGGATTGATAGAAGACCGTGCTGAAGCGCTTCCAGCCCTCCGAGCCGGAAAGCCGAGCGTCGCCGCTGTGGGCTGCAGCGGCGAGCAGCGCCGGCCGGACGCAGGCACCGGCGGCCTCGGCTTCCGCGTCGCTGAGCTCCGGCGTCGGCAGCGCGCTCGGCCGCGCCGGCACGTCGGCCGGTCGCTGCGCGGGTGGCAGGCGTTCATAGGCGGAAGTGATGCGCGGCACCGTGCAGCCGGCCGTCAGCGCAGGCGTCTGCATCTGGCATCCAACGGCGAGAACAGCCGTCATCGCGAGCAGGCCGGCATAGAGTCGAGCCGGCAGGGTGGGGATCATTCTCGGATAGGTTCCGCAGCGGTCTCGATTCTGGGCAACGACGATCGGCGGGTCAGGACGAGTCAGCGTCCATCCAATCCTAGCAGATCGATCTCGGAGGAGTGATATGGTGGAGGAGCATGCGGGCCGAGGCTGAGGGCAGGGACGTGGTTGAAAGCGAGTTCGGGGCGGAGGCGCTTCGCTCGGCGCTCGGCCGTTTCGCCACCGGAGTCACCGTCATCACCTGCCGGCTCGCCGATGGCGGGCTGGTCGGGCTGACTGCGAACTCCTTCAACTCGGTCTCGCTCGACCCGCCGTTGATCCTGTGGAGCCTGTCGAAGCGCGCTCGCAGCCTGGAGGCGTTTCGTTCGGCCACGCATTTCGGCGTCAACGTGCTCGCCTGGGACCAAGTCGAGATCGCGCGCCGCTTCTCGCAACGGGTTGCCAATCGCTTCGCCGGCATCGCCTTTCACGAGGGCGAGGGGGGCGTGCCCTTGCTCGACGGTTGCGTCGCGCGTTTCGTCTGTGTCACTCACCATCAATATGAAGGCGGCGACCATCTGATCTTCGTCGGCCGCGTGCATACCTGCTCAGCCGAGGACAAGCCGGCGCTGGTCTACTACGGCAGCCGCTACGCGATGACCCGCGATCACCCTAGCGACCAGTGAACCTCGGCGCTCGCTTCTCGCGGAAGGCGGCAACGCCCTCCACGAAATCCTTGGTGCGCCCGGCGATCGCTTGAAGATCGCGCTCGACGTCGAGCTGCGCATCGAGGCTGTTCGTTTCCGCCGCCGACAGCGCCTTCTTGATCAGGCCAAGCGCCACGGTCGGCTGGATGGCGAGGTGGCGGGACAGCTTCTCGACCTCGCCCACCAGCTTGTCGTCGTCGACGGACTTCCAGATCAGGCCCCAGCTCTCCGCCTGATCGGAGGTCAGCTTGTCGCCGAGCATGGCGAGGCCGGCAGCGCGGGCGCGGCCGACATGGCGCGGCAGGAACCAGGTGCCGCCGGCATCCGGGATGAGGCCGATCTTGCAGAAGGCCTGGATGAATACCGCCGAGCGCGCCGCTAGAACGAGATCGCACGCGAGCGCGATGTTCGCGCCGGCGCCGGCGGCGACGCCGTTGACCGCGGCGACGATCGGCTTCGGCAGATCGCGGAGCGAGCGGATGAGCGGGTTGTAGGTTTCGTCCAGCACCTTGGCGAGGTCTGGAACGCCGCCTGAGATCGTGGCGGAATCGACGAGGTCGGCGCCCGAGCAGAAGCCGCGGCCCGCGCCGGTGAGGACGAGACAGCGGATCGCCGGGTCGCCGGCGGCGCGCGCGAGCGCGTCCTTGAGCTCGCCATGCATCGTCCGGGTCACGGCATTCAGGCTGTCGGGCCGGTTGAGGGTCAGGGTCGCGACCCCGGCCTCGGCCGCATAGAGCACGGTTGTCATTCAGAGTCCTTTCCGCGCGATGACGATGATCTCGGGGCTGTCGACATGGAACGGCGAGCCGTCCCAGTCTCCATACCACGTCACGGGATCGAGTCCGCTCTCGCCGAGAGCATGGGCGACCTCGTCTTGCGTCATGAAGCGGAGCGTACTTGCCGTGACCGCGCTGTCGCCGGGACCGAAGCAGAAATGCGTCTCGAAGGTGACCAGCGCTCCCTCGACCGATCGGATGTCGTAGTGAACCTCGACGATGCCAATCCCCGGCACCTCGATGCGCTCGCGGGTCGCCTCGGGAACCCAGCTCTTCCACGCCTCGACAGCGCGATTGCGCGTTGCGAAGGTGATCCGCCCGTCTGTGGCGAGATGGCGGCGAAGCGTCGAGAGCGCGGCGCGGATGTCATCATCATCGAGGAACACCTGGAACACATGCCCGGTCATGACGATGAGATCGAAGCGCGCGTCGAGCGACAACTCGGCGGCGCCGCTCAGGACCCAGGTGATCCTGTCGCCGCCCGGCCGGCGCTGCGCGATGTCGAGCATCGCCGGTGCCGGATCGACGCCGGCCACGCGATGTCCGCGCGCCGCCAGGGCGCTGGCGAGGCGCCCGGTGCCGCAGCCCATGTCGAGGATCGTGCGCGGGTTGTCTCCGGCGAGTGCGAGGTGAAAGTCGTCCTCGATGTCAGGCGGGTTAAGCGGATCGTAGACGGCGGCGAGGCGCGGGTCGGTATAGCTGGCGCAAGGCATCAAGGTCGGCCGGGACAGCTCCAGGCCGGTGGCCTTGCCGCGGTTCCATCCGGGCAGGTGTTGGCGCAGTTGCCGGCGGCCTGGCAGGCGGCGCGGGCGATGTTCTCGACAGTCTTGAGCGCGACGTCGCCGGCCGAGGTACAGGCCGACAGCAGAAGCACGAGGACCACGGGCAGAAGCTTGCTCATCGTTTCCGCCATGCCTGGGTCCGCGAGAGTAGCCGCGAGAGACCGAGCTGCGCCAGCTTGACTGCAGCCGAGGTGACGACGATCACGGTCGCCATGCCGGCAGCGCCGGCGGTGAAGCCCGACTCGTCCATGTTGACGATCGCGAGAGAGGCGAGCTTGGTCTCGCTCGAATAGAGGAAGATCACCGCCGAGACCGTCGTCATCGCATTGACGAAGAAATAGATGGCGACATCGAGGATCGCCGGCAGGCAGATCGGCACGGTGACGCGAAAGAAAGTGCGCCAGACGGGCACCTTCAGCGAAGCGGAAACCGCCTCGAACTCGGCGTCGAGCTGCTTGAGCGCGGTGACCGCGGTCAGATGGCTCACCGTGTAGAAGTGGGCCACGGTGTTGACGACGAGGATTGCCATCGTGCCGTAGAGGAAACCGAGCGGATTCCCCTTCATGTTGAAGAAGAAGATGTAGCTCAGGCCCAGCACGAGACCCGGCACGGCGAGCGGGATCATCGCCAGCAGGTGAACGAAGTTGCGTCCGACGTGGAAGCCTTTCGATTTCTCGACCAGATAGGCGCCGAGGAAGACGGCGATCGTGCCGAGGATCGCGCTCGCCGCCGCCATCTTGAGCGAGTTCCAGTAGACGCCCCAGCCAAGCGGGTCGAAGTTGCCGAAGGCATAGTTCTTCAGCGTGAGCGTCAGGTTGTAGGGCCAGAAGGTGATGAAGGAGGCCCAGACGGAGACGGCGAAGACGCCGAGAATGGCGAGCCCGATCGCCGCGCAGAAGAGCGTGAGCGCGAGGTCACGGCTCTGCCGCGGCTTGGGCTCGAAGGGCACGGCGCGCGCCGAAAGCTGGGCCACCTGGCGTCGTGCGACGATACGGTCGACAGCGAAGGAGAGAAGGGCAGGGACGAGGAGCACGACGCCCACGACCGCGCCCATCTCGAAGTTCTGCTGGCCGATCACCTGCTTGTAGATGTCGGTCGCCAGCACGTTGAAACGGCCGCCAACGACCTTGGCGATGCCGAAGTCGGTGATGACCAGCGTGAAAATGACGAAGGATGTCGAGATCAGCCCGTACTTGGCGCCGGGCAGGGTCACGGTCAGGAACTTGCGCAGCCGCGAGGCGCCGAGCGCGTCCGCCGACTCGTACAGGCGTTGGTCGGCCATCGACAGCGCGGTCACGAGGATCATCAGCGCATGCGGAAAGCAATAGAACACCTGCGCGGTGATAATGCCGGTCGCGCCATAGACCGGCTGGCCGAACAGCCAGCCTTTGAGCAGGCCCTGGTTTCCGAAGAGGTAGATGAGCGAAATCGCCGGCAGCAGCGACGGCGCCAGGATCGGGATCAGCGCCAGGCCCTGGAACACAGCCTTGAAGCGCATGCAGCTTCGCGTCAGGGCATAGGCGTAGATGAAGGCGAGCGGGACGACGATCGCGGTGACGACGATTGCGACGAACAGGCTGTTCCAGAAGGACTGGAACAGTGCCGGCGTCTCGACATAGCGGAGGTAGTTGGCGAGGCCGACGAAATTGCCGTTGTGATCCTGAAAGCTCTTCGACAGCAGCGCCCAGAGCGGCAGCGCGACGACGACGAGCAGGAACAGCGCGAAGAGCGCGAGGCCTGCTCGCATGATCAGATCGTCGCGCGAAGCCCTGGCGCGGATGAGAGGAGCGCTGGCGGCGGTCATCAGGCCTTGGGGAAGGCGCGCAGCCGGTCCGGCGGCAGCGCCACTGGCAGCTTGAGGCCAGGCTCGACCTTGAGGTCGCGGAGCAGGTTGATCGAGAAGTCGGCGACGATCTCGGGGTCGCCGCCGTCGGCCGGTGCGAGGCGGGCGCGGGCGAAGGAGCCCAGGAATTCGAGCGCCTTCACCTCGACCTCGAGCGCGTTCTCGGACCCAGGCTCGACGTTGCGGGTCTTCACGTCCTCAGGTCGGATGCAGACCGTCGCCGCAGTTCCCGGTTTCATGCCGTTCAGGCTTTCGACCCAGAATTGGCGGCCGCCTATGGCGACCACGCCGTGCTCGGCGACCGACGCCTGGAGGAAATTCATGGTGCCGACGAAGTCGGCGACGAACGGGCTCGCCGGCTGACGGTAGACCTCTGTTGGCGTGCCGACCTGATCGATGACGCCGTGATTCATCACGACGATGCGGTCGGCGAGCGTCAGCGCCTCTTCCTGGTCATGTGTCACCATGATCGTGGTGATGCCGAGCTTCCGTTGAAGCTCTTTGAGCTCTTGCCGGAGATGCGTGCGCACGCGGGCATCGAGGGCCGAGAGAGGCTCGTCGAGGAGCAGCAGGCCGGGCGAGATCGCCAGCGCGCGGGCGAGCGCCACGCGCTGCTGCTGGCCGCCGGAGAGCTGCGAAGGATACTTGGCCCCGGAGTCCGGGAGTCCGACCAGCGCCAGCAGCTCGGCGACACGCGCCTGGATCTGAGACCTGGGCTGTCCGCGTGAGACCAAGCCGTAGCCGACATTGTCGAAGACGGTCAGGTTCGGGAAGAGCGCATAGGACTGGAAGACGATGCCGAAGTCGCGCTCGGCCGGCGGCAGCGCCGAGACGTCGCGCCCGCCCTGATGGATGGTGCCGGAGGTCTGGATGTCGAGCCCGGCGATGGCGCGCAGCAGCGTGGTCTTGCCGCAGCCCGACGGGCCCAGAAAGACGACGAACTCCCGTGCGAAGACGTCGAGCGAGACGTCGTCGAGCGCGGTGAAGCTGCCAAAACGCTTGGTGAGACGGCGAATGCTCAGATACGGCGAAGCGCCGGTGACGTCCATGACGACAGCTCCCCCTCGTCCGGCCTACCCGGGCGACCCGTCTTCCATGCGGGTTCGCCCGGGGGCCCGCTTAGCTTACCTCGGGGCGGACTTGCCGTCGTAGCGTTTCGTCCACTCGGCGAGAATACGGTCGCGCTCCTTCGCCATCCATCCCAGGTCGTTCTTGACCATCGCGGCTTCGGCACCGGCCGGGTAGTTCGGCGGGGCGGCGTTGATGCCGGGCATGGCGACGATCGCGTAGTACTTGCCGTAGAGCTCGTTGGCCTTCCTTGAGACGGTCCAGTCGATCAGCTTCTGCGCCGCATCGAGGTTCTTCGTGCCCTTGACGATGGCGGAGGCTTCCATCTCCCAGCCTGCACCTTCGCTCGGCAGGATCAGGTCGATCGGCGCCCCCTTGGTCTTCTCCGAGGCGCCGCGCATGTCAAAGCCGATGCCGATCAGGCGCTCGCCGCGCGCCGCCTGCACGCAGGGCGCCGAGCCGGAATGGGTGTAGACCGCGACATTCTCGTGAAGCGCATCCATGTACTTCCAGCCCTCAGCCTCGCCCATGACCTGCAGCCAGGCGGCGATGGTGAGGTAGCCGGTGCCCGAGGACGCCGGGTTGGGCATGACGATGTGGCCCTTGTAGGCGGGCTTGGTCAGGTCCTTCCACGACTTCGGCGCATCGATCTTCGCCTTGCCGCCTTCGGTCGTGTTGAAGCAGACGACCGAGAGATAGGCATCCATGCCCGTCCACATGGCCGGGTTCTTCGAGTCCTTGAACACCGGCTTGATGCCGTCGGCGCCTTTCGGCGTGTATCCGGTCAGCATGCCCATGTTCTCGAACAGCACGACCGAGGAGGCCGAGAGGCCCCAGATCACATCGGCGCGCGGATTGTCCTTCTCGGCGACCAGGCGCGCGGTCATCACGCCGGTCGAGTCGCGTACCCAGGCGATCTCGATCGTCGGGTTATCGGCCTCGAAGGCTGCCTTGTAGGGGCCGAGCTGGTCATTCTCGAGCGCGGTGTAGACCGTGATCCGCGTCTTCTGCGCAAGCGCATCTGCCGTAAAGGCGAACAGCGCGGCTGCTGCGGCCAGCGGCAGCCATAGGCGTGAATGTTTCATAGTTGTCCCTCCTGATTGAGCCGTGAAGCTTCGTCGAACCCTGCTACGATTTGTTGACACGTCCTTCCCGTCAGGTCGGCCAGGGCAGCGAGTAGGTCTTCACGTTGGTGAAGCTCTTCATCGCTTCCTTGACCCCCTCTTTGTAGCCGAGGCCGGAATCCTTGATGCCCCCGAAGGGCGACATCTCGATCCGATAGCCGGGCACCTCCCAGACGTTGACCGTACCGACGTCGAGCGCCTCGATGAAGCGCTGGATGTAGTCGAAGCGATTGGTGCAGACACCAGACGATAAACCATAGGCGGTCGAGTTTGCGACAATGATCGCATCCTCGGTGTTCCGGACCCGGATGATCGGGATCGCCGGCCCGAAGGTTTCCTCGCGTACCAGCTCGCAGTCGAAAGGCACGCGGTCGATCACCGTCGGCGGGAAAAGGGCGCCGCGGCGGTCGTTGCCGTGAAGGAGCTCGGCGCCGCAAGCGACGGCGTCGACGACGCGGCGCTGGAACAGCTTGGCGGCGTCCTCGGTGATCACGGTGCCAACATCGGTCTCGGGGTCCATCGGGTCGCCGCATCTTAGCTTCTTCGCCTTCGCCGTCACCAGCCCGGCGAATTCTTCGGCGACGGACTCGACGACCAGGATCCGCTTCACCGCAGTGCAGCGTTGACCCGAGTTCTTGGTGGCGCCCGCCACGGCAAGCTCTGCCGCCTTGTCGAGGTCGGCATCTTCCATGACGATCAGCGGGTCGTTGCCGCCGAGCTCGAGCACGATACGGCGGTATCCCGCCTTCGATGCGATGTATTTCCCCGTGCGCACGCTGCCGGTGAAGGTAACCAGATCGATATTCGGGTTGACGATCATCTCATCGCCGATGTCCGCGGGCTGCCCGGTCAGCACCGAAAGCATCTCCGGCGGCAATCCCGCCTCGTAGAGCACGTCGGCGAGCGCGAGCGCGGTCAGCGGCGTCAGCTCGGTCGGCTTGACGACGATGCGGTTGTTGGTGGCGATAGCCGGCGCGATCTTGTGCGCCACCATGTTCATCGGGTGATTGAACGGGGTGATGGCGCTGATCGCGCGGAGCGGCTGGCGCATGGTGAAGATGCGCCGCGCCTTGCCGTGCGGGGTGATGTCGCAGGCGAAGGTTTCGCCATCCTCCTGGATCGCGAGCTGGCCGGCGAGATGGAACACGTCGTAGGCGCGGCCGACCTCGTAGAGCGAGTCCTTCTTGCAGAGCCCGCTCTCGGCGGTGATCAGGTCGGAGAGGGCGTCCTTGCGCTTGGCCAGGAGCTCCGCCGTCGTCATCAGGATCTTCTGGCGGTCGTAACGGGTCAGCTTCGGCCTGTACGAGGCGGCGATGCGGAAGGCCTCGGCCACCTGCTCGCGGCGCGTGCGCGGCACGGTGCCGACGACCTCGTTGGTGTAGGGATTGAAGACATCGATGCGACCGTCGCCGTCGACCTTGCGTCCGGCAAGGCGCAGCATCTCGTGGCGGGTCTCCGGGGCAGGGTGGCGAAGCGCGGTCATGCGCGGTTCCTTCAGTGGACGACGCGGTTCAAGGCAACGTCGAAAATGTCGAAGTTGCGAAGGCGGTGATCCGCCGGAAGCTCGGTCCGGCGGTTGACGACCAGCGGCACCTTCTGCTCGGAAATGCCGCCATGGCTGCGGAGCGGCTCGGTCAGGCCCGAGAGGTCGTGCTTGGCGAGGCTGGTGCCGAGCACCTTGTGCCGGGTCGAGACCACGACGACCTCGCCGATGCGCTCGGGCGGCAGCTCGAAGCGGGACGCCGCCTCGGCGCGGGTCAGCGCCGCCTCGATTCCGTCCATCGACTTCAGGCGGTCGATGACGCTGGCGACGTCGCTCGTCGGCAGATAGGCGGTGGCAAAGGAGCCGAGCGCGCCGTGATGCACCACGTAAGGGTCGGTGATCGGCAGGATCACGCGCGCCTTGCCGGGTCCAAGCCAGCGGTCGAGCAGGTCCTGGAGGTAGATCACGTCCGGCTTGCCGCCGCGGTCATGCTTGGCGTTCATGCCGTGATCGGCGGTGAGGGCAATCACGCAGCCGAGCGCATCGAGCCGCGCCAGGTAGCTGTCCATCATCTTGTAGAAGGCGTTGGCGACAGGCGTGCCCGGCGCATGCTTGTGCTGGATGTAGTCGGTGGTCGAGAGGTACATGAGGTCCGGCGTGTCGCGCTCCATCAGGCGCACGCCGGCGGCGAAGACGAACTCGCTCAGCTCGGCCGAGTAGACGTTGGGCAGCGGCTTGCCGACCACGTTCATGACACCGTCGATGCCGTTCTCCGCCACGCTCGCCTTGTCGGCCCTCTCGGAGGAGAAGCAGACGGCCTTGCAGGGGCCGAGCCTGAGATCCTTGCCGAGAAGGGCGCGGAGCTTGTCCTTCGCCGTGACGATCGCAATGCGCGCCCCGGCTTCCTGGAAAGCCTTGAAGATCGTGCCGACCCGAAGGTGCTTCGGGTCGTTCATCATCACCTCGGCCTGCACCTCGGGATCGAAGAAGTAGTTCCCGCAGATGCCGTGTACAGCCGGCGGCACCCCGGTGACGATCGAGAGGTTGTTGGGATTGGTGAAGCTCGGAACGACGCAGTCGACGAGCCGGCTGGTGCCCTCTCTCAGGATGCGGCCGAGATAGGGCGCGTCCCCGGCCTCGGCGGCGCGTTCAATATAGCCGGGCTCGGAGCCGTCGACGCAGACGACGACGACGGGTTGCTTCGGGTCCTTGTAGCGGCGGCCGTTGACGGTGATGGCCATGCGCTCAGGCTGCCTTCTTCAGCGTGACGCCCATGTCTGCTAGCACCTCGGCGACGGCCGCAATCGCCCCCTTCATCTGCTCGGGCGTAATGCGGCCGATGCACCCGATCCGGAAGGAGTCGGCGACCGTCAGCTTGCCCGGATAGATCACGTATCCCCGGTCCTTGAGCCCGTCATAGAAGGCCTGGAACTTGAAGGCCGCGTGGGTCGGCATGTGGAAGGTGACGATGATCGGTGCCTGCAGATCCGCCGGCAGCAGCGGCCTGAACCCGAGCTTTGCCATCCCGTCGATCAGGATCTTGCAGTTGGCGGCATAGCGGGCGCCGCGTCCCTTCACGCCGCCCTCGGCTCGGTGCTCCTCGATCGCCTGGTGCAGCGAAACGATGACGTGGATCGGCGGAGTGAAGCGCCACTGGCCGGTTCGCTCGAAGGCCTGCCACTGCTCGTGAAGGTCGAGAACCACAGTCGTCGCATTGCCCTTTGCCGCCTTCAACGCATCGAGCCGGCAGACGACGAAGCCCATGCCCGGCACGCCTTCGAGGCATTTGTTCGAGGAGGCCGCGAGCGCGTCGTAGGGGACCGCACCGGCGTCGATCTCGAGCGCGCCGAAGGCGCTCATCGAGTCCACCAGGAGCCGGCGCCCATGGGTGGCGACGACGCCGGCGATTTGCCGGATCGGGTTGAGGATGCCCGAGGTGGTCTCGCAATGGACGGCGAAAACATGCGTGATCGATGGGTCGGCGGCGAGCGTTTCTTCCAGCTTGGCCAAGCTGGGCGGCGTGTCCTCTGGGGTCTCCAGGACCTGATGCGCGCGACCGGCGACGGCGCAGATCTTCGTCGCGCGCTGACCGTAGGCACCATTGACGAGCAGGAGGATCTTGCCGTCGCGCGGGACGAAGGTCGTCAGCATCGCCTCGACGGCAAAGGTGCCGCTGCCTTGCATCGGCACTGTCACATGGGTGCCGACGCCGCCGGCGATCTCGACGATGCGGTCGAGGACGGCGCGATTGATCTTGAGGAAGGTCGCATCGCGCGAGCCCCAATCATGCACCATCGCCTGCTTGACGGTTCGCGAGGTGGTCAGCGGTCCCGGCGTCAGCAGCAACGGATCGCCGGTTTCGGAGACGGCAGGCGTGATCGGCATGGACAGGCTCCACAGGACGTAATGGCCGAAGCGTCCCCTTCCATTCGCCATAAATCAAATACATTATGTGGATAGATACTATTGATAAAATCGATATGAAACCGACCCAGCTCCGTGCCTTCCACCAGGTCGCCCGAGCCCGGGGGTTCACGCGCGCCTCGGCTGCTGCCGGGGTCGGGCAGCCGACCCTCTCCGGCCAGGTGACGGCGCTCGAGAAGGCCTATGGCGTCCGCCTGTTCGATCGGCGCGGCCGCGGCGTCCAGCTCACCGAGCTCGGCCAGAGCCTCTACGCGCTGACCGACCGCATGTTCGGGCTCGAGGAAGAGGCGCGAGCGCTTCTTTCCGGCACCGCGACGCTCGCGCATGGTCATCTCCGCGTCAGCGCCGACTCCGCCTATCACGCCGTGCCGATCCTGGCGGAGCTCAAGCGCCGCCATAGCGGCCTCACATTTTCCCTGAGCCTCGGCAACTCGATGACAGTGCTCAGGCGCCTCTTCGACTACGAAGCCGATGTCGTGGTGATGGCGAAGCTCACGGCTGATCCGCGGCTTTACACGTTGCCGTTCCGCGCCGACCGCCTCGTGCTGTTCGTCCCGCTCCGCCACGCCTGGGCTCGGCGCCGGCGCATCCGGCTTTCCGAGCTTTCTGGTCAGGACATGGTGCTGCGTGAGCGTGGCTCGGTCACGCGCGGCGTCTTCGAGGCGACGCTCGCTGCGGCAGCGGTCCGCCCCGGGGCGATCATCGAGGTCGAAAGCCGCGAAGGCGTCGGCGAGGCGGTCGCTGCCGGCTTCGGCATCGGCGTCGTCTTCGAAAGCGAGTTCCGCGCCGACGACCGCTTCCATCGCATCGCTGTCACCGGCTCCGACCTCGCCGTTGCCGAATATGTCGTCTGCCTCGAGGAGCGCCGCCGCCTCGCCCTGGTCCGTGCCTTCCTGGAGGTTGCGGGCGACATGGCCGGCGACGGGGCCTGACGGCGCCTTGTTGCCTCGCGCTTCCGGGCGAGGGGCGGCGGCTCAGAAGCTTAGCGTTCGCACCCGCTCCACCTGCTTCAGGTTCCTCACCTTCTCGATGACCTCTTCCGGAATCGCCTGGTCGACCTCGATCAGGCAGAGCGCGTCCTTGCCCGGCGCGGTCCGCCCCAGATGGAAGGTGGCGATGTTGATTCCGGCCGAGCCCAGCACGGTGCCGATGGCGCCGATGAAGCCCGGCTTGTCCTTGTTTCGGACGTAGAGAAGATGCTTGCCGAAATCGGCCTCGATTGCGATGTCCTGGACCGCGACCAGGCGAGGGCGGGTGCCGCCGATCAGCGTGCCGTCGGCCGAGCGCGAGCGTGCCTCGGTGACGACGGTGAGCCGCAGCAGGGTCTGGTAGTCGCAGTCGCGCTCGTGGCGGGTCTCGGTCACGGCGATGTTGCGCTGGCGCGCGATCTCAGGCGCATTGACCATGTTGGCGCTGTCCAGCATCGGCCGAAACAGGCCGGCGAGCGCCGCCTGCATCATCGGTCGCGGGTTGAGCTCGGCCGCCTGGCCTTCGAGCTCGAGCGTTACCGCCGTCACCTCGCGCTCGACCACCTGCCCCAGCATCGAGCCGAGTAGCTCGGCCAGCCGCATATAGGGTTTCAGCCTCGGTGCCTCCTCGGCCGAGACCGAGGGCATGTTGAGCGCGTTGGTGACGGCGCCGGTCAGGAGAAAATCGCTCATCTGCTCGGCGATCTGGAGCGCGACCTTCTCCTGCGCCTCGGTCGTCGAGGCGCCGAGATGGGGAGTGGCGATCACCTGGTCGAGGGCGAACAGCGGATTGTCCTTGGCCGGCTCGGCCAGGAAGACATCGAGCGCGGCGCCGGCGACATGACCGGACTCGATCGCCGCCTTCAGATCCTCCTCGACGATGAGGCCGCCGCGCGCGCAGTTGATGATGCGCACCCCCTTCTTCATCTTGAGCAGCGCTTTGGCGTCGATGATGTTCCTCGTCGATTCCGTCAGCGGCGCGTGCAGCGAGATGAAGTCGGCGCGCTCGAGCAGCGCGTCGAGCTCGACCTTGTCGATGCCGAGCGCCTTGGCACGGTCCTCGATCAGGAAGGGATCGAAGGCGACCACCTTCATCTTCAGGCCGAGCGCGCGGTCGGCGACGATCGAGCCGATATTGCCGCAACCGACGATGCCGAGCGTCTTGCCCGACAGCTCGACACCCATGAAGCGGTTCTTCTCCCATTTGCCGGCGCGGGTCGAGCGGTCGGCTACAGGGATCTCGCGCGCGAGCGCGAACATCAACGCGATCGCGTGCTCGGCCGTGGTGATGGCGTTGCCATAGGGCGTGTTCATCACCACGACGCCCTTCTGCGTCGCGGTCTTGATGTCGACATTGTCGACGCCGATGCCGGCGCGGCCGACGACCTTGAGGTTGGTCGCGACCTCGAGCACCTCGCGCGTCACCTTGGTCGCCGAGCGGATAGCGAGCCCGTCATAGGCGCCGACGATGGCGCGGAGCTGGTCGGGCTTGAGGCCGGTCTTGACGTCGACCTCGATGCCGCGCGCCCGGAAGATCTCGACGGCGCGCGGGGAAAGCTCATCGGAGATGAGGACTTTGGGCATGGTCGGAACTCCTTAGGCGGCCCTGGCGCGGGCATAGGCCCAGTCGAGCCAGGGCGTGAGGGCTTCGAGATCGGCGGCTTCCACGGTGGCGCCGCACCAAATGCGCAAGCCCGGCGGCGCATCGCGATAGGAGGCGATGTCGTAGGCGACGCCCTCCTTCTCAAGCGCGCTGGCAACTCCCTTGGCGATGGCTGCCTGAGCCGCCTCGCTCTGGCCGAGGAACCACGGATCGACGAAGGACAGGCAGACCGAGGTCGAGGACCGCGTCACCGGGTCCTTGACCAGGAATCCGACCCATCCGGTGCGGTCGACCCAGTCGGTGAGCACCTTGAGGTTTGCTTGGCTGCGCGCGATCAGCCCTTTGAGCCCGCCGACCCGCTCGGCCCATCTCAATCCGTCGAGCGCGTCCTCGACCGCGAGCATCGAGGGTGTGTTGATGGTGTCGCCCTTGAACGGCGCCTCGTCGAGCTTGCCGCCCTTGGTCATGCGGAAGAGCTTTGGCAGCGGCCAGGGCGGTACATAGCTTTCGAGGCGCTGAACCGCCCGCGGCGACAGCGCCAGCATGCCGTGCTGCGCCTCGCCACCCAGCACCTTCTGCCAGGACCAGGTGACGACATCGAGCTTCGGCCAGGGAAGCTCCATGGCAAAGGCGGCCGAGGTCGCATCGCAGATCGCAAGACCGTCCCGGTCGTCGGGAATCCAGCTCCCGTCCGGAATCTTCACGCCCGAGGTCGTGCCGTTCCAGGTGAAGACCACGTCGCGCGCCCAGTCGACGGCCTTCAGATCGGGCAGCAGACCGTAGGGCGCCTTCAGCACGCGGGCGTCCTTGAGCCTGAGCTGCTTGACGATGTCGGTCGCCCAACCCTCCCCGAAGCTCTCCCACGCCAGCACCTCGACCGGGCGAGCCCCGAGCAGGCTCCAGAGCGCCATCTCGACGGCGCCAGTGTCCGAGGCCGGGACGATCGCAAGCCGGTAGTCGGCCGGCATGCCGAGGATCGTGCGCGAGCGCTCGATCACCTCGACCAGCCGCGCCTTGCCCTCTTTCGAGCGGTGCGAGCGGCCGACCAGCGCGTCTTCGAGCGCCTTCAGCGACCAGCCGGGCCGCTTGGCGCAGGGACCAGAGGAAAAATGGGGGGATTTCGGACGGAGTCCGGGTGTCGTCGTCATCGCCTATCCCTTTCAGAATAGATGCGCCCCGGTGGGGGGGCGTGGCCCGGCCCGGACGCTAAGGGCGTTGCACCGTCGGGGTCAACGCCTATGCGGCACTGCGTCACCAGGTCACGGCTTTGCTCGGAGGTTGCCGCCTTTAGCCAAACCGGCTACTCATCCCGCGCCGCACAATTCCCGATCGGAAAGCCTCTCGTGTCCCAGTCCGCCAGCGGATCGGATCTGACCTCCCGCGCGCTCCTGCCCCAGGGGTTGCGCGACGTCCTGCCGCCGGATGGCGACCACGAGACAAAGGTGGTCGAGACGTTGATGGCGTGCTTTGCCGCCTATGGCTACGAGCGCGTGAAGCCGCCGCTGGTCGAGTTCGAGCAGAGCCTCTTGGGACAGGTCAGCGCCTCGGTCGCCAATCGCACCTTTCGCATGATGGACCCGATCTCGCAGCGGATGATGGCGCTTCGGCCCGACATGACGCTGCAGGTGGCGCGGATCGCGACCACGCGGCTCAAGAAGGCGCCACGGCCGGTACGCCTCTCCTATGCCGGCGAGGTCATGCGGGTGATGGGCTCGCAGCTCTCGCCGGAGCGCGAGTTCACCCAGGTCGGTTTCGAGATGATCGGCGCCGAGACGCCGGAGTCCGACGCCGAGGTCATCCTGATCGCCGCCGAAGCGGCGCGGCGCGTCGGCGTCAAAGGACTCTCGATCGACTTGATGGCGCCGAACCTCGTGCCGTCCCTGCTCGCCGCGCATGGGATCGAGGGCGCCGAGGCGCAGGCGTTCCGGACCGCGCTCGACGGCAAGGATGCCGGCGCCATCGCCAAGCTCGGCGGGCCGGCGCCGCTGGTTGCGAAGCTCCTGGCCGCTTCGGGCCCGATCGCGCCGGGACTCTCAGCGCTCGAGAAGGTCGATCTTCCGATCGATGCGCGCGCTCATGTGGAGTCGCTGAAAGCGGTCTCGCGCCTGGTCCAGGCCGCCGACCCGCAGATCGTGCTGACCGTCGACGCGGTCGAGAACCGCGGCTTCGCCTATCACACCGGCGTCAGCTTCTCGCTGTTCGTGCGTGGCGTGCGCGGCGAGCTCGGCCGCGGCGGCCGCTATCGTGCCGGCGAGACCGGCGAGCCGGCGACGGGCCTCACCTTCTATATGGACACCGTGATCCGCTCGCTCCCGGCGGCCTCGACCGGGCGCAAGGTCTTCCTGCCGCACGGAACCCGTGCGGATGTCGGCCGGCGCCTGCGCGAGCAGGGATGGGTCACCGTCGCCGGCCTGACGCCCGTCGCCGACGCTGCGGCGGAAGCGCGCCGGCTCGGCTGCACTCACCTTGCCGGGGCCGACGGCAACATCCAGTCAATCGAGCGTGCGGCATGACCAACGTCGTGGTGGTCGGCGCCCAATGGGGCGATGAAGGCAAGGGCAAGGTCGTCGACTGGCTGTCCGAGCGGGCGGACGTCGTCGTCCGATTCCAGGGCGGCCACAATGCCGGCCACACGCTGGTCATCGGCAACACGACCTACAAGCTGAGCCTGCTGCCCTCGGGCGTGGTGCGCGGCAAGCTCTCGATCCTGGGCTCCGGCGTGGTCCTTGATCCCTGGCATCTGCTGAAGGAGATCGAGATCCTGAAGGGCCAGGGCGTCGAGGTGACGGCCGACACGCTCCGGATCGCCGAGAACTGCACGCTGATCCTCCCGGTGCACCGCATCCTCGATCTCGCCCGCGAGGAGGCAAGGGGCGATGCGAAGATCGGCACCACGGGGCGCGGCATCGGCCCGGCCTATGAGGACAAGGTCGGCCGCCGCGCCATCCGCGTCTGCGATCTCGCCGATCCGGCGACGCTGCCCGACAAGGTCCATCAGTTGCTGCTGCACCACAACGCGCTTCTGACCGGCCTCGGCAAGGACAAGGTCGATGCGGGCGAGCTTGTCGCGATGCTGACCGACATCGCACCGAAAGTGCTGCCCTATGCCGAGCCGGTGTGGATGCGTCTCGACGAGCTGCGCCGTTCCGGGCGCCGCATCTTGTTCGAGGGCGCTCAGGGAACCCTGCTCGACGTCGATCACGGGACCTATCCCTACGTTACCTCGTCCAACACCGTGGCGCCGCAGGCGGCGACCGGCTCGGGTCTCGGCCCGCGGCACGTCGGCTACGTCCTCGGCATCGTCAAGGCCTATACGACCCGCGTCGGCTCCGGGCCGTTCCCGACCGAGCTGCATGACGAAATCGGCAAGCGTATCGGCGAGGTCGGGCGCGAGTTCGGTACGGTAACGGGCAGGCCGCGGCGTTGCGGCTGGTTCGACGCGGTGCTGGTCCGCCAGTCGATCCGGCTCGGCGGCATCGACGGCATCGCGCTGACCAAGCTCGATGTGCTCGACGGCCTCAAGGAGCTCAAGGTCTGCGTCGGCTACCAGCTCGACGGGATGACGCTGCGCCATCTGCCGGCAGCTGCTCCGGCGCAGGCCCGCGTGCGCCCGATCTACGAGGTGTTTGAAGGCTGGTCGCAGTCGACCAAAGGCGCACGCTCCTGGGTCGACCTGCCGGCGATGGCGGTAAAGTACGTGCGGCGCATCGAGGAGCTGATCGGCTGTCCGGTTGCGTTGCTCTCGACCAGCCCGGAGCGCGAGGACACGATCCTGGTCCGCGATCCGTTCACCGATTGACCCGATAGCCGTCCCGGCCGCATAAATGGCCGGGCGGGCGCCGGCGGACCGATTCGGACCGTCCGCCCGCCTTCTCGCCCCGAATCGGGCGCGCGAGGAGGTCGATGGCGGAAGCGGGCAACAATGCCAATGTCGCCGGCGCTGTCACGCTAGAGCATTTTCCGATCTGTCTGAATCGTCAGGGATTCCCAATCCTGTCGCGATGTGATTCAAGATGCCTGCTGGAGGAGGAGGCCAGCGGGCATGGGAGTTCCCCTATCAGAGGATCTTCGTGTTCGTGTGGTGCGGGCGGTCGAGGACGGATTGTCTCGGCGCCAGGCTGCTGAGCGGTTCGGGGTCGGTGTGTCGAGCGCGATCCGGTGGGTGGATGAGTGGCGTCGCAGCGGCCGCACGGCGGCCTTGGCTCAGGGCGGCGACCGGCGGTCTGATCGGATCGAGGCGGAGGCGGCCTTTCTGCT
>VGEN01000019.1 GCA_016869285.1 Alphaproteobacteria bacterium
CCAAGTGGGCGCTCACATGGCTGATATCGCAAGCCTTTGAAACCGTGGCAGCCTCGATTCTCAATTGCCGCGAAAAATCAGCTATTCATGATCGCTGTGAATAAGGCGGGTTATATAGTCGTCCTCGTCGAGGAAGCCGCTGTAGATCAGCAGGGCCTTGCGCGTGTGGCGCGCAAGGGTTTCGAGAAAGTGCAGCGGCTCGCCGGTGTGGAACATGAAGGCCGAGTTCGTGACGATGTCGAATTCTCCTTCGAGCACCGATGCGTTGACGCCGTCATTGGACTCGTACAGCACGTGATGATTCAGCGCATAACCACCATGCACGAATTCGGCTTTGGCTCCGGTGATCGCATTCAGGACGTCAAAGCCCTTCTTGCGATAGGGCCCAGAGAATGGATCGAGCCCGACGGAGCGCGAACATCCCCGCAGAGATGCCACGACGGGGAAATAGCCGTTGTTGCACGCAACATCGAGAAACGTTCCGCCTGGAACGGCGGCCGTCACGACGTCGATGAAATTATCGTAGGTCAGCGCGAGCGCCCGGTTGTCGTCGAACGACGTCCTATAAACGTCGGGCGCCAACTTCCGGCGGTCAAAACGGAAGGCGATGTGGGAGTATCCTGCCAGTCGCGCATCTGCCGTGTGAAGCCAAGAATAGGCCACCCCCGTATGCCGGTTGTCATCGATGACGAAGGGCTGATAATCGAGGAGCGAAGCCGCCTCCTCGACTTGGCCCGCGGATGGCCGATATCGCCTCAGGTCCATTAGGCGCCTACCACGTTCCTGGGTTTCCCGGCGACGAAGGCCTCGACATTGTCGATGAGCTGATCGCAGAGCGACTGGATCGCCTCAAAGCTGGCCCAGGCGGTGTGCGGGGTCAGGATGAAATTCGGCAGGTCGAGCAGCTTCATCAGCACGGAGTCCCTGGGCGGCGGCTCGGGTGAGGTCACGTCGACGCCGGCGCCGGCAATCAAGCCCTCGCGCAGCGCGGTTGCAAGGTCGTTCTCGTCGATGAGACCGCCGCGCGCAGTGTTGACGATCACGGCGTTGCGCTTCATCCGCTTGAACTCGGGCAGCGCGATCATGTTGCGCGTCTGCGGCGTCAGCGGCGAATGCAGCGTGATCACGTCCGCGGTCTCGATCACCTCGTCCCAAGGCGTGTAGAGGGGACCAAGCCCCTGCACACCCTTGTGCGCAGCGAACATCACATGCATGCCGAAGGCGCGCGCGATAGCGGCGACGCCCTGGCCGATCACACCCTCGCCGATAATGCCGAGACGCTGGCCGTTCAGGTCGTTGATCGGGTGGTTGAAGAAGCAGAACTGCGCCGCCTTCTGCCACTCGCCATTGACCACGTCGCGGCGGTAACCGAACAGGCTGCGGCGGAGCGCCAAGATCAGGGCGAAGGCGTGCTCGGGCACCGTGTGCAGCGCATAACCCCGGATATTGGAGACGGTGACGCCGCGCTCGGCGCAGGCTTTCAGGTCGATGTTGTCGGTGCCGGTCGCCGCGACCGCAATCAGCTTCAGCTTCGGCAGCGTCTCGATTGCCGGGCGCTGGAACTTCACCTTGTTGACCAGCGCGATGTCGGCGTCCTTGAGCCGCTCGACCAGTTGCTCCGGGGTGGTGCGGTCGTAGTCCCTCCAGATGTGCGCGAAGGACGGACGGCGAATGACCACCGCGGGCGCGATGGTGTCGCGCTCGAGGAAGACGATGTTCTTGGACACTTTCCCCCCAGGGATCTTCTTTAGGCCTTAGGCGAAGCTGGCGATGCGGTTGAAGCGCGACCAGGCGCGGCGATAGGGCGCGGCGGTCTTGCCCTCGCAGGCCATTGCCGGGATGGCCTCGGCCCAGCGGGCCTCGGCGGCGTCCGCCTCTTCCCAGCAGGCGGCCACGGCCTCGGCACGGACCTCGGCATCGGCGCCGGTCACTCTGGCGATGCGCTTGGCGAAATCCTTCTCGAGCGTGTCCCGCTCGCCGGCGATCGCGGCCGATCGCGGGCTGAAATCGTCGATGATCTGGCGGTGGAGCTGTTCATGCTTCCACCAGCGGGTCCTGGGGTCGAACTTGCCGGTCGGGGTCTTCTCCTTCACCGGCAATCCCAGATCGACGAAGACCGGCTTGAAGATCGAGAGGCACGGCGCGGCCGAGCCCGTGACCCAATGCACCGCCGGGCGTCCCTTCTTGAGCCAGCTCGCCATCGCACCCGTGGTCTGGCCGCCATTGTTGCCCCAGGCGGCATGCATGCAGATCGCCTTCATATGCGCCTGGTCAGGATGCCAGCCGCGCTCCTTCGGCCCGTGGTCGCGAAGAGCCGCCATCACCGAATGCACGTCGAGACGGCCGCGGCGGTTGCCGAGCACCGTCGTCGAGCGCGCGCAACGCTCCTTGCCCTGGGAGATCTTGTCACGGCGCGGATTGGTCATGGTGCTGGCAACGGGGCCGCTGCCGACCTTGGCCTTCATGCCGTCGCTGATTTTATCGTAGCCCTTCTCGATCGAGAGCGCATTCGAGATGGTGCGGACCCCGTCGACATGCTCGGCGACCCAGTCCTTGCCGATCGTCTCCAGCACCCAGGCGCCGGACGCATCTGCGATGATGAAGGAGTTGTGATAGGTGCGCTGCTTGAGGTGCCCGCAATTGCCGCTCTGGCCGTGCTTGGCCAAGAGTCGGGTGATCACGTCGAGCGCCTCGTCGGCAGAGGCGGCGCGCTCGAGACCGAGCCGCAGATAGTCCATGCCGATCACGCCCGGCTTCGGCGAGGGCATGCGCTTGCCATAGACCGCCTCGTTGCCGATGACGACGCCATGCTCGTTGGCGCCGATCTCGGCGCCCCAGATCCAGAAGGGCTTGGAGAGCAGCACCGCATGAGTTTCCGGTGCCTGCGGGATCTCCACATGGGTAAGCCTGAGGCTCGATCCCTTGCGGTGGCTCTTGCGAGGAATGGCCTCGAGATACTGCGCCTCGTTCCGCTCGCGATCGCTGTTCTTGCCGAACAGCACTGCACCGTCGACCGACTGGCCGCCGGCGGCCACCATGGTGTCGCACATGCCTGAAGCTCTCCTTGCCCGATTTCGTGCGAGCCTAGCGAGTGCCGGCGGCAGAAGGCAACCGGCTCCTGGGGGTGAAGGAATGGCTGCCCGACTCGCGTACTCGCCCGTTCTCGTCGATCGCCTCGAAGGCGAGCCGCTCCGACGAGACGGTCACAGTGACGAAGTGCCGGAACTCGCCATTGCCCATCACGCCGTCGGGTCCGAATTCGGTTCCGGCGCCGCCGCTGCAGAGCTGGACGATGTCTTCATGGACCTGAACGTCGAAAGCGATGATGTGGCTGCAGAGATAGGCCTTGACGCCGGCCTCGCGGAACAGCCGCCAGGCCTGCATGCACTGGTCGGCCGGGAAGACCCATTTGGGCACCTCCTCGTAGCCATTCACGGCGTGGAAAGGATAATGGCCGGCGACGAGGCGGATCGGCGCCGACAGGCTGTGCAACGCCTCCGCCAGCCAGTCCATGTCGACAGCCGCAAAACCGCGGTTCGCAAGGTCGCAGGTCGAGATCACGACGATCTCGGCGCCGCCGAGATCGATCACGTAGTTGAGGCCCTTCCGGTTGCGAGCCACCGGCGGGATCGGCATGCGCGCCTCGCAGAACGCGGCGCTGATTGGGGTGTTGGCGTCGTGATTGCCGGCGATGTGCAGCACGCGCGGATAGCGCTCGTCTAGGGGCCGGAACTCATGCTCGAGGAAATGATCCCACTGCGCCCGAAGCGTCGGCTCGTCATCGGTGTAGCCGTAGACATGGTCGCCGAGATAGAGGAGCGCGTCGGCCGGGGCGTTCCGCTCGAGGATGCGCGCGACAATGCGCGCCAGATTTGCCTCGAACCTCTGGCCGGGTATGCCCGAGCAGGAGTCGCCGAGCAGGGTCAGTGCCAGGGACATAGACCTAGCGCTTCGCCTTTGCCTGGCTGCGGATTTCGCTCAAGGAGGCGCGGATTGTCAGCGCTTCCGGATGCAGCTTGAGCTCGATCACCGAGAGCTTGCCTGAAGCCCGCGCACGCTCGAAGGCCGGCGCGAATTCCTCGGTCTTCGCCACCGTCTCACCATGGCCGCCATAGGCGCGCGCGACAGCGGCAAAATCCGGGTTGATCAGGTCGGTGCCAGAGACGCGCTCGGGATATTCGCGCTCCTGATGCATCCGGATGGTGCCGTACATGCCATTGTTGACGACGATGACCATGATTGCGGCACCGGCCTGGGCGGCCGTCCCCAGCTCCTGGAGGGTCATCTGGATGTCGCCGTCGCCGGCGACGCAGACGACGTCGCGGTTGGGATGCCGGATCTTGGCGGCGACCGCAGCGGGAAGACCGTATCCCATCGAGCCCGAGGTCGGCGCCAATTCGGTGCCGAGCTTGCGGTAGCGGTGGAAGCGATGCACCCAGGTGGCAAAATTCCCGGCGCCGTTGGTCCAGATCGCGTCGTCGGGCAGCTTTGCGTCGAGCCAGGCGACGATCTCGGCCATCTGCACTTCGCCGGGGCATTTCACCGGCTTGGTGTAGGCGAGATAGTCGGCATGCGCGGCCTCAGCCGCTCCGGCCCAAGCCGATGAGTCGACCGGCCCCAGCGTCGCCAGCGCCGCGACGAACGCCTTCACCCCGGCGTTGACCGCGAGCGCCGGACGGTAGACGCGGCCCAGCTCCTCCGGGTCGGGATGGACATGGACCATGGTCTGCGACGGCGTCGGGATGCCGAAGAGCGTGTAGCCGCCGGTGGTCATCTCGCCAAGACGCGCGCCGATCACGAGCAGCAGGTCGGCCGCCTTGACGCGTTCGGCCAGCTTCGGGTTCGGGCCGATGCCGACATCGCCGGCATAGCAGGGATGCAGGTTGTCGAAGCGGTCGGCGCGGCGGAAGGACGTGCCGACCGGGAGCCTGTTCCTCTCGGTGAAGCCCCTGATCGCCAGGCACGCCGCCTCGTCCCAGGCAGAGCCACCCAGGATGACGAAGGGTTGCTTCGCCTTCGCCAACATCGCGCGGATCTCGGCCATCGCCTCCGATCCCGGATGCGGCTCGGCGGCGCGGTAAGGCTCGGCATCGGCAACCCTCGCGGTCGCGGTCAGCATGTCCTCGGGCAGAGCAAGCACCACCGGGCCCGGACGGCCGGATGTGGCGGTGTGGAAGGCGCGGCTTAAGTATTCGGGGATGCGCGACGCATCGTCGATCTGCGCCACCCATTTGGCCATCTGGCCGTACATGCGGCGGTAGTCGATCTCCTGGAAGGCCTCGCGCTCGATCGCGTCGAGCCCGACCTGTCCGATGAACAGGATCATCGGCGTCGAATCCTGGAAGCCGACATGGACGCCGGAGGAGGCATTGGTGGCGCCCGGACCGCGCGTGACCATACAGATGCCGGGCTTGCCGGTCATCTTGCCATAGGCCTCGGCCATCATCGCGGCGCCGCCTTCCTGGCGGCAGATCACGAACTTGATCGAGTTGACGTCGTGCAGCGCATCCAGCACCGCAAGGTAGCTCTCGCCCGGCACGCCGAAGGCGGTGTCGACACCATGGATCTTGAGCTGATCGACCAGGATCTGGCCGCCGGTCCGTTCCTTGAGCGCTGTCATGCTGTCGGGGGTCCGTCGAGGAAGGGTATCGGGATATAGCAGCCCGTCAGGCCGCTTGCGAGCGGGCGCGCACGCGCTCGCGATGCCAGACATAGACGCCGCTGGCGACGATGATGCCGCCGCCGAGATAGGTCAGCACGTCGGGAATGTCGCCGAACACCGCCCAGCCCAGCAGGATCGACCAGACGAGCTGGCTGTAGCTGAAGGGCGCCAAGGTCGAGGCGGGCGCGAAGGCGAAGGCCCGGACCATGATGGTCAGCGCGATGAGGTTCCAGGCGGCGATGCCGCCCAGCAGCATCCATGCCTGCCAGGACGGCCAGCCCCAGAACGGCAGCACCATCGGCGTTGAGATGGCGATGCCGACAAGCGTGGTATAGACCAGATTGGTCAGCGGATGATCGCTGCCGGTCCGCCGGGTCAGGATCAGGCTGATCGCCCAGAGAAAGGCCGAGGCGATCGGCATCAGCGACCAGGGCGAGAACTGCGCCCCCGGTCGGATCACGATCAGGACGCCGAGAAATCCGACGACGACCGCGGTCCAGCGCCGAACCCCGACCTTTTCGCCGAGGAAGATCATCGACAGCGCCGTCACGAACAGCGGCGAGACGAAGGCCACGGTGATCGCGAAGGCGAGCTCCAGGTGGGCGAGCGAGATCGTGAAGCAGGTGCCCGACAGCAGCATGGCGAAGGACCGCCAGGCATGGGCGCCCGGATGAGCCGTGGCGATGCTCCTGGCGACGCCGCGCCAGAGCACGATTGGGGTCAGGATGAAGACATAGGCAGCGTAGCGCGACCAGACGATCTGGACCGGATGCACCTCGGCGGTCAGGTACTTCGCGATCGTGTCGGTGATCATGTACATGGCCAGCGCCGTCAGCATCAGGGCGATGCCGGTCAGCGGGCGATCGGACTTGGCTTGAACGGAGACGGAATCGGTCATCGGGCGGGCGGCGCTTTCTAGCACCTTGCCGCCCCTCGGTCCCGGCGATCCGGGCGGCGGCGCCTGCGGCATTTCCGGCGTTGACAGCCGATGCTGCAGCGCCGCAAATGTCCGTCCCGCCGCCGGATTTCCGGCGGCCAACCTCGTCTTGAGAAAGGATCTCCGATGTCGTCGCCCAATGTCGCGGTGGTTGGAGCCACCGGCGCCGTGGGGGTCGAGTTCCTCCAGTGCCTGGAGGAGCGCAACTTCCCCATGTCTGAACTCCGTCTGCTTGCCTCGGCCCGGTCGAAAGGCAAAAAGATGAAGTTCAAGGGCACGACCATCACCATCGAGGAGCTGACGCCGGAGAGCTTCAAGGGCGTGGACATCGCGCTCTTCTCGGCCGGCGGCGCGATCAGCCGCGAACTTTGCCCCGTCGCCGCCAAGGCCGGCGCGATCGCGGTCGACAACTCTTCCGCCTTCCGGATGGACCCGAACGTGCCGCTGGTGATTCCGGAGATCAACCCGGACGCGATCGCCAAGCACAAGGGCATCATTGCCAACCCGAACTGCTCGACCATCATCGCCATCACGCCGCTCTGGCCGATCCACAAGAAGAACCGGATCAAGCGGCTGATCGCAGCGACCTACCAGGCAGCGTCAGGCGCCGGAGCCGCGGCGATGGAAGAGCTCCGCGCCTCGACCGAGGCTTATATAAAGGGCCAGGACTACAAGAACACGGTTCTTCCGCACCCCTATGCCTTCAACCTCTTCAGCCATAACTCCAAGATCGACCCCTCGACCGGGTACAACGAGGAGGAGATGAAGATGGTAAAGGAGACGCAGAAGATCTTCGGCGACCCCGACATCCGCGTCTCGGCAACCTGCGTGCGCGTGCCGGTCTTGCGCGCGCATTGCGAGGCGCTGACCATCGAATGCGAGCGACCGATCACGCCGAAGGACGTCCACGAGATTCTCGCCGACGCGCCGGGCGTGAAGATTGTCGACGACCCGGTGAAGAACTACTTCCCGATGCCGAAGGACGCTTCCGGCCAGGGAGACATCCTGGTCGGCCGTATCCGCCAGGACATCTCGGACCCGACCGGGCACTCGATCACGATGTTCGTCGCCGGCGATCAGCTCCTGAAAGGGGCTGCGCTTAACGCCGTGCAGATCGCCGAGAAACTTATCTGAGACCGATGACGAGCTGGCTGCGCCTCAGGCGTGGCCAGCCTCTCCGGACAGAAGCGCGAGATCGATGCCGATCTTGCCGATCGCCCGTTCCCACTTGGTGTCGAGCGCGTCGTCGAAGACGATGGCGAGGTCGGCCGGCGCATGCAGCCAGCCATTGGCCTGGATCTCGCCATCGAGCTGTCCCGGCGCCCAGCCGGCGTAGCCGAGAGCCAAGAGCGCCTTCTCCGGGCCGCCGCCATCGGCGATCGCCTTCAGGATATCGATGGTCGCCGTCACGGCATAGCCGGGCTTCACCTTGACCGTGCTCTCCTGCTCGTACTCGTCGGTATGCAGCACGAAGCCGCGGCCCATCTCGACCGGTCCGCCGAAATGCACGCGACGCTCGCCGGCGCCGTCCCTGGGAATCCCGAGCTGGCGCAGAAGCTGCGGGAAGGTGAGCGAACCCACGGCCTTATTGATGACGAGGCCCATCGCGCCTTCGGCGTTGTGAACGCACATATAGATCACGGTGCGCTCGAAGCGCGGATCGCGCATGTTCGGCATCGCGACAAGAAGGTGACCTGCCAGGTAGCCCTCGCTTTCCGCCGCGCCCTTCTTGGCAGGCATGTCGGAGACGAAGGACGCATCGGAAGGCATTGCGCTACCGGCATGACGCGCCCCCGCCGTCGCCTTTTTCGACGGCTTCGCGCGTTCCGGCTTGTCGCCCCCTTCTTTGCTATGCGCCATGATGCTCACCTCGTCTGCGGGCCACGTAGATGTGACGGTCGGCGTCGCGACAGGACCGACTATATAGGGTCTCATGCCTCCAAGCAAAATCGCTCGGACGCTGTTGATCGCTTTCGGAGGGCTGCTCTTTTCGCAGTCTCTGCATGCGCTCGAATCGAATCTCGCAACCGGCGAGTTCGGTACGGCGCGGCTCGTCAGCGCCGTGACGGCGACCGGAGACCTCGAGCGCATTCCCTTGGGATTGCACCTGACTCTTCCCGAAGGATGGAAGACCTATTGGCGCTCGCCGGGAGATGCCGGCCTGCCGACGCGCGTCGAGTGGAACGGTTCGAGCAATCTCGCCGATGCGGAAATCCGCTGGCCGATACCGGAGCGCTTCAGCCTGCTCGGTTTCGAGACCTTCGGCTATGAGCATGAAGTCGTCCTGCCGATTAATGCCCGCCCTTTGAAGGTAGGCGACGCAGTCTCGCTGATCGCGACGGCCGACTACGCTGTCTGCAAGGAGATTTGCGTCCCGATCAATGCCGAGCTGAAGCTCCATCTTCCGGCGGGGCCGGCGAAGCCGAGCGCCTTCGCTCACCTGATCGACCGCTTCAATGTCCGCGTTCCTTCGGCGGCGACGGCGAGCGGGCTCGCGATCGAGGAGGCGACGGCGGGCGGCAGCGGCACCGCGGCCCGGCTGATCGTGACGGCGCGCTCGGACAGGCCCTTCACCAAGCCCGACCTCCTCATCGAAGCACCTGGCGGCCATGGTTTCGGCAAGCCACGGGTCGAGAGATATGACGGTGGTCACACCCTCCGCTTCGTCGTGCCGGCCTTTCCGCCGAACAACGAGGTGCTTGCGGGCACGCCGCTGACTCTCACCCTGACCGACGGCGATCGCGCTGCGGAGGTTGCGGTGACTCCGGCGGCCGGCACCGGCGGCTCGCGCAGCAACGAGCTCATCCTCGCGCTGCTGGCCGCCCTCCTCGGCGGACTCATCCTGAACCTGATGCCCTGCGTGCTTCCGGTGCTGTCGATCAAGCTCTTGAGCGTCGTCAGCCACGGCGGCGCCGAGCGAAAGGCGACGCGACGCGCCTTCCTGGCATCCTCCGCCGGCATCCTTGCTTCCTTTGTCCTGCTCGCCTCGGCCGCGATCGCGGTCAAGGCCGCCGGTGCCACCGTTGGCTGGGGCATGCAGTTCCAGGAGCCGATCTTCCTCGTCTTCATGATTGTGGTGGTGACGCTGTTCGCCGCCAATCTCTGGGGCCTGTTCGAGATTACGCTTCCGGCTGGCCTCGGCGGCGTTCTCGGAAACGCGCCGTCTCGGGGCCTGACCGGCCACTTCCTCACCGGCGCGCTGGCAACCTTGCTGGCCACGCCCTGCTCGGCGCCTTTCCTCGGCACCGCGATCGCCTTTGCGCTGTCGCGCGGTGCCGGCGAGATCTACGCGATCTTCGCTGCGCTCGGCCTGGGCCTTGCCCTTCCCTATCTGGCGGTCGCGACGTTTCCCGCGCTGGCGACGGGCTTGCCGCGGCCCGGCCCATGGATGGCGACGCTCAGGCGGCTTCTCGCGCTCGCTCTCGCCGCCACGGCGCTCTGGCTTCTCTGGGTGCTGGCTTCCGCCAGCGGCAGGACAGCGGCGCTCGGCGTCGGTTCCACGATGGCGGCTGCGGTCGCGGCGCTCGTCTTCCTACCGCGCGCACGCGTCGCGGTCGCCGGCCTCATCGTCTTCGCCTTCGTCATGCCGGCGGCGTTCGGCACCTCGGCTACGCCTGAGACGCGCGACGATGCCGCGTTCTGGCGAGCTTTCGATCGCCAGGCGATTCCGCGGCTGGTCGCCGAAGGAAAGACGGTCTTCGTCGACGTCACGGCCGATTGGTGCCTCACCTGCCAAGTCAACAAGCGCCTGGTCGTCGGCAGCGAATCCATCGCGACACGGCTCAAGACGCCCGATGTCGTTGCCCTCCGCGCCGACTGGACGCGGCCCGACCCGGCGATCGCCGAGTATCTGGCGAGCCATGGGCGCTACGGCATCCCGTTCAACGTCGTCTACGGGCCGTCGCGCCCCGATGGCGTCGTGCTGCCGGAGCTGCTGACGGTCAGCGCGGTGCTGGAGGCTCTGGACGACGCGAAGAAGCGCTAGGCTTCCGTCCGCACTTGCACATCGTCGCGCAGATAGCCGAACAGCACATGGTCCTGCCATTCGCCGTTGATGCGGAGATAGCGGCGAGCGACGCCCTCCTCCCGGAAGCCGCAGCGCTTGAGCACCGAGCGGCTCGCCGCATTGTGCGGCAGGCATGCCGCCTCGAGCCGATGCAGGCCGATATGCTCGAAGGCGAAGGTCGTGGCGCAGCAAACCGCCTCGGTCATGTAGCCGCGGCGCGCGAAGGGCCTGCCGATCCAGTACCCCAGGCTCGCCATCTGAGCGACGCCGCGGCGGACATTGTTGAGGTTGATGCCGCCTATCAGCACGTTGTCGGCACGGCGGAAGATGAAGAAGCAATAAGCGGCGTCGCGCTTCCACTCTTCGGACTGGCGGTCGAGACGGCGGCGGAAGGCGGCGCGGGTCAGCGCGTCCGACGGCCAGGTCGGCTCCCACGGCACCAGGAACTCGCGGCTCGCGGTCCTGACCTCGGCCCAATGGCGCCAGTCACGACGGATCGGCGGACGCAGATAGATGCGAGGCCCCTCGACCCTCGGTTCATCGCGTTCCAGCAGGAAGAAAGCCATCCCCGCACTCCTGCTCAAGCGGCGAAGCGGAGCGCCAGGCGCTCATAGGATTCGAGAGCGTCGAGCGGACCCACCGCCGCCACCGTCGGCTTGCCGGCGCGCAGCCGTGCCGCGACCCGACGGATCGCCGCCGGGTCGACCGCGTCTATCTTGGCGACAGTCTCGGCGACCGGGATCGGCCGACCGAAGATCAGCATCTGGTTAGCCAGCGTCTCGGCGCGGTTGCCGGTCGACTCCCTGGACATCAGCATGCCGGCCTTGAGCTGGGCCTTGGCACGCTTGAGCTCGGTCTCGGTCAGCGTATCGGCAACCTTCGCCAGCTCCTCGGCCAGCACCGGCACCAGCTCGGTCACCTGATCGGGCGAGGTTCCCGCGTAGATGCCGAAGACGCCGCCGTCGAGAAAGGCCGAGCCGAAGGAGTAGATCGAATAGGCCAGGCCGCGCTTCTCGCGCACCTCCTGGAAAAGACGCGAGGCGGAGCCGCCGCCGAACAGGGTGGAGAAGACCTGGAGCGCGTGGTGGTCCGGGTCGTGGTAGCCGACGCTTGGGAAGCCGACGACGACATGCGCCTGCTCGAGGTCGCGCTCGTCGCGTCGCTCGCCGCCGGCATATCCAGCAGGTTCCGGCTTCTTCCGCTCCGAGGGCCTGAGCGAGACAAAGTGCTTGTCGACGAGCTCGACCAGCGCGTCATGCTCGATCTTGCCGGCGGCCGAGATCAGCATCGTGCCGATCCCATAGTGGTCCAGCATGTAGCCTTTGATCTCATCGCGCTTGAGCGCGCTCACGATCTCGGTCGAGCCCAGGATCGGCCGTCCCAGCGCTTGGGCGGGAAACGCCGCCGCCTGGAAATGATCGAAGATGATGTCGTCGGGCGTGTCCTCGGCCTGGCCGATCTCCTGGAGGATCACCTGGCGCTCACGCTCGAGCTCGACCGGATCGAAGGTCGAGTGCTGCAGGATATCGGCGAGAATGTCGATCGCCAGCGGCACGTCGGCCGCCAGCACACGGGCGTAGTAGGCGGTCTGCTCGCGGCCCGTATAGGCGTTGAGGTATCCGCCCACCGCCTCGATCTCCTCGGCGATCGCCTGGGCCGAGCGCCGCTCGGTTCCCTTGAAGGCCATGTGCTCGAGCATGTGCGCGACGCCGTTAACGCGCGCCGGCTCGTGCCGGGCGCCGACGCCGATCCAGGCGCCGACCGAAACCGACTCGACCTGGCTGATCGTGTCGGTCGCAACCTTGAGACCGCTCGGCAACGTGGTGACGCGGATTGGCATGCACCGATCCTAGCGCCGGACCCGGCCGGCGATGAAGGATTTCACCGTCTTCTGATCGTTGGGCAGATCCTGCACTCGCTCCTTCGCCGTCATCATGCCTTGGAGCCGATCGGGCGGCTTCGGGCGGACGCCGACGGCGCGTTCGATCGCCTCGCCAAACTTGGCTGGATGCGCCGTCGCCAGAGAAATGACCGGGACGGCAGGATCGAAGCGGCTCCGCGCTGCAGCCGCGATGCCGATCGCCGTATGCGGGTCCACCAGCTCGCCGCTCTCGCGGTGGACACGGCGGATCACCTCGAGGGTGCCGGTGTCATCCAGCCGATGCGCCTCGAAGAGACCGCGGATACGGCCCATCGCCTCGTCGTCGAGACGGAAGCGGCCATCCTTGCGGAAGCGGGTCAGGAGCTCGGTGACGCGCGCGCCGTCGCGTCCGACGACCTCGAACAACAGGCGCTCGAAATTGCTCGACACCTGGATGTCCATGCTCGGCGAGTAGGTCGGCACGACCGGCTCCATCTTCATCTCGCCCGAGGCGAGGAACCGGGTCAGGATGTCGTTCGAGTTCGAGCCGAGGATCAGTCGCTCGATCGGAAAGCCCATGCGCTTGGCGCCATAGGCGGCGAAGACGTTACCGAAATTGCCTGTCGGTACGGCAAACGCGATGCGCTTGTCCGGGGCGCCGAGCGCTACCGAGGCAACGGCGTAATAGGCGATCTGGACCGCGATACGCACCCAGTTGATCGAGTTGACAGCCGAAAGCTTGTGCTCGTCGCGGAAGCCGGTATCGTTGAACATGGCCTTCACCATGTCCTGGCAATCGTCGAAGGTGCCGTCGAGCGCGATGCAGTGCACGTTTGGCGCGTCGACCGTCGTCATCTGGCGGCGCTGCACCTCTGACACCCGGCCCCTCGGGAACAGGACGAAGACATCGACCGAGGTACGGTCGCGCAGCGCCTCGATCGCTGCCGAGCCTGTGTCGCCCGAGGTGGCGCCGACGATGGTGACTCGCTGATTGCGGCGCGCGAGCGCGCGGTCGAACAGGCGCCCGACCGCCTGGAGCGCGTAGTCCTTGAAGGCAAGCGTCGGTCCGTGGAAGAGCTCGAGCAGCCAGTGACGGGGGCCGATCTGCTTCAGCGGTGCCACAGCGGCGTGGCCGAAGCTGCGATAGGCATCGGCAAGCAGCGTCTCAAGCTCGTCCCGGCTCATCGCGCCGCCGGCATAGGGGGCCAGGACGCGCGCTGCCGCCTCGGCATAGGGCCTTCCGGCGAGGCCGCGGATCTCGACCGCCGACAGCGTCGGCCAAGCTTCGGGCAGATAGAGGCCGCCATCGCGAGCGAGGCCGGTCAACAGGACGTCCTCGAAGCCGAGGACGGGTGCCTGGCCGCGGGTCGAGACGTAGCGCACGGAGAATGGTCCCTAAGGTGTGGGGCCGGACGCTACTAGCCCGACCGAACGCCGGCAAGAACACAGGAAGATGGTATTGCGTGAGGAACTCTACCACCCGTGCTCTCCCCTCGCGTAGGCTGGCGCCCTCAGGCGGCCGAGGAGCTGATGAGTTCGTCCGGACGACAGCGATGAGCGCGGATTCTGCAGTCCCCCGCGAGCAGGACGCGGTCGACGACGCCCTTCGTCGCATCCAGGCGTCCGGTTGTCATCCGCGGATGGCCGAGCTTGCCAGGCATTGGCAGAGCCTGCGGCCGCCGGGCCCGGCGCGCACCTCCCTGCTT
The DNA here is from genome assembly GCA_016869285.1 of Alphaproteobacteria bacterium. Taxonomy (GTDB): domain Bacteria; phylum Pseudomonadota; class Alphaproteobacteria; order SHVZ01; family SHVZ01; genus SHVZ01. The sequence continues at coordinate 14,173 of VGEN01000019.1, forward strand.
CCCGGTCGGCCTCACCTAGACCCGGCGGCGATACCCCGCCTGATGCCGTCGATCTTCTTCGCCGATGTCGAGCGCGATCCGCGATTGCGCTTTCGTATCCGCCTCATCGGCACGCGCCTGGCCCGGCTCTTCGCCCGCGACCCCACCCGGCGCTATGCCGACGAGATTATGCCCGGTATCGACGAGAGCCCGCTCGGCACGGCGCTGCGCGCGGTCGTCGACGGAGGTCTTCCCGACCACGGCGGCGGCCCGGTCACGCTGATCCCGGGCAAGGAGCACCTCAAGATCGAACGCCTGCTGCTGCCGTTGGCCGATGACGGCAGCAGCGTCGACATGGTGCTCGGCATGGTGATCCTCTCCTACGACAACGGCCGCGAGCTGACGTAAAGCGAGCCAGCTCTCTGCGAAGCGTCTTCTTGCTCCCCCTCCCGCGCTTCGCACTGGAGAGGGAGCAAGAGCCGCTATGCGAGATACCGCGCCTTCAGATGCGCCTTGAACACGGCCGGATCGAGCGGGCGGCCGGTCGCCCGCGTCAGCAGCTCGTCGGTCGAGAGCTTCGAGCCGAGGCCATGGACGTTGCCGCGGAGCCAGGCCATCAGCGGCGCGAAATCGCCCCTGGCGATCGAGGGCAGGATCGAGGCGTCGGTGCGCTTGGCCGAATCGAAGAGCTGTGCCGCGGTCATCGCCCCCAGCGAATAGGTCGGGAAGTAGCCGAAGATGCCGTCCGGCCAATGGATGTCCTGAAGGCAGCCGCGGCGGTCGTCGGGCGGGACGATGCCGAGCAGCCCTTTCAGCTCCTCAGCCCAGGCGGCCGGCACCTCCTCCAGCGCGAGGTCGCCGGCGATCAGCTTCTTCTCGAGCCGGTAGCGCAGGATGACATGGGCCGGATATGTCACCTCGTCGGCCTCGACGCGGATGAAGCTACGCGCGACGCGCGAGTAGAGGCGGCGGAGACTGTCGGCCTCCCAGGCGGGACCCGAGCCGCCGAAGGTCTCGCGCATCAAGGGGGCGGCGAAGGCCATGAATTCCGGTCCGCGGCAGACCTGCATCTCGATCAGCAGCGACTGGCTCTCATGCACGCTCATGCCGCGCGCCTCGCCGACCGGCTGCCAGCGCCAACGCTCGGGAAGCTGGCGTTCGTACATCGCATGCCCGGTCTCGTGCAGCACGCCCATCAGGCTCTGGGTGAAGTCGTCCTCGGTGTAGCGCGTGGTGATGCGGACATCGTCCGGGACACCGCCGCAGAAGGGATGCGCGCTGACATCGAGACGGCCGTGGTTGAAGTCGAAGCCGATGAGCTTCATCAGGCATTCGCCGAGCGCCTTCTGCTTCTCGATCGGGAATGGCCCCTTCGGCCGGATCGGCTCCGCCCGGTTCGCCTGATGCGTCAGCACCCGGTCGAGGAAACCGGGAAGGAAGGCGGCGTAGTCGTCGAAGATCGCGTCGATCCGCTCGGTCCGTCCTCCCGGCTCGAACTCCTCCATCAAAGCCTGATAGGGAGGGACGCCGAGCGCGGCGGACTTGACCGTCGCCTTCTCACGCGTGAGATCGAGCACCTTCTTGAGATAGGGCAGCAGCGCGGCGAAGTCGGAAGCCGGCCGCGCATTGCGCCACACCATCTCGCACTCGCCGGTCGCCTTGGTCAGCGCGGCGACGAGACCGGCGGGAATCGCGGTCGCATGGATGCGCGAGCGCTTCATCTCGGCAAGGTTGGCCCGCTGCCAGTCGTCGAGAGCGTTGTCGCCGCCGGCCTCGTCGATGAGGTCGCCGACCTTGGCGTCGGTCAGCATCTCGTGGCGCAGCACGCGCAGCGTCGCCACGGTCTCGGAGCGCGCCGCGTTGCTGCCTTCCGGCATCATCGTCTCGCGGTCCCATCCGAGGATCGCGCCGGCGTCGCCGATCAGGCCCATGCGCCTGAAGCGCGCCTCAAGCTCGGCATAGGCGCTCACGATCGCTTCCCCTCGCGCTCCAGCTTCAGGTGATAAAGGACGTAGATCACGACCAACGCGATCGCCAGCGCGTACCAGGTGATCGCGTATTGCAGATGGTCGTTCCTGAGCGCCACCTGAATCTCGCCGCCGACCGGGAAACCGCCCGGGATCGGCTGGCGGAGCCCCTCCACCAGATAGGGCCGCACCGGACCCAGACCCGCCTTCCGCGCCATCGCCTCGACATCGGCGGAGAACCAGAGGTTCTTCTCCGGCTCGTTCTCGGGCGTGAAATAGGTGCGGAGGTTCGGGCGGCGGACGATGCCCTCGACCGTGGTCGGTCCTTCGATCAGGCTTTGCGGGCGGGTCTTCGGGTCCTTGCGGTCGAGCGGCACCCAGCCCCGGTCGACGACGACAAGGGCGCCGTCGTCGGTCCGGAACGGCGTCAGGATCGCCCAGCCGCCGCGGCCGTTGAAGGTGCGTCCCGCGAGGAACATCTCGCTGTCGTTGACGTAGCGCCCGGAGAGCCGCACGCGCCGGTATTCGATGGCCTCGAGCGGTTGCGCGGCCGGCGCCGCCGCCAGCGGATCGGCGGCGACGCGCTCGGAGAAGGCGCGGATCACCCCCTCCTTCCAGGCGAGCCGCTGCATCTGCCAGGTGCCGAGGCCGAGCAGCATTAGGAAGGCCGGCAAGGAGATCAGCGTCGGCCAGAAGGTCGGGCGGAAACCACGGATCATGGGGTGTCTCCGCCGAGGCCGCGGTGGCGATACTGGAGCGCGACGAGCACGCCTTTGAGCGGCCGCAGCATCAGGATGGCGAGCGCAAGGATCACCGGGGGCCAGAGCACGGCGTGAAACCACATCGGCGGCTCGAGCCGGGTTTCGGCGAAGAGCGCCATTGGCACCACGATCGCGCCGAGCAGCAGAATCACGAACACCGCCGGTCCGTCGCCGGCATCGTGCTGGCGAAAGTCGAGACCGCAGAGCTCGCAGGCTTCGCGCACGCCGAGAACGCCGAGGAGGCGACCCTCGCCGCAACGCGGGCAGCGGCAGCGAAGCCCGGTCGAGACCGGAGACAGCGGCGGATAAGGATCAGGCATGGCCTCGTGTGCCTGAAGCCCAACACCAAAACAAGAGGGGCCGCGTCGTCCGCGGCCCCTCTTCGCAAGCGCCTAGAGCACGATCAGTGACCGCCCGGGTTGGGGCCGGCGCCCCACCAGTAGATGCAGATGAACAGGAACAGCCAGACCACGTCGACAAAGTGCCAGTACCAGGCCGCCGCCTCGAAGCCGAAATGCTGCTCCGGCTTGAAGTGACCGGCGAGCGCGCGGAAGAAGCAGACGATCAGGAACAAGGTCCCGATCAGCACATGGAAGCCGTGGAAGCCGGTCGCCATGAAGAAGACGGACGGGTAGATGCCGTCCTTGAAGCCGAATCCGGCGTGGCTGTACTCGTAGGCCTGCACGCAGGTGAACAGCGCGCCGAGCAGAACGGTAACGCCGAGGCCTTGCACCAGCCCCTTGCGGTCGCCTTCGAGCAGCGCGTGGTGCGCCCAGGTCACAGTGACGCCCGAGAGCAGCAGGATCAGCGTATTCATGAACGGCAGGTCGAACGGGTCGAAGGTGATTGTGCCCGGCGGCGGCCAGGTGTGCTGGACAGCCTCGGTCGGGTAGAGCGCGTTGCCGAAGAAGGCCCAGAAGAAGGCGGAGAAGAACATCACCTCGGAGGCGATGAACAGCGCCATGCCGTAGCGGAGCCCGATCTGTACGACCGGCGTGTGATGGCCCTGGTGCTCCGCCTCGTTCACCACGTCGCGCCACCAGAAGAACATGGTGGCCAGCACCATGACGAAGCCCAGGATCATGACCCAGGCTCCCTTGTCGACGAACCACATCAACGTGCCGGTGACCAGCACGAGCGAGGCGAGCGCGCCGACCAGAGGCCACGGGCTCGGATCGACCAGGTGATACTGGTGCTGGCGGCTTCCTACGACGACAGGTTCATCGGCCATGGGACGTCTCTCTCCGGGTGACGCTCTTACCTCCGGGCTTCCAACGCGGAGGCGCTCGCGAGCGTGCGCGCGCCTTCCTGGTTCTTGGCCCGGAAGAAGCTGTAGGACAGGGTGACGGCGCCGAGACTGTCGAGGTGGCGGTCCTTCACCACGTCGGGATCGATGAAGAAGGTGACCGGCATCTCGACCTTCTCGCCCGGCTTCAGCACCTGCTCGATGAAGCAGAAGCACTCGAGCTTCGAGAAATAGGCGCCGATCTTGGACGGCTGCACGTTGAAGGTCGCGGTGCCGACCACCGGCTCGCGGCCGGTATTCTCGGCGACATAGTGAACCAGCATCGGCTCGCCCACGCGCACGCGTACCGAGCGCTCTGCCGGGCGGAAGCTCCACGGCAGGTCAGGCGCCACATCGGCGTTGAAGCTGACGGTCATCCAGCGGTCGATCGCGCGATCGGGCGCGGCTTCGGCGCGCTGCGTCGTGCCGCCATAGCCGGTGACCTGGCAAAAGAGCTGGTAGAGCGGCACCGAGGCATAGGCCAATGCAAACATGCCGACGGCAATGCCGCCGACCATCGCTGCGACGCGGCGGTTGGAAGCGGCCATCAATGCCCCCCCATCCTGGCGATGGTCATGACGTAGAAGAGGACGCAAAGGGCGAGCAGCACCGCGAGCATGGCGCGGTTGCGCGACTTCCGGCGCTTGACGAACTCCGCGCTGTCGGGACCGGTCATCGTCGTCATCCCGCCCGGTCCACGATCAGGAGCGCGAAGAGCGCGAAGAGATAGAGGATCGAGAAGCCGAACATCTGCATGGCCGGCTTATCGTCCTCGCTCCTGAGCACGCGCAGCGCCGAGAGGATGAAGAGCCCGCTCAAGACGAGGGCGCCGATGGCGTACCAGGCACCGGCGACGCCGAGCACGTAGGGCACCAGCGCCAGCGGCAGCAGGATCAGCGTGTAAAGCAGCATCTGACGCTTGGTCGCAGCCGCTCCCGCGACCACCGGCAGCATCGGCACGCCGGCCTTGGCGTAGTCGCCGGCGCGATAGAGCGCGAGCGCCCAGAAGTGCGGCGGCGTCCAGAAGAAGATCAAGAGGAAGAGCACGACCGAGGCGAAGGAGACGTCGCCGGTCACGGCGGCCCAGCCGATCATCGGCGGGAAGGCGCCGGCGGCACCGCCGATGACGATGTTCTGCGGCGTCCGGCGCTTCAGCCACATCGTGTAGACGAAGACATAGAAGAGGATGGCGAGCGCGAGAAGCGCCGCGGCCGACCAATTGACACCGAGCCCCATGACCACGACCGAGCCCGCCGCAAGCACGGCGCCGAAACCCAGCGCCTCCCCCGGCTGCACGCGGCCGGACGGAATCGGGCGGCCGGAGGTCCTGGCCATCACCGCGTCGATATCGCGGTCGAACCACATGTTGATAGCGCCTGCGGCGCCCGAGCCGATGGCGATGCAGAGCACCGCGATCGCCGCGAGAACTGGGTTGATATGGCCCGGCGCCACGAACAGGCCGGCAAAGCCGGTGAAGACAACGAGCGACATCACCCGGGGCTTGAGCAGCTCCCAGTAGTCAGAGACCTGGGGGCCGTCGAGGACGGCCCCCAGCGCTCCTGAGCGCGCGTCGACCGAGGTGTCGGACACGTACCGCTACTTCACGACCGGAACGCGGTCGAAGGTATGGAACGGAGGCGGCGAGCTCACCGTCCATTCGAGCGTGGTCGCGCCTTCGCCCCACGGGTTCGCGCCGACCTTCTTCCCCGCCAGCAGCGTGTGGAACACGATGACGATGAAGAACAGCGTCGAGGCGAAGGAGATGTAGGAGCCGTATGACGCGATCATGTTCCAGCCGGCATAGGCGTCCGGATAGTCCGGGATACGCCGCGGCATGCCGGCGAGACCGAGGAAGTGCATCGGGAAGAAGGTCAGGTTGACGCCGATGAAGGTCGTCCAGAAATGGATCTGCCCGAAGGCCTCGTTGTACTGCCGCCCGCACATCTTCGAGATCCAGAAATAGAAGCCGCCGAATATGGCGAAGACCGCACCCAACGACAGCACGTAATGGAAGTGCGCGACGACGTAGTAGGTGTTGTGCAGCGAGACGTCGGCGCCGGCATTCGCCAGCACGATGCCGGTGACGCCGCCGACGGTGAACAGGAAGATGAAGCCGATCGCCCACAGCATGGGGACGCGGTACTCGATCGACCCGCCCCACATCGTGGCGAGCCAGGAGAAGATCTTCACGCCGGTCGGCACCGCGATGACCATGGTGGCGGCAGTGAAGTAGGCGCGCGTGTCGACGTCGAGGCCGACCGTGTACATGTGGTGCGCCCACACGACGAAGCCGATCGCGCCGATCGCGACCATGGCATAGGCCATGCCGAGATAGCCGAAGACGGGCTTGCGCGAGAAGGTGGAGACGATGTGGCTGATCATGCCGAAGCCCGGCAGGATCAGGATGTACACCTCGGGATGGCCGAAGAACCAGAAGAGGTGCAGAAAGAGTACCGGATCGCCGCCGCCGGAGGGCTCGAAGAAGGCCGTGCCGAAATGGCGGTCGGTCAGCAGCATGGTGATGGCGCCGGCCAGCACCGGCAGCGAGAGCAGCAGCAGGAACGCCGTCACCAGCGTCGCCCACACGAACAGCGGCATCTTGTGCAGCGTCATACCCGGCGCGCGCATGTTGAAGATCGTGGTGATGAAGTTGATCGCGCCCAGGATCGATGAGGCACCGGCGAGGTGCAGCGAGAAGATCGCCATGTCGACGTTAAGCCCTGGATGCCCGATCTTGGCCGACAGCGGCGGATAGACGGTCCAGCCGACGCCGGCGCCGCCGTCGACGAGCGAAGATCCGACCAGCAGGATGAAGGAGGGGATCAGGAGCCAGAAGCTGATGTTGTTCATGCGCGGGAACGCCATGTCGGGCGCCCCGATCATGATCGGCACCAGCCAGTTGCCGAAGCCGCCGATCATCGCCGGCATCACCATGAAGAACACCATGATGAGGCCGTGCGCGGTGATCAGCACGTTGTAGAGCTGGTGATCGCCGCCGAGGACCTGGTCGCCGGGCGCCTGCAGCTCCATGCGGAGGACGACGCTCATGGCGCCGCCGATCAGCCCCGAGACCACGGCGAAGATCAGGTAGAGCGTGCCGATGTCCTTGTGGTTGGTTGAGCAGAACCAACGCACGAAGAAGCTCGGATAGTGGTCGTGATGGGCGTCGTGCCCGTGATGCCCGTGAGCGTCGGTCTTGGCGGCCATGTGAAGTCTCCCTCGCCTAGCGCTTGAGCTCGGCGACGTTCGTGGAAGCGGGGGTCTGGGCGAACTTCTTCTTCGCCTCCTCCGCCCACTTGGCATAGGCGTCCTTGGACAGCGCCTGGACCTTGATCGGCATGAACCCGTGGTTCACGCCGCAGATCTGGTTGCACTGGCCGTAGTAGGTGCCTTCCTTGGTAATGTTGACCCAGCCTTCGTTGAGGCGGCCGGGCGTGGTGTAGACCTGGATGCCGAGCGCCGGCATGAACCAGGAATGCATCACGTTGGTCGAAGCGAACTGCACGCGAATGTTGGTGTTGATCGGCAGCACCACCGGCTGATCGACATCGAGCAGGCGCTTCTGGCCGGGCTTGAGATCCTTGTCGGCGATCATGTTGGAGTCGAACTTGACCTCGCCGAGGTCGGGATACTCGTAGGACCAGTACCACTGGTGGCCGATGACCTTGAGGGTCATCTCCGGGTTCGGCGTGCGATCGCCGTAGAAGAGCAGCTTGAAGGACGGGACCGCGATCACCACGAGGATGACCGCCGGGATCACCGTCCACAGCACCTCGAGCGAGGTGTTGTGCGTGGTCTTCGACGGCGTCGGGTTCGCGCTCTTGCGGAACTTGACGCAGATATAGGCGAGCAGCGCGAGCACGAAGACCGAGATCAGCGTGATCACGACAAGCAGGAAGTCGTGAAAGTCGTGGATCCGGATCTTCACCAGCGAGGCCGGCTCCTGGAAGCCGAGCTGCCATGGCTTCGGCTCGGCCGCGAGCGCCGGCCCGATGCCGGCGAGAAGCGCCATCAGCGCGAAGCCGAGGCGTTGCATCATCTGCGCGATCTTGAGCATCGATCCCCGACCCGTGTTTGTTGACAGAAACGACCCGACCCGCGCCCGGAGCTTGCCAGGACACAGCCCGACGAACCGGCTCCCCCATCCGGCTTAAGGTCTTGCAGCGCAACGACTTGCTCAAGCCGGGCAGCGGTCCGGCCACCCTTTTCGGAGGCTATCCAAGGGGAGCCCTTGCTGCAAGGCGGCCCAACTTGCGCCAAAGTGTCGCGCCGCGTCCGAAATCCGCGCTTTCCGGCCGTGGACGCTCGTTCCGGGCCGGGCCTATAGTCCGACCGAGGGAAAACGACCGGAATAGGCCGATGACCGCCCGCCGACCGGGGATCGAGGACTGGCAGAAACTGGCCGCCAAGGAGCTGGGAGCCGAGGGCGATGCCTCTCGCCTGGTCTGGCAGACGCCCGAAGGCATCGCGGTCAAGCCGCTCTATACCGAATCGGACCTGGAGGGGATCGAGCACCTGGGCGGGCTTCCAGGCCTTAGCCCCTATGTCCGGGGGCCGAGGGCGACCATGTACGCCAACCGGCCCTGGACGATCCGGCAATATGCCGGCTTCTCGACCGCCGAAGAATCGAACGCCTTCTATCGGCGCTCGCTGGCCCAGGGCCAGATGGGCCTCTCGATCGCCTTCGATCTCGCAACCCATCGCGGATACGACTCCGACCACCCGCGCGTCGTCGGCGATGTCGGCAAGGCCGGCGTCGCCATCGACTCGGTCGAGGACATGAAGGTCCTCTTCGACGGGATTCCGCTCGACAAGATGAGCGTGTCGATGACGATGAACGGCGCCGTGCTGCCGGTGCTGGCCGGCTACATCGTCGCCGCCGAGGAGCAGGGTGTGCCGCAGGAGAAGCTCTCCGGCACGATCCAGAACGACATCCTCAAGGAGTTCATGGTCCGGAACACCTACATCTATCCGCCCGGACCCAGCATGCGCATCGTCGCCGACATCATCGAGCACACGGCAAAGCGCATGCCGAAGTTCAACTCGATCTCGATTTCCGGCTATCACATCCAGGAAGCGGGCGCGACCTGTGTGCAGGAGCTGGCCTACACGCTCGCCGACGGCCTCGACTATGTGCGCGCCGCGCTCGGTCGCGGCCTTCATGTCGATGAGTTCGCACCCAGGCTGTCGTTCTTCTTCAACATCGGCATGAACTTCTTCATGGAGATCGCCAAGCTGCGCGCCGCGCGGCTGCTGTGGGCGAAGCTGATGGGGCAGTTCGACCCAAAGAAGCCGGCGAGCCTGGCGCTCCGCACGCATTGCCAGACCTCGGGCGTCAGCCTGACCGAGCAGGATCCCTACAACAACGTCATCCGCACGACGATCGAGGCGATGGCCGCGGTGCTCGGCGGCACGCAGTCGCTGCACACCAACGCCTTCGACGAGGCGCTGGCGCTGCCGACGCCGTTCTCGGCACGGATCGCGCGCAACACCCAGCTGGTGATCGCCGAGGAAACCGGCGTCCCCAAAGTCATCGACCCGCTCGGCGGCAGCTACTACGTCGAGAGCCTGACTCAGTCGGTCGCCCAAGCCGCGATGAAGCTGATCGACGAGGTCGAGGCCATGGGTGGCATGACCAAGGCGATCGAGGCAGGCCTGCCCAAGCTCCGTATCGAGGAATCCGCCGCCCGCCGCCAGGCCCGAATCGACAAGGGCGAGGACGTCATCGTCGGCGTCAATAAGTACCGGCCGACCGAAGGGACCAAGGTCGACCTCCTCGACATCGACAACAGCATGGTGCGCGAGAATCAGCTGATCCGCCTGCAGCGGGTCAAAGGTACGCGCGACCAGACGAAGGTTGAGGCGGCGCTCAAGGCGGTCACCGAGGGCGCGCAATCGGGCAAAGGCAATCTGCTGGCGTTGGCGATCGAGGCGACGCGGGCGCGCGCAACCGTCGGCGAGATCTCGGACGCGCTTGAGCGCGCCTTCGGGCGCTACAGCGCCACCATCCGCAGCGTCACCGGCGTCTATGGCGGCGCCTATCGCGAGGACGGCCGTTTCCGCGGCATCCGCGCCGAGACCGAGCGTTTCGCCAAGGAGGAAGGCCGCCGCCCACGCCTCCTCGTCGCCAAGCTCGGCCAGGATGGGCATGACCGCGGCGCCAAGGTGATCGCCACCGCCTTCGCCGACCTCGGATTCGATGTCGATATCGGCCCGCTGTTCTCGACGCCGGAAGAGGCCGCGCGCCAGGCGATCGAGAACGACGTGCACGTCGTCGGCATCTCAAGCCAGGCCGCCGGGCACAAGACGCTGGTGCCGGCATTGCGCAAGGCGCTCGACGCCGAGGGCGCTTCCGACATCCTGATCATCTGCGGCGGCGTCATCCCGCCGCAGGACTACGCCTTCCTCAAAGGCCACGGCGTCGCCGCGATCTACGGCCCTGGCACCAACATCGTCGAAGCGGCGGCTGAGGTGCTGTCGCTGATCCGCAACGTGCGCAGCAAGGCGGCGTAGGTGGATCGGACCCCGCCCGCGGTGTCGCTTGCCGCGGCCCTGGCCCTGCTGCCGTCGACGACCGGCCGCCGCGCGGCCGATGTGTTCCAGGACGGCGACTTGCAAATCCGCTTTGCCGCTCCGCCGACCGACGGACCGCAGGTGCCCCATGATCGCGACGAGTTCTACATTGTCGCGTCCGGCAGCGGCCGCTACCGGGTCGAGGACCGGGTCACGGAAGTCGGCGCCGGCGATCTCTTGTTCGCCGCGGCCCATGCGTCGCACGGCTTCGAGAACTTCTCCGCCGATTTCGCCGTCTGGGTCGGCTTCTACGGGCCGAAGAAGTAGCGCGAGCTAAGCACCGGCGCGTGGGCGCACCGCCGCCCGCCAGAGGAGCGGCACGAGGATCGCCGCCACTGCCGGGAAGATCAGCCAGTTGATCGTCTCCCAGCCCGAGGCGTGCAGCAGGTTGCCCGAGAAGAAGGATGCGGCGGCGACGACGCCGAAGACCATGAAGTCGTTGGCACCCTGCGCCTTGCCGCGTTCCTCGGGCGTGTGGCAGTCGGTGACCATGGCGGTGGCACTGATGAAGCCGAAGTTCCAGCCGATGCCGAGCAGGATCAGCGCGACCCAGAAATGGCCGATGCCGAGGCCGGCGAGCGCGACCGCGCCGGAGGCGGCGATCAGGACCAAGCCGACCGCGGCAATGCGCTCCTTGCCGAAGCGCGCCATCAGCGCGCCGGTGAAGAAGCTCGGCACGAACATCGCGAGCACATGCCACTGGATGCCGAGCGCCGCGTGGTCGACCGAATGGCCGTGCCCGACCATCGCTATCGGCGAGGCGGTCATGATGAAGGTCATCAGCCCGTAGGAGACGACGCCGGTCGCCACGGACAGCGCGTAGCGGGGCATGGTCAGGATCGCCGAGAGCGGTCGGCCGCCGCCTTGAGCGGTTGCGGCGACATCCGTGGTGCGCAGCATGAGGAGCGCCGGCACCGCGAGCATCGCCAGCGCCGCTTGGCTCAGGAAGCCGCCGGCGAATGGCGCCGCCGGAACCGCATCGCGGGTCCAGATCACGAGCTGCGGGCCGATCACGGCGGCAAACAACCCGCCGATCATCACCATCGAGATCGCTTTCGCCTTGAATGCACCCGAGGCGCTGTCGGCGGCGGCGAAGCGGTAGCTCTGGACGTAGGAGCCGTAGAAGCCGGCAACGAAGGTGCCGAGGCAGAAGAGCAGGAAGCCCGAGGCGACGATGCCGCCTGCGGCGATCAGGCCGCCGGCGATGCCGAAGACGACGCCGAGCAGGTAGGCGCTCCGTCGCCCCAGCCGCCGCATCAGCCAGGCAGCCGGCAAGGTGCCGAGCGCCAGGCCCAGGTTGTAGAGGCTGACCGGAAACGTGGCGAGCGCCGGATTGGAGGCCAACGACTGTCCGACCAGCCCGCCCAGCGAGATCACGATCGGCGGCCCGGCGCCGCCCAGCGCTTGAGCGATGGCGAGAAGCCGGACGTTCCGGCGAGCTTGGGCTTCCGCCGTCATGATGCGCTCTTCATCGGAGTTCCTGAAGATGCGGCGCCGCCACAATGGGATGCGGCGGCGTCCTCGTCACGCGGGTTGGGTCAAGCCGTTACTCCGCCGCGACCGGCAGCGCCGCGTCGGTCTGCTGGAGGCCCAACATCAGATCCATGTTCTGCACGCAGGCCCCGGAAGCGCCCTTGCCGAGATTGTCCAGCCGTGCGGTGAGCAGGACCTGGCCGTTGGCCTCGTTCTCGAACACGAAAAGCTCCATCAGGTTGGTGCCGTTGAGCGCGTCGGGGGCGACGCCCGCCGTCGAGCTTCCCATCGGCATCACCCTAACGAAGCGCTGGCCGGCATAGCGATCAGCCAGGAGGGCGTGCAGATCCTTGCCGCTCGCCTTCCTCGCCAGCGTGCGGAGGTGCAGCGGCACATTGACCAGCATGCCTTGCGCGAAGGCGGCGTAGGAGGGCTGGAACACCGGCACGCCCGAGAGCTTGCCGTAGACCTTCATCTCCGGCAGGTGCTTGTGCTTCAGCTCGAGCCCGTAGGCGAGGAAGACGTCGCGCGGCTTCGCATTGCTGCGGCCCTCATAGACATCGATCAGCGACTTGCCCGCACCGGAATAGCCCGAGATCGCGTTCACCGTGACCGGATGGTCGGCCGACATCACGCCGGCATCGGTCAAGGGTCTGATCAGCGCGACCGCGCCGGTCGGGTAGCAGCCGGGGTTGGAGACGCGCTTGGATGAGCGGATCTTCTCCGCCTGCCCCGCCGCCATCTCCGGGAAACCGTAGGCCCAGTCGGGATTGACGCGATGTGCGGTGGACGCGTCGATCACCCGGGCCTTCGGGTTGTCGATCAGCGAGACCGCCTCGCGCGCTGCGTCGTCGGGAAGGCAGAGGATGGCGAGGTCGGCTGCGTTCAGCATCCGCTTGCGCTCGGCCGGATCCTTCCGCTTCGCCGGGTCGATGCTGACCAGCTCGATGTCACGACGGCCGCGGAGACGCGCCTGGATCTGCAATCCGGTCGTACCCGCTTCGCCATCGATGAACACCGCCGGCCGAGTCATCTCAACGTCTCCTTGTTTCTAGGCTTCAGACAAAGACAGCAGCGAGGCGTTCCCGCCCGCTGCTGTCGTGTCGACCGATATTGTGCGTTCAGTCGCGAAGCGATGCAAGTAGAAGGGCCCGCCGGCCTTCGGTCCCGTGCCGGAAAGTCCTTCTCCACCAAAGGGTTGGACGCCGACCACGGCGCCGATCATGTTGCGGTTCACATAGGTGTTGCCGACCCCGATCGAGCGAACCACCCGCTCGACCGTGCCGTCGATCCGGCTGTGGATGCCGAGCGTGAGGCCGAAGCCGGTCGAGCGGATCTCCGCGAGAATCCGGTCGAGGTCGCGCGCGCGGTAGCGGACGACATGCAGGATGGGACCAAAGACCTCGCCCGGCAGGCGCTTGATCGAATCGATCTCGACCGCCATCGGCGCGAAGAAGGTGCCCTTGAGGCAGTCGCGGTCGTCCGGGGCACGGGCGATCAGCTTGCCTTCCCGCACCATCCTGGTCGCGTGCTCGTCCAGCATCTTGAGCGCGTCGGCATCGATCACCGGGCCGACATCGGTCGAGAGCATGCCGGGATCGCCGACGCTCACCTCCTTCATTGCACCGGCGAGCATGGTGCAGATGCGATCGGCGACCTCCTCCTGCAGGAAGAGCACGCGCAACGCCGAGCAGCGCTGGCCGGCGCTCTGGAAAGCCGAGGCGATCGTATCCTGCACCACCTGCTCGGGCAGCGCGGAGGAGTCGACGATCATCGCGTTCTGGCCGCCGGTCTCGGCGATGAAGGGAACGATCGGCCCGTCGCGCTCGGCCAGCACCCTGGCGATCCTGCGCGCGGTATCGGTGCCGCCGGTGAAAGCGATGCCGGCAATCCGCGTGTCCTCGACCAGCCTGGCGCCGACCTTGCCGTCGCCGGGCAGCAAATGGATGACCTCGCCGGGGATGCCGGCCTCGTGCATGAGCCGCACCGCAAATGTGCCGATCGCCGGCGTCTGTTCCGCAGGCTTGGCGATCACCGCGTTGCCGGCCGCGAGGGCCGCCGCGATCTGGCCGGTGAAGATCGCCAGCGGAAAGTTCCACGGGCTGATGCAGGCGAAGACGCCGCGGCCGTGCAGCTCGAGCCGGTTCTTCTCTCCGGTCGGTCCCGGCAGCTCGATCGGCTTGGCGAAATCGGCGCGCGCGCGGGCAGCGTAATAGCGGCAGAAATCGACCGCCTCGCGCAGCTCGGCGACCGCATCGGACAAGGTCTTCCCGGCCTCGCGCACGCAGAGCGCCATCAACGCCGGCATATGGGTTTCGTAAAGGCTCGCGAGCCGTTCGAGAGCGAGCGCGCGATGCTCGGCCGGCGTCTCGTCCCAGACCCTTGCTGCGGCGGAGGCGGAAGCAAGCGCACGCTCGATCGCTGCATCATCGGCCTCGACGACGGTCGACACGCGTCGCGACGTGTCGGCGGGATCGAGGCCGGGTCTCTCAGCGCCGCCGACCGCCTTGCCGTCGACGATCGGCTCGGCACGCCAAGGCCCCTTCGCCGCCGCCATGTCGCGCGAAAGCTGCGTCAGCACCGGATCGTCGGAAAGGTCGACGCCGCGAGAGTTCGCCCGCTCGGGCCGGTAGAGATCGAGCGGATGCGGAATCCGCGGATGCGGCTTGGCCGCGAGGCTGCGCAGTCGCGACACCGGATCGGCGACGATCTCCTCGATCGGCAGGGATTCATCGACGATGCGGTTGACGAAGGAGGTGTTGGCGCCGTTCTCGAGCAAGCGGCGTACCAGATAGGCGAGCAGATCCTCATGCGTCCCGACCGGCGCGTAGACGCGGCACGGCACCTCGGCGATCACCTGCTCGTAGAGCGCCTCGCCCATGCCGTGCAGACGCTGGAACTCGAAAGGCCGGTTTCCGGCAAGCACGCGGATCGCCGCCAGGGTGTGCGCATTGTGCGTGGCGAATTGCGGATAGAAGAGATCGGTACGTGCCAGCAGCCGCTTGGCGAGAGCAAGATATGAGACGTCGGTCGAGACCTTTCGCGTGAACACCGGGTATCCGAGGCCGCGCTCCTGCGCGCGCTTTACCTCGGAATCCCAGTAGGCGCCCTTGACCAGACGCACCATCAGCCGACGGCGCGAGACCTCGGCGATCTCGACCAGGCGCTCGACCACGGCGGTGCCGCGCTTCTGGTAGGCCTGGACCGCGAGCCCGAAGCCTTCCCAGGATTTCAGCGCCGGCGAGGCCGCGACCGCGGCGATGACGTCGAGCGACAGCTCGAGGCGGTCGGCCTCCTCGGCATCGATGGTGAAGTTGATGTCATGCGACGCTGCGGCATCGGCGAGCGAGATCAGCCGCGGCACCAGCTCGGCCATGACGCGTGCGCGCTTGCTGTGCTCGTAGCGCGGATGGATCGCCGAGAGCTTGACCGAGATGCCAGGGCTCTTGAGCGGGCCCCTTCCCTTCGCCGCCTTGCCGATCGCGGTGATCGCGGCGCGATATGACGAGAGATAGCGATCGGCATCGGCCTGGGTGCGCGCCGCCTCGCCCAGCATGTCGTAGGAGTAGCGATAGCCCTTCTTCTCCATCGGCTCGGCGCGGTCCAGCGCCTCCCCGATGGTGCGGCCCATGACGAACTGCCGGCCGAGGATGCGCATCGCCTGGGTCACCGCCTGGCGGATCACCGGCTCGCCCGAGCGCCGCACGATGCGGCGGAGCACGTTGGTCCAGTCACGGTCCTCGTCGTCGCGCAGGCCCATGACGCGGCCGGTCAGCATCAAGGCCCAGGTCGAGGCGTTAACGAACAGGGAGTCGGATTCGCCGAGATGGCTTTCCCAGTCGGCGCCGCCGATCTTGTCGCGGATCAGCCGGTCGGCGGTCTCGGCATCGGGAATGCGCAGCAGCGCCTCGGCAAGGCACATCAGCACGACGCCTTCGCGGCTGGAGAGCGCGTATTCATGCAGGAAGGCATCGAGGCCGCCGGACGTACGCTGCTTGCGCACCTCCTCGACCAGCACGCGCGCGGTTCGCGCCACCTCGCGCATCTGCTCGGGGGTGAGCGCCGCTTCGTTCAGCAGAGCTTCGATAACCTGGGTCTCGTCGGCGCGGTAGAGCGCCTGCAGCTTCGACCGCGCGCCGGTGGCCGGCGCCGGCGGTGCATCGAAGACGAAAGATGTCGTCATCGCGTGGCCACCCCCCGCCCCACCCCTCCCCCGCAAGGGGGGAGGGAGTAAGAAGCGCGCTCCATCGCCATCGTGCCCCCTCCCCCTTTGCGGGGGAGGGATGGGGTGGGGGGCGCGGCGTGCACGATGCTAAGCCTTCTTCTGGAAGAAACCGCTCTCGCGCGCCCAGTCGAGCACGGTCTTGCGGTATTCCTCGCTGAAATGGCCCGGCAGGAAGGGCGAGGTGCCGGCGAGATCGACTGGCTCGAAGCCGTCGCCCTTGCGGCGCATGACCCAGAAGCCGGTGTAGGACGACACCGGGCCCATCGCTTCGGCGACCGCCAGCGTGACGCCCGGGTGGTAGGGCTTCCGGTTCTTGGGATCGACGACGGCGTCGCGGTCGATGTTGTCGCGGAGATATTTTTCGTCGACCTCGGTCAGCTGCTGCTCGAGATCGTCGCCGCAGAGAAGCCCGCCATCGGCGACCAGGCGCCTGGCCTCGGCGAGGTCGGCGACGACGTCGGCGTAGTAGTGCGAGCCGTCGACATAGACGATGTCGAAGCCGCCCTCGCGCAGCATCGACAGCACGTCCTTCGATCTGCCCCGCAGATGGTCGACGCGGACCTTCTTCGGCACGCAGGAGGCGTTGTGGCGGAAGACCGAATAGGCGAGCTCGGTCGATGCCGCCTGGTTCATCGCGTGATAGGCGCCGTCGACATTGATGTCGTCCGAGGCGAGATAGGGCGACCAGGTGTCGACGCAGAGGATCTCGCCGTCGCCGGCGATGAAGCGGTCGATCGCCGCGGCCCAGGTCAGCACCGAGGCGCCCATCCACGACCCGACCTCGAGCATCCTGAACCTAGTCTCGCGGCCGGCGAACAGCGACACCGAGGCCGTGAGCCAGAGATGCCGCATCGCGTTGGTCTGGCCCAGTTGCATGGCGTTGAGCGAGTCGGGCAGGAACGGCTTGCCCGGGGAGATGAGGTTGAGGATGTCTTTCATCGGAACATCATATCCTTAAGACTATGGTCGCGGCGATCACGCGCTCTCGCTCAAGCCGGGATGCTGCGCATCTCGGTACGCTTCGCGCGCCGCCGCGAAGTTCTACGATTCTTGCGCTCCGCGCCGGCGACCGAGCGGGGCCGTCCCGCAGCCGCGAAGCGGCGAGGACCCGGCGAAAGCGAGGGCGCAGAACAGCGCGTCCGCATCCTGTTTCCTGTTGGAAACGCAACGCCCGAGTGGCACTCTCAGGCCTTCCCGCCGGAGCCACGCCGCCAATGACCGCCATACCCATCCGCGCCCGCTCGACCTCGGCCCAGGAAGAGGCGGAGTGGAAGCTCCGCACCGACCTCGCCGCGGTCTTCCGCGTCCATGCGCGGCTCGACTGGAACGAGCAGATCGGCAACCACCATTCGGTGATGCTGCCGACCAAGCCCGGCGAGACGCCTCTGTTCCTGATCAATGCGCGCGGCCTCCTGTTCCAGGAGATCACCGCCTCCAACCTGATCGTCTGCGATCTCGAGGGAAACGTCGTGCGCGGCACGGGCGAGTTGCGCAAGGTCGCCTTCTGCATCCATGCGCGCATCCACTTGGCTAACCCGAAAGCGGTGGCGCTGCTGCACGTCCATCCGCAATACCTGACCGCGCTGTCGCTGATCGAGGGCGGCCGGCTCGAGCTCTCGCATTTCAACAACCTCGTGCTCAACGACCGCCTCGCCTATGACGACGAGACCAACGACGCGATCACACCCGAGGAGGGCGACCGCTACGCCCGCGTCCTCGGCGACAAGACGATCCTGCTGATGCCCCATCACGGCGTCACGGTGGTCGGCCCGACGATCGCGGAGGCGTTCGACGAGCTCCACGGCGCCGAACGCACGGCGATGTATCAGATCACGGCGATGCAGACGGGCCGCAGGCTGCGCACCTTCCCCGACCATATGCGCCGGCGCCATCTCGGGCCGATCGGCGAGCGCTGGGATTCGCGCCTGCATCTCGATGCCTGGCGCCGCATTCTCGACAAGGAAGAACCCGACTACGCGAGCTGACGTATTTCCCTCGAAAGGCAGATCCTCCGATGACCGACGCGTCCTCCTCCCGCGCCAACGACAATCCGTATCTACGGCTCAACGTCCGGCCGTTCATCAACTGCGCCTCGGTACGAACGATTCACGGCGGCAGCCTGATGCGCGCCGAGGTCAAATCGGCGATGTCGCGTGCGGCCTCCCAGTTCGTGAACATCTACGAGCTGATGGAGCAGGCCGGGAAGCGCATCGGCGAGCTGATGGGCTGCGACCTCGGCATCGTCACCCCGGGGAGCGCCGCCGCGGTCGCGCTCGGCACCGCCGGCGCCGTCGCCGGCAACGATCCCGAGCGCATCTCGCGCCTGCCGCGCACCGAGGGCATGCGCAATAAGGTGCTGATGGGCAAGGGCCACCGCTTCTCCTACGACCATGCGATCCGCATGTGCGGGACCACCATCCATGAGTTCGGCTCCAAAGAGGAGCTTCGGAAGCTGCTCGAGGACCCGACGGTGGCGATGATCTGCGTCTACGGCCTGATGGAACCCGAAGGTCCCTGCTCGCTCGAGGACATGATCGAGCTGGCACGCCCGAAGAACGTGCCGATCATGGTCGATGCCGCCTCCGAGCATGTCGAGCGGCCCTCGCCCTGGCTCGTGCGCGGCGCCGACATGGTCATCTACTCCGGCGGCAAGTTCCTGCAGGCGCCGCAGGTGACCGGCCTCCTGCTCGGCAAGGAGAAGATCATCCGCGCCGCCTGGGCCAACGCCTCGCCGCACCAGGGCATCGGGCGGCCGATGAAGGTCTCCAAGGAGGACATCATCGGCGTGGTCACCGCGCTCGAATACTGGATCGAGGAGCGCGACCATCCCGGCGAGCGCAAGCAATGGGCCGCCGATCTCGATACGATCGCGAAGAAGGTGAGCGCCGTTCCCGGCGTCGAGACCAAGGTCCGCGCCCCGTCAGGCGGCGTGAAGGTGCCGCGCCTGATCGTCTCCTGGGACAAGGCCAAGGTGCCGCATACCGGCCTCGAGCTGCGCCAGCGCCTGCTCGACGGCGAGCCCCGCATCATGCTCGACGACATGGAGGCGACCGAGCGCTCGGTCGTCGTCGACCCGTTCAACTTGGCGAAAGGCGAGGCCGAGCGCGTCGGCGAGGCCATGGCACGCGCGCTGGCGTCGAAGCCGGTTGCGGTGAGCGCCCCGGTGCCGTCGGTCAAGGTCAACGGCAAATGGGACGTGACGATCGATTTCGGCGACGGCCCGGCGACGCATCACCTCGAGCTGACGCAGAGCGATGCGAAGGTCGGCGGCCGCCACAAGACCAAGTTCTTCGACAGCGAGGTCAACGGCACGGTTGCCGGCGACCGCGTCACGGTCTCGGCGCTGCATCGCTACGAGGGATGTCGGCTAGGCTATCGCTTTGAAGGCACCGTCAGAGGCGATGCGATATCGGGAGACGTCGTGCTCGGCACGGGCGGCGAGGCCCATCAGGGCCCGGTCAACCTCGCCCAGTACGGGAAGACCTCGTTCACGGCGAAGCGCGTCGCCGTCTGAGCCGTCGGCGCGTCAGCGCGCCGGCCTGCGAGGCTGCGTCTTGCTTGCACTCGGCGGCGCGGACCGCGCCGGCGCCGAGCGCCTCCGCCATTCGAGCACGACAAGGAAGATCGTCACGACTACGAATCCAATGCTGATGACTTCGCCGACGCCCATCGCACTCTCCTCGACTACGTATGCCCTGCACGGTGCGCAGTAGGGTTCTACAGCTTCAGCGGTTTATCGCCGGTTAACGCCGCAAGCCGTTTTCTTATGAGAAATCATTGTTCTATCTCAGAGGCTTGGCGGGAAAGCGCAGCGGGTGTTAGCGTTCGCCTCCTACGAGCAGAAGGACCCTGACAACCATGCGCGTGTTCACCGCCTCGCTGGCGACCGAGACCAACACCTTCTCGCCGATGCTGACCAGCCGGACGGAGTTCGAGGAGTCCTTCTACGCGCCCGCCGGCAAGCATCCCGACTACCCGAAGCTGTTCACCGCCCCGCTGGCGGCGGCGCGCAAGCGCGCCAAGTCATCGAACTGGGAGGTCGTCGAAGGCACCTGCACCTTCGCCGAGCCCGCGGGCACCGTGACGCGCGAGACCTACGAGGGACTGCGCGACGAGATCCTCGACCAGCTCAAGGCGGCGATGCCGGTCGATGCTGTGCTGATGGGGCTGCACGGCGCCATGGTCGCGGACGGCTATGACGACTGCGAAGGCGACCTGCTCGCCCGCATCCGCAAGATCGTCGGGCCCAAGGTGCCGATCGGCGCCGAGCTCGATCCGCACTGCCACATGACCGACGCGATGCTGAGTTCCACCGACGCGATGATCTGCTTCAAGGAGTTCCCGCACACCGACTTCGCCGAGCGCGGCGAGGAGCTGGTGCAGATCATCGCCGATACCGCCGTCGGCAAGATCAAGCCGGTGCAGAGCCTCTACGACTGCCGGATGATCAATTCCTACCCGACCTCGCGCGAGCCGATGCGCAGCTTCGTCGACAAGTTCAAGGCGATGGAGGGCAAGGACGGGATTCTCTCGATCTCGATGGTCCACTGCTACCCCTATGCCGACGTACCCGACCTCGGCACCAAGATGCTGGTCGTCACCGACAACAACAAGGCGCTCGGCGACAGGATCGCAAAGCAGCTCGGCGAGGAGCTGATCAGAATGCGCGATACCGTGCGCCCCGACTTTCTCAGCCTCGAAGGCGCGCTCGATGCGGCCCTCGAGGTGGAAGGCGGCCCGGCCGTCATCGCCGAGCCTGCCGACAATGCCGGCGGCGGTGCGCCGTCGGACTCAACCTTCTTCATCGAGCTTCTGCGCAAGCGCGGCGCGAAAAATGTCTGCATCGGCCCGATCTGGGATCCGATCGCGGTCCGCATGTGCCATGCCGCCGGCGACGGCGCCTCCTTCGACCTCCGCTTCGGCGGCAAGATGGGCCCGAGCTCAGGCGAACCAGTCGACGCCAATGTCAGGGTCATTAAGTGCGTCAAGGATGCAATCCAGACCTTCTCCGGTGCCGTGGTGCCGCTCGGCGACGCCGCTTCGATCGAGTTCGACGGCATCACCGTGGCGCTGATCTCGATCCGCACTCAGGCGCTGGGCACCGACCTCTTCACCAATCTCGGCGTCGAGCTCAAGTCCAAGCGCGTGATCGTCGTCAAGTCGACGAACCACTTCCACGGCGCCTTCGGCCCGATCGCCAAGAAGGTGCTCTACTCCGACGGGCCCGGAGCCCTGCCGCGCGACTTTGCGAAGGTCCCCTACACCCGCGTCAAGCGCCCGATCTGGCCGCTCGACGACAATCCGTGGCGCTGAGCTTCCGGCATCTCACCTGTGACACCCCCCACCCCATCCCTCCCCCGCAAGGGGGGAGGGAGCTCAAAGGAGCCCTCCTCTTACCCCCTCCCCCCTTGCGGGGGAGGGATGGGGTGGGGGGTGGTGGCCGACACACGCACGCGTGAAGGCATTCACTAATGCGCATCTTCACCGGCGCGCTGGCGACGGAGACCAACACATTCTCGCCGATGCCGACCGACATGGCGCTGTTCAAGGAGACCTTCTTCGCCGAGGCGGGCAAGCATCCGGACGAGCCCAGCTTCATGTCGGGGCCGACCTTCGCCGCGCGCAAGCGCGCGAAAGGATCGAACATCGATGTGATCGAGGGCCTGCACGCGCTCGCCATGCCGGCGGGCCGCACGGTCAAGTCCGTCTATGAGGAGCTGCGCGACCGGCTCCTATCCGAGCTCAAGGCGGCGATGCCGGTCGACATCGTCGCGCTCGGCCTTCACGGCGCCATGGCGGCCGACGGCTACGACGATTGCGAAGGCGACATCCTCGAGCATGTGCGACGGATCGTCGGCCCCAAGGTCGCGGTCGGCACCGAGATCGACCCGCATTGCCATCTGACCGACAGGATGGTGAGGAACGCCGATGCCATCGTTATCATGAAGGAATATCCGCACACGGATTTCCTCGAGCGCGGCGACGAACTGCTCGACATCCTGATCAGGACCGCACGCGGCGAAGTGAAGCCGGTTGCCAGCGTTCATGACTGCAGGATGCTGGTGCCGTTCCGCCCGACGCGCCAGCCGGCACGCGGCCTCGTCGACAAGATCAAGTCGATGGAGGGAAAGGAGGGCATCCTATCGGTCTCGCTGGTCCACGGCTTCGCCTATGGCGATGTCGACGACCTCGGCAGCAAGGTTCTCGTCGTCACCGATAACAGGAAGGCACATGGCGACAAGGTCGCGGCCGAGCTTGGCCGCGAGATTTGGGAGAAGCGAGACGACCTGGCCACAAAGCTTCTCGCGCCCGACGAAGCACTCGACGAGGCGCTCCGGATCGAGGAGAGCCCGGTCGTCATCGCCGATCCGGCCGACAATGCCGGCGGAGGCGCACCGTCGGACTCCACCTTCTTCATCCGCCTCATGCGCAAGCGCGGCATCAAGAACGCCGCCAACGCGCCGATCTGGGACCCGGGTGCGGTCAAGCTCTGCTTCGCCGCCGGGCTCGGCGGCTCGATCGAGCTCCGCTTCGGCGGCAAGCTGGGGCCCAGCTCGGGCGATCCGATCGACGCGAGGGTGAAGGTCGTCGGCCTCATCCGCAACGCCAAGCAACCCTTCGGCGAGGCCTACTTCGACATGGTCGATATGGCCGGCATCGAGTTTGACGGCATCTCCGTTGTGCTGTCCTCGAACCGGGTCCAGGCCTATCACCCGGACCTGTTTCGCCTGGCCGGCATCGATCCGCTGAAGACGCACATCCTCGTGGTTAAATCGACCAACCACTTCGTCTCCGGCTTCGGGCCGGTGGCGAAGCAGATCCTCTACTCGGATGGTCCGGGTGCGCTCGCCGGCGATCCGCGTCGCCTCACCTACACCAAGCGCAAGAAGCCCATGTGGCCCTTCGAGGCCGATCCCTGGAGCAAGACATGACCGCCAAGAAATCCTCGCACCGTCCGAACGAGAGCGTCTATCAGCGCCTCGGACTCCGCACCATCGTCAACGCCTCCGGCCCGTCGACCCGCCTGACCGGCGGCATCATGCGCCCGGAGGTCGCGGAAGCGATGGCGGAGGCCTCGCAATGGTGCGTCGATCTCGCCGAGCTGCAGGGCCGCGCCTCGGAAATTCTGGCGGAGGCGACCGGCGCCGAAGCCGCCTATGTCACGGCCGGCGCCTCGGCGGCGCTGATGCTGGCCTCGGCCGCGTGCCTCGCCGGGCTCGATCCGGCGAAGATGAACCGGCTTCCCGATACGACCGGCATGGCGAACGAGGTCGTGATGGCGCGCAGCCATCGCAATATGTACGACCACGCCGTTGCCCAGGCCGGCGCGAGACTGATCGAGGTCGGCATTCCCGACCGCTTCTCCGGCGCCGGCGTGCGCGACGCGCAGGTCTGGGAATACGACGCGGCGATCACAGACAAGACGGCGGCGATCCTGTGGGTCGCTCAAGCGCATAGCGAACCGACCCTGCCCGAGATAGTCGCGGTCGCAAAACGTCGCGGCGTACCGGTCATCGTCGATGCCGCGGGCCAGCTGCCGCCGGCCGAGAACCTCAAGAAGTTTGTCGCCCAGGGCGCCGACCTCGTCGCCTTCTCGGGCGGCAAGGCGATCGGCGGGCCGCAGGCCTCAGGCATCCTCGCCGGCCGGCGCGACCTGATCCAGTCGGCCGCGCTTCAGCAGCTCGACCACGACACCTATTTCGAGCAGTGGAGCCCGCCGGCCTCGCTGTTCGACAAGAGCAAGCTGGTCGGGTTCCCGGCGAGCGGCATCGGCCGCGCCTCCAAATGCGGCAAGGAGGAGATCGTCGGCCTGCTCACCGCGCTCAAGTTCTTCCTTGAGGAGAACACGGAGGAGCGGCACAGGCGCCTGCTTGCGCTCTGCCAGGAGGTCGCCAACGGCCTGAAGGGCTTGAAGGGAGCAACCGTCAACCTCGTCGACAAGAAGTACAAGGGCGCACCGGCAGTCGAGCTGATCGTCGACGAGGACGCGCTCGGCTTCTCGGCGCGCGACCTGGTCAAGCGTCTGCAGGACGGCAACCCCTCGGTGCACGCCAACCACGCGCGCGTGCGCGACGGCATGGTGGTGTTCGGCCCGACCTGCATGAAGCCGGGAGACCCGGCGATCGTGGTCGAGCGCGTGCGCGCCGAGCTGAAGGCGAAATAAAGGGCGGGTTCAGCCGCCCTTCTGCAGATCGAAGGTATAGACCCGGTCGGCCTCGACCATGCCGAGCAGCGTGTGGCCGCCTGCCTCGCAGAGCGCGCGAAAGTCGCCGACGGCGCCGGGATCGGTTGCCAGCACCCGAAGCCGCCCCCCGGGCGGCAGCGACTGAAGCGCCTTCCGTGCCTTGAGGACCGGGAGCGGACAGGTCAGGCCGCGCGCATCGAGAGTGGTGACGTCCAACAGATGCTCCTGAGCGGCCTTCTTGCCACGCGACGATGAGACCCACACCTATATAGGATAAGGCCTAAGGCCTGCCGAGAGGGAGAGTCTTGGAAGAGCTACAACCAAAATATGCAGTCCTTGCCGTTGGCTTCGCGTTGGGCTTGGTCTTCGGCGCAGCCGTCCAGCGAAGCAACTACTGCACGATGGGTGCGATCTCCGACACAGTGCTGATGGGCGACACGCGCCGGCTGCGTGCCGGGCTGCTCTCGGTCGCGATCGCGATGGTCGGAAGCCAGACCCTTGAGGCGCTCGGCCTCGCAAACCTGTCGGTCTCGATCTACCGCGCGCCCGCGCTCGGATGGGCCGGCGCGATCCTCGGCGGCACCGCTTTCGGCTTCGGCATGGTGCTCGCGGGCGGCTGCGGCAGCCGCATCCTGGTCCGTGCCGGCGCCGGCAACCTGAAAAGCCTGGTCGCCGTGCTCGTCGTGGCGATTGTCGCGCTGATGACGCTGCGCGGGCTGATCGCGAGCCTGCGCCGGCCCTTCGAGCAAGCAACGCAGATCGACCTCCGCGGCCTCGGCGCCTCAAGCCAGGGCCTGCCCGACCTCCTCGCGCGCGCGAGCGGGCTCAGCGCCGGTATCTGGCAGACGGTGCTCACCTTTGCGCTCGGCATCGGCATCGCCGGCTGGGCGCTCTCCTCGCCGCGTTTCCGCCGCGAGCGCACGCTTCTGATCGCGGCTATCCTCGTCGGTCTCGTCATTCCGACGGCATGGGCGGTGACGACATGGGGTGCCAGCGATCCCTTCGAGACAATGCAGGTCTCCGGGCTCTCCTTCGTCGCGCCGATCGGCGAGGGGCTGCAGTATCTGATGTTCTTCACCGGGGCGAGCCTCGGCTTCGGCGCCGCTTCGGTCGGCGGCGTCATCGCCGGTGCGCACGTCGCCGCGCTCCTCTCGGGACAGTTCCGGCTCGAAGGCTTTCGCGACACGTCCGATCTTCTTCGCCACATCGCCGGCGGCGCGATGATGGGTGTCGGCGGCGTACTCGCGCTCGGCTGCACGATCGGGCAAGGGCTATCCGGGCTCTCGACCCTGGCGCTCGGTTCCTTCATCTCCGTCGGCGCGATCGTCTTCGGCGCGGTGCTGGCGCTGCGCTGGCTTGAGGAAGGAAGCATGGCAGGTGCCGTTCGCGCGGTCTTCCGCCGCACTTGATCGCGCCGCTTCGAGCCCTAAAGTCAGGGACCCGGTTCTATCCCCAGGAGTGACAAAGAAATGACGGGCTTCGACGACCGCAAGAAGGACGCCGAGAAGAAATTCCAGCTCGACGAAGAGATGCGCTTCAAGGTCAATGCCAGGCGCACCAAGCTGCTCGGGCTGTGGGTCGCGGGCCAGATGGGACTCTCGGGCGACGCCGCCGAGGCCTACGCGAAGTCGCTCGTGGTCGAGGATATGTCGAAGCCGGGCGATGACGATGTCGTCCACAAGGCCGTGGCCGATCTCAAGGCCAAGGACCTCGACATAAGCGAGCATCGCATCCGCAAGGAGCTCGAGGGCTTCGGCAAGCAGGCACGCGAGCAGCTGATGAAGAGCTGAGCGCAGGTCAGGTCATCAAAGAAAAAGCCCCGCGTCTTGGCGCGGGGCTTCTCGCTTCCAGCGAAGGCAGCTTAGCCGAACATCTCGCTGGTGATGCTGGCGTACCAGCCATCGGCATAGATCGATTCGAGCCGGCGGTTCTCGTCGTCCCATTGCCTGGGGCTGGTGCCGCCCGAATCCGGCACTTCGATCAACCGTTCGGTGGTGCCGCGATAAACGCCGGCAACCGAGATCGCATAGTCCTTGCCGACATGGCTGTAGCAGGTGTTGACCATTGCCGCAGCGGGCGGCGTCTTGCCCTGCAACATAGCAACCGACGCGAGCGCCGCGACCTTGCCCTGACTGCTGGCGGCGAAGCCCGACTTTGGCATCGGAGCGGCGATGGTCGCATCGCCGACGACATGGACGCCTTTCACCAGCCTCGACTCGAAGCTGCTGGCATCGATCGGGCACCAGCCGGACTGGTCGGCGAGGCCGGAGTCGCGCGCGATCTTGGCCGCCATTTGCGGCGGGATCACGTTGGCGACCGCCGCCTTGTGCTGCTGGCCGAACTCGCTCTCGAGCGTCTTCGTGCGCACGTCGACCTTGACCACCTTGCCGTCCTTGCCGACCGGAACCCACTCGATCATGCCCGGATAGAGCTTCGCCCAGGCGTCCTGGAACAACGGCTGCTTGGAGAAGTTCTCCTTGGCATCGAGGATCAGGATCTTCGAGCGCGGCTTCGACTGCTTGAGATAGCTCGCGATCATCGAGACGCGCTCATAGGGGCCCGGCGGGCAGCGGAACGGGTTGGCCGGCGCGGCCATGACGAAGAGCCCGCCGTCAGGCATGGACTCGAGCTGACGGCGCAGCACCAAGGTCTGCTCGCCGGCTCGCCAGGCATGCGGCATCGCCTGAGCCGCCTTCTCGTCATAGCCGGCAATCGCGTTCCAGCGGATGTCGATGCCGGGCGAGACGATCAGGCGGTCATAGGGGAGCATGCGTCCCCCGGCGAGGCGGACGCGCTTCCTGTCATGCTCGATGGCCGCCGCGCTGTCCTGCGCCACGGTGATACCCGACTTGGCGAGCCGGTCGTAGCCGAAGCTGATGGAGTCGATCTTGCGCCAGCCGCCGATCACCAGATTCGAGTAGGGGCAGGTGACGAAGCGCCGGTTCGGTTCGACCAGCGTAACCTGGAGCTGGGGTGAGGCCTTCTTGAGATATCGGGCGGCGGTGGCGCCGCCGAAGCCGCCGCCGATCACGACGACCCGCGCGGCCGCCTGGCCATAGACGATCGCCGGCATGCCGAAGGTGGCGGAAGCGCCGGCCGCACCGGCGAGGAAGCGGCGACGTGAGAGACTGGTCATCTAAGGTCCTCCCTTACCGCAGCCGTGAGAAATGAAGGGCGAGACCGGCGATCTCATCGTCGGTATAGCCCTTGGCCAGACGGTTCATGACGGTGGCCGGACGGCTCCCGGCCTTGAAGGCCTTGAGCTGGTTGGCAAGGTAGGCCTGCTGCTGACCTCTGAGGCCTGGAATGCCGCCCGAACCGTCAGCGCTGGCGCCATGGCATCCCGAGCAGGTGGCGGCGAGTATGGTGACGTCCGCAGATTGCGCAAAGGCGGGCGCGGCTATCAGCGCAATTAACAGTGAAAATCCGCAAATTCTCATGAGACCCCCTTGATCGATACGTGGATCATAGGCCGGTCCACCCCAAACCGTGAGAGCAACTTTAGCACGCTGGCGTCCGGTCTTCGCCTGACTATGATCGCGTCCGTTTTTTTGGCCGGGAACAGTTGCCGATATGACCACCGCCGCAAGCCGTTCCGTCGTCATCTTCGACCTTGGCGGCGTCCTCCTCGACTGGAACCCGCGTTACCTCTACCGCAAGCTCATCCCCGAAGAGGCGGCGTGCGAGCGGTTCCTCGCCGAGGTCTGCCATCCCGCATGGAACGTCGAACAGGATGGTGGGCGCAGCTTCGCTGAGGCCGAGGCCGAGGCGATCGCGCGCCATCCCGACAAGGCCGATCTGATCCGGGCCTGGCTCAGGCGCTTCGATGAGATGATCCCGACGGCGATTCAAGGCACGGTCGACATCCTCGAGCGGCTTCATGCGAGCGGCGTTCCGCTCTACGCGCTGACCAACTTCTCGCGCGAGACCTTTCCGCCGACCAAGGGGCGCTTTCCCTTCTTCTCGCGCTTCCGCGGCATCGTTGTCTCCGGCGACGAGCGGATGCTTAAGCCGGAAGCGCGGATCTACCAGCTCCTCTGCAGCCGCTACGGGGTCCGCCCCGAGGATGCGGTCTTCATCGACGATTCCCAGAAGAACGCCGAGGGCGCCGGCGCTATCGGTATCCACGGTATCCACTTCCGCGCACCCGCTCAGCTGGAGGAGGAGCTGCGATCCCTCGGATTTCTCTGAAATCGCGTCGAACCGAACCGCGTATACCGACGACCCACTCCTGAAGGCGTCACTTTCAGGAGCCCAAAATGGGCAAACGCGTATGGACGGATGAGACGCGGGAGCAGGTGCGAACCCTGTTCACGCAGGGCGGGCTGAGCTATGGCCAGATCTCGCAGCGCCTCGGCATGAGCCGGGACGTGGTCGCAGGCTTGGTCAATCGCATGAATCTGACCGGCCTGGGGCGCAACCCGGCCCATGGCGGGCACAAGAAGCGCAAACTGGCGGTCGAGCCGCATGAGGCGCCCTTTAAGACTGCATCCGACAGCCTGATCGACCTCGGCCGCGCCTGCTGCGCCTGGCCGATCGGCGATCCCAAGGGCGCGGATTTCCGTTTCTGCGGCACGCCGACCGACGGCCGGAGCCCCTACTGCCTCGCCCATCGTGAGAAGGCCTATACGGCTTCCGAGCCCAGGCGCGAGCGCACGGCCGAGGAGCGTCGCGACCGCCGCGTTCCCTGGGCGGCCTAACCCCTTCTAGACATCCCCCGCGTCGGGGCGTGTGAGGACCTCGCGCTTGCCGACGTGGTTGGCGGCCGAGACGAAAGCTTCGGCTTGATGCCGTCCGGACTCGCCGGGAAGGTCGATCGCGACGCGTGCCGCCCAACACCCCATCTCCGCGCTCGATGAAGCGGCATCGGCGACCGTTCTCTAACCACCGACAACCGATCAGCCTCCCGTACAAAAGGCGCTGGCGTGGCTGAGACCGGCCGCTATGATCACGCCCCTCTCTTAGCCGAGACGAGGCTGTTTCCTGCGCGCTCGGCATCGCCGAAAAAGGGATCGGAATGAAGATCGGCTTCATCGGCTTGGGGAAGCTCGGCCTGCCATGTGCCGTGGCGATGGCCGACAAAGGCCACGACGTCATGGGCTTCGACCTCGATTCGACCCGCATGTCGCGCGCGCCCCAGCCTTATCGGGAAACTGGGCCCGATGGAGTGTCGCCGTTCAACGACTACCTCGCCCGCTCCAGCGTCCGCTTCGGCTCGACGGCCGAGGTCGTCGCCCATGCCGAGATTCTCTTCATCGCGGTGCAGACGCCGCACGAGCGGCGCTACGAGGGCATCTCCCGCCTGCCCGACGAGCGTATCGACTTCTAGTACGACGCGCTCGCAGCCGCTGTCCGCTCGATCGCCCCCCATCTCAAGCGCGAGACGATCGTCACGGTCATCTCGACCGTGCTTCCCGGCACGATGCGTCGGGTCGTGCTGCCGCTCCTGCCAGCCGGAACGCGCTTCTGCTACAATCCCTACTTCATCGCCATGGGCACGACGATGCGGGACTTCCTGCATCCCGAGTTCGCGCTTCTCGGCGCCAGTGACCCGAGCGTCGCCGACACCTGCGCCGCCTTCTACCGCACGATCACCGACGCCCCCGCCATGCGCGTTCGCATCGAAGAAGCGGAGCTGATCAAGGTCGCCTACAACACCTTCATCGGCATGAAGATCGTGTTCGCCAACGCGTTGATGGAGATCTGCCAGAAGATCGAGGGTGCCGATGTCGACGTGGTGACCGGCGTGCTCAAGCAGGCCGGCACGCGCCTGATCAGCGGCGCCTATATGGATGGCGGCATGGGCGACGGCGGAGGCTGCCATCCGCGCGACAACATCGCCATGTCGTGGCTCGCCCGGAATCTCGATCTCAGCCACGACTGGTTCGAGAGCCTCATGGTTGCACGCGAGCGCCAGACCGAGTGGCTGGCCGACCTGATGTGCGCGCACGACCTGCCCAAGGCGATTCTCGGATACAGCTACAAGCCCGGCACCAACATCACGCTCGGCAGCCCCGCGCTGCTCCTCGAGGTCATGCTGAAGGAGCGCGGCCACGCGGTGCGTATGCTCGATCCGCATGTCGAGCCGTCCTCAGCCGATGTCTCCACGCTCGCCCCGCACGTCTTCCTCATCGGCACTCGCCACGCGGAGTTTCAGGGTCGGCGCTTCCCCAAAGGCTCGGTCGTCATCGATCCCTGGCGCTACCTCAACATCACCGATCCCGATGTGACCTACATTGCGGTCGGCCGCGCGCGGCCGACCGGGAGAGACAGCTAGTACCCGGAATCACAATTGGCTGATACGTCGGTCTTTGAAGCGGCGTTGATGGACGTTTGTCTTGGTCCAGACGAACGGCTTGGCGTTCTGGTTGTAGGTTTGGATGAAAGCATCGATGTGCTCCCGGAGCTGCTTGATCGAGACGAAAGAGGTGCCGCG
>VGEN01000020.1 GCA_016869285.1 Alphaproteobacteria bacterium
TCGACCGCGTCGAGCGTCCTTGGGCAGCCAGTAGCACAATCCGCGCCCGAAACACTTGCCGCTGTTCCGTCGTCGGCGCACGGAGCCGAGCCTCAAGCACCGCGCGCTCCTCCGGCGTCAGCCGGACTACCACTGCATCGGCTATCATCCCAATGTTGAATCATGAATCAGATCTCCGCGAAAGCGGCTACTAGTGCTTGAGGATCTGGCTCAGGAAGAGCTTGGTGCGGTCGGATTTCGGGTTCTCGAAGAACTCCTCCGGCGGCGCTTGCTCGACGATCTCGCCATAGTCCATGAAGATCATGCGGTCGGCGACGGTGCGCGCGAAGCCCATCTCGTGGGTGACGCAGATCATGGTCATGCCGTCCTCGGCCAGGCCTACCATGACGTCGAGCACTTCCTTGATCATCTCGGGATCGAGGGCCGAGGTCGGCTCGTCGAACAGCATGATCTTCGGCTGCATGCAGAGCGAGCGCGCGATGGCGACACGCTGCTGTTGGCCGCCGGAGAGCTGGCCCGGATATTTCTGCGCCTGCTCGGGGATTCGCACGCGCGTCAGGTACTTCATCGCCGAAGCCTCGGCCTCTGCCTTCGGCATCTTGCGGACCCAGATCGGCGCCAGGGTCAGGTTCTCGAGCACGGTCAGGTGCGGGAACAGATTGAACTGCTGGAACACCATGCCGACTTCGCGGCGGACCATGTCGATGTTCTTGACGTCCTGGGAGAGCTCGATGCCGTCGACGACGATCTGGCCCTTCTGATGCTCTTCGAGGCGGTTGATGCAGCGGATCATCGTCGACTTGCCGGAGCCCGAGGGTCCACAGACGACGATGCGCTCGCCACGATGGACAGAGAGATTGATGTCCTTTAGGACGTGGAAGTCGCCGTACCACTTGTGGACGCCCGCCATCTGGATGACGATGTCGGTCGAAAGCTTGCGCTGCGCCTGAGCTTGCATGTGCTGATCCGCCTCCCTGGGCCTTCCGTCCTCTGATGGTATCAATGCTTACAATTCGTGCGAAAGAGCCGCAACCGCTTCCTTCTGCTTGCGCCTGCAGCGGGGTGCCATCACCATGGCGCGGCATGCGGGCGAGGACCTGGGGGGCGGAGCGACGAATGGCACTCAAAGGCAATTTCAGGCGCGACACGATTATCACCCATGCCGGGCTCGACCCTGAGTCGAACCACGGCATCGTCAACCCGCCCGTCTATCATGCCTCGACGATCACCTTCTCCAGCGTCGCCGCCTGGGACGAGGCGCACAAGCCGGGCTACAAGGGCTACATCTACGGCCGATACGGCACGCCGACCCACCGCGCCTTCGGCGAGGCGGTGGCGGCGACCGAAGGTGGACATGGCTGTATCGCCTGGCCGTCGGGTTTCGCCGCGGTGGTCGGCGCGATCCTCGCCTTCGTCAAGTCGGGCGACCACATCCTGATGGTCGACTCCGCCTATTTTCCGAACCGGCGGTTCTGCGACAACTTCCTCAAGAACATGGGGATCGAGACCACCTACTACGACCCGCTGATCGGCGGCGGCATCCGTGATCTGATCCGGCCCAACACCAAGATCGTCTACACGGAGTCGCCGGGCACCGGCACCTTCGAGATCCAGGACATCCCCGCGATCGCCGATGAGGCGCACAAGAAGGGGTGCGTCGTCCTCATGGACAACACCTGGTCGGGCGGCCTCTTCTTCAACGCCTTCAAGCACGGCGTCGACGTCTCGATCCAGGCGGCGACCAAGTACATCGTCGGCCATTCGGACGCGATGCTCGGCACCACGACCTGCACCGAGGCGACGCTGCCGGCGGTCGAGGCGAGCTTCAAGGCCCTGGGCTACTCTGTAGGCCCCGACGACATCTATCTCGGTCTTCGCGGTCTCCGCACGATGCATGTGCGCCTGCGCGGCCATCAGGAGAACGCACTCAAGGTCG
Source organism: Alphaproteobacteria bacterium (assembly GCA_016869285.1). Classification (GTDB taxonomy): domain Bacteria; phylum Pseudomonadota; class Alphaproteobacteria; order SHVZ01; family SHVZ01; genus SHVZ01. Next base: position 1,937 of record VGEN01000020.1, read on the forward strand.
CGAGCTGGCTCGAGACCCGAGCCGAGGTCGCGCGCGTGCTCTGCCCAGCGCTGCCGAGCTTCCCCGGCTACAGGCTGTGGAAGCGCGACTTCACCGGCTGCTCCGGCCTCTTCTCCGTTCTGATCAAGGAGCAGCCGAAGCCGGCGATGGATGCGTTCCTGGATACGCTCAGGATCTTCCGCATGGGCGCCTCGTGGGGCGGCTATGAGAGCCTGGCACTGCCGGTCTCGAATGTGCTGCACCGGAGCGCGGTGCCGTGGACGGAGAAGGGGACGCTGGTCCGTCTCCATATCGGGCTCGAGGATGCCGATGACCTGATCGCCGACCTCGAGGCCGGACTCTCGAGGCTGACTCAGGTGGCGAAGGCGGCGTGAGCGCGACGGCACCTCTGCTCTCGCCCGAGGTCGAGGCTGTCCTCAGCTTCGACGAACGCGGGCTGATGCCGGCGGTGGCGCAGCAGTTCGACACCGGCGAGGTTCTGATGCTCGCCTGGATGAACAGGGACTCGTTGGCCGAGACCCTGGCGACCGGGCTGGTTTGCTACTGGTCGCGCTCGCGGGCGAAGCTTTGGCGCAAGGGCGAGAGCTCGGGCCAGGTCCAGCGCCTAGTCGAGCTTCGCGTCGACTGCGACGGCGACATGCTGCTGCTCAAGGTCGACCAGAGCGGGGTGTGCTGTCACACCGGTCGGCGCTCCTGCCTGTTCCGGGCCTGGCGGGATGGGAAATGGGTCGAAATTCAAAGAGTTCTAATTTCTCCCGAAACCCTATACGGCCATGCGGAATAGTCGGGCGCAGGAAGTATCGCGCTAGGCCGTTCCAATTCCAGGAGGTCGGCCGGCGTTGGATCGCCTGATGGACGGACTGGCCGACGAGGCATTAATGGCGCGGATCGCCGAGGGCGACCGGACGGCGTTCGCCGCCTTGGTCACTCGTCATCTCGACCGTGCCGTTAGGACCGCCCAGCGCCTGCTGGGCGATCGTGGTGAGGCAGAGGACGTGGCTCAGGACTCCTTCTTGAGACTGTGGCAGCACGCCGAACGCTGGCGTCCTGAGGGCGGTCGGTTCACCACCTGGTTCTACCGTGTCGTGGTGAACGCATCGATCGACCGGCTCAGGCGCCCGCGCTCGCTGCCGATCGACGACGTGCCCGAGCCCGAGGACGAGCAGCCGAACGCATTTCGCACCCTGCATCAGACTGAGGTGGCGCGGTCGGTCAAAGCGGCGGTCGGAGAGCTGCCGGAGCGCCAGCGCACAGCGCTCACGCTATGCCACTACGAAGGGCTGGGAAACATCGAGGCGGCCGAAGTGATGGGCATCACGGTCGGTGCTTTGGAATCGTTACTAATCCGCGCCAAGCGGCACCTGCGCGACAGGCTCAAGCCGCTGATGTCGGATCTGGTGGAGGACGGACATGAAGCCTGAAACGGACCTGACCCCGGCGGAAGACCGCCAGCTTGCGCGTGTGCTCGATACATGGCGGATGCGTCCGACGAGCCCTGGCTTGGCACAGGCGATCCTCTCCAAGGCGCGGCCGAAGTCATCGGCCTTCGGATTGACCTGGCCACGCCTTGCGACGCTGGCGGCCGCCGCTTGCCTCGGCCTCGTGGTCGGCTGGTGGATGGACGGCATGGAGAGCTACGCCAGCTCCCTCGAGCCGGGTTTCGATGCCCTCTACTTCGAGGGCGATCCGATCGAAGGGGATATTCTGTGATGGCCTTTCTCGGCAGTCGCTGGATCGGCTGGGCGCTGATCCTTTCGCTTGCGCTCAATCTCTTCCTCGGCGCGGTCGTCGGCATGCGCTACTGGCGCGAGCATCAGCGCGTCTCCGAGCGCTCGACGATGGGGCCGATCGGGCGTATCGCCGCCGGGCTGCCCGAGTCCGGGCGCGAGAAGGTCAGGGCCGTGATGGAAGGGCGCCAGGCGCAGATCCGCGAGCAGAGCCGCGAGTTCCGCCGCGCACGCTCGGAGGCGATGCAGACGCTCGCCGCCGAACCCTTCGATAGGGCCAGGGCCGACGCCGCCTTCGTCGAGGCGCGGCGCCGCGCCAACGCCATGTCCGAGCTGATGCAGTCGACGATGATCGAGGCGAGCGCCCGGCTCTCGCCCGAGGAGCGGAAGGCGTTCCGCGAGCGTATGGCCGAACGCGAGCGGCGCTGGGCGGAGCGGATGCGCGAACGCGATAGTCGCTAGCGGCGCTAACTTTTCCTCGGCAGCCGCGCCAGCGCGAGGTCGATCGCCCCCGGCGGCAGTGCCTGAAGCAGCCAGACCAGCGCGGCCATCGGCCAGGGAAAGGCGATACGCGCCTTGTTCTTCGCAAGGCGCCGCTTGATCAGGTTCGCGGCACGGGGTGCATCCATCAGGAACGGCATCGGAAAGCGGTTCCGTTGCGTCATCGGCGTGTCGACATATCCAGGACAGATGACGCTGACGCCGACGCCCTTGCTTGCGAGCTCGCCGCGCAACGCTTCGCCGAAGACCTTCACCGCCGCTTTGCTGGCGCAATAGGCCGGCGCACCGGGAAGCCCGCGATAGCCGGCGAGCGAGGCCATCAGTGCGATCTGGCCCCGCCCTCGCCTCGTCAAACGCGGGAGCGCGGGCAGAATGGTGTTGATGACGCCATCGATATTAACCGCGAGGATGCGTCTCACCTGCTCTGCGGATTCACCGGTGCTTCGGCTTCCGGCGGAGATCCCGGCATTAGCGACAACGAGGTCGAGCGCACGGCGATCATCGGCACCCTCTACCCAGCGCGCGGTCGCGGCAGCATCGACCACGTCCGCAACGGCCACATCGACCTCGGCGCCGGCGGCGCGGCACCTATCCGCGATTGCCTCCAGCCGGGCGCGGTCGCGACCGCCGAGCGCGAGGCGGACGTCCGGCGTCGCATAGGCTTCCGCCAACGCGGCGCCGAGCCCGCTGGAGGCGCCGGTGATCAGGATCGAGGTCGGATGTTTCACGCCGCCGAGTATAGGCGGGAAAGCGGTGCGCGGTTATAGTCGCGCCGCCGTCGGAGTACGGGACGGTCCGGGGGATCGCTAGCGACGTGACTATTGCCAGCATGACCGGCTTTGCCCGTGCCGAGGGTGAGACCAGCGGGCTCTCCTGGGTATGGGAAGCCCGAAGCGTCAACGGCCGTGGCCTCGACATCCGTTGCCGGTTGCCTTCCGGCCTCGATCGGCTCGACCCGGTGCTGCGTGCCGAGGCGGCGAAGCACCTGAGGCGCGGCAACGTGTCCGTGACGCTCGCTCTCGCCCGCGCGGCCGGCGCTGCGCCGTTCACGGTCGACCGTCCCGTTCTCGATCGGGTGCTGGCGCTCCAGGCCGATCTCCTCGGCCGCGTCGACCAGGCGCCTCCCCGGATCGAAGCCCTGCTGCAGATTCCAGGCGTTCTCGATCGCGGCGGCCTCGCCGAAGCGGTCGACGAGAAGGCCGAGAAGGTGTTGCTCAAGGGTTTCTCCCAGGCGCTCAAGCGGCTGATCGCGGCAAGAGCTGACGAGGGCGCGCGCTTGCAGACCGTATTGCTGGGACAGATCGACGAGATCGAGCGCCTGAGCGGCGAAGCTGCGGCTTCGGCGGCGCTCCGGCCGGATGCGGTCAAGGAGCGGCTGCGCCAGCAGATCCAGACCCTGCTGGATGCGGTCCCGGCGCTGCCCGAGGAGCGCCTGGCGCAGGAGCTGGCGCTGCTTGCCGCCAAAGGCGATGTCCGCGAGGAGCTGGATCGACTCGGAGCGCATGTCGGCCAGGCGCGCGACATGCTGAAGGAAGGCGGCGCCATCGGCCGGCGTTTGGACTTCCTCTCGCAAGAGTTCAATCGCGAGTCCAACACTCTTTGCTCGAAGTCGCAGGACGTGGCGCTCACCCGGATCGGCATCGCGCTCAAATCGGTGATCGACCAGTTCCGCGAGCAGATCCAGAATGTCGAGTGATGCGATGAGCCAAAGCGGCGTCTCACGGCGCGGATTGATGCTGGTGCTCTCATCGCCCTCCGGCGCCGGCAAGACGTCGCTGTCTCGCCAACTGCTCCAGGTCGACGGAAACCTTACCCTGTCAATATCTGTCACGACGCGACCGAGACGTCCTGGAGAGGTACAAGGCGTTCACTACCATTTTGTGGATCGATCAGAATTCGGTCTGATGATCAACCGGGGAGAGCTACTCGAGCACGCCAAGGTCTTTGACCACTACTACGGAACGCCCAAAGTGCCCGTCGAAGCGGCGCTGTCTATCGGACGAGATGTTATTTTTGATATCGATTGGCAAGGAACACAGCAGCTCAGTGCTTCCGCGCGGAGCGATCTAGCAAGCATCTTCGTTTTGCCACCATCGATGCCAGAGCTAGAGCGACGACTCAAAATGCGCGCTCAAGACACCCCGGCGGCAATCGCCAAACGCATGAGCAAGGCCGCTGATGAGATGAGTCACTGGCCAGAGTACGACTACATAATCATCAATGAGGATTTCGATCTCTCGATTGCCCAGATTCGAGCAATACTGACCGCTGAACGTTTACGTCGCTGGCGTCAGCTAGGACTTACCGACTATGTCCGAGGCCTGCAGCAGGGCTATTGAAGCGCGCGCCAACGCGGCGAATTCGGTCACCTCGAGCGTCTCGGCCCGCCGCGTCGGATTGATCCCGGCGCTCGCCAGCAGCGCCTCGGCGTCGCCGAGCGGCTTCAAGGCCTGGCGCAACATCTTGCGGCGCTGGTTGAAGGCGGTGGCGACCACGCGCTCCATGACCTTGGGGTCGGCCTCTCCCTGCGGCGCCGGCCGCGGCGTGATGTGGACCACCGAAGAGGTCACCTTCGGCGGCGGCACGAAGGCGCGGGCCGGGATGTCGAAGAGGCGTTCTGCCTCGCCGACCCACTGGGTCATCACCGCGAGGCGACCATAGGATTTTGAGCCCGGCTGAGCCGTAATGCGCTCGGCCACCTCTTTCTGGAACATTAGCGTCAGGCTCTCGAAGTCGCGAAGCCGGGCAAGCCAAGCGAAGAGGAGCGGTGTCGCGATGTTATAGGGCAGATTGGCGACGATGCGGCGCGGCGCTTCGCCGAGGGTCGTCGCGTCGATTTCGAGGGCATCTCCCTCGACGACCGCGAGCCGTCCCTCGGCCGCTTCGGCAATCTCGGCAAGCGCCGGCAGCGCACGCCGATCGCGCTCGATGGCGATCACGCGGCGCGCGCCGGCGAGCAGAAGCGCTCGGGTGAGCCCGCCAGGCCCCGGACCGATCTCGATCGTCGTGCCCTGCGCGAGATCGCCGGCGGATCTAGCGATCTTGCCGGTCAGGTTGAGGTCGAGGAGGAAGTTCTGGCCGAGCGCTTTGACCGCTTGGAGTCCGTGCCGGCGGATGACCTCGCCCAGCGGCGGCAGCGCTTCAAGCCGCGTCAGCGCTCGTCTCCGCCATCGCGCCGGCGAGCTTGAGCGCAGCGATCAGGCTCGCCGGGTTGGCGCGTCCGGACCCGGCGATGTCGAGCGCCGTGCCGTGGTCGGGCGAGGTGCGGATGAAAGGAAGCCCGAGTGTGACGTTGACGCCGCCGTGGAAGTCGAGCGTCTTGATCGGAATCAGCGCCTGGTCGTGATACATGCAGAGCGCCGCGTCGTAGCCGGCGCGTGCATCGGCGTGGAACATCGAGTCCGGAGCCCACGGCCCGGTGGCGTCGATGCCGAGCTTCTTCAAGGCCTCGATCGCCGGCCGGACGATCTCGTCATCCTCCTTGCCGAGCGCGCCGCCTTCGCCGGCATGGGGATTGAGGCCGGCGACAGCGATCCTTGGTTTCGCCTTGCCGAAGCGTTGCGCCAGATCGCGGGCCAGGATCTCTCCGGTCTTGACGATCATCTCGCTGGTCAGATCGGCGACGGCGCGGCGGATCGGCAGATGGATGGTGACCGGCACGACCCGGAGCTGCGGACAGGCGAGCATCATCACCGGCGTCGGTGTGTGCCCGTTCTCGGCAGCAAGCTCGGCGAGGAACTCAGTGTGGCCAGGATGATGGAAGCCAGCCTCATAGAGCGCATGCTTGTGGATCGGATTGGTGACCACGGCGGCCGCCTTGCCGGCACGGACGAGCGCGACGGCACGTCGGATCGCGTTCAGCACCGCTGAGGCATTTGCCGGGTCGAGCTTCCCCGGCGTCGCGGGGTACGCAAGACGGATGGGGAGGACCGGCAGGGCCCTGGCGAACGCTCCAGGCGCCGCTTCAGGCGCCTCAATTGCAACCAGCGGGACGTCGAGAGCGATACGTCGTGCAAGCGAGGCGAGGCGGTCGGGATCGTCCAGAACGAAGAAAGGCTTTACGCCCTCGCTTCGGCGGGCCCAGGCCATCAGGGAGATCTCGCCGCCGATGCCGGCCGGCTCCCCCATGGTCAGCGCGAGGGGCAGCGTCACGTACGCAGGTCCAGATGCGCAGCCCGGCGAAGGTCGCGGAGATAACGACGGGCGAGGATCGAGAGCTTGCCGCGGAAGAGCTGTTCGCGGATCTCCTCTCGCCTCGGCAAACCAGATGCGGCCTCGGTCTTGTCGCAGACCATGAAGACTACGATGACATCGGTGATCCGCGTCGGTGCGCTCATCTTTCCGGCATCGATCGAAACGACGAGCGGCCTGATCGTGGCGCTGAGCTCGCCGATCTTGAGGCGGCCGAGGCTATAGGGGCGCATAGCCTTGGCTTCTTCCGCCGCCTTCTCGAAGTCGGGGCAGGTCGTAGCTGAGGACAGCGCCGCCGCTCGCTGACGCACATCTTCCTCGGTGGTACCGGCAATGGGAAACAGTGCCTGGCGAAGATTGATGACCGTGTCGTCGGCGCCTCCCGCCTGCAGCATGCGCCGGTCGGTCAGGCGGATGACGTGGAAGCCGGCAACGGTACGGATCGGCCCGACGATCGTGCCGGGCTGCACCTTCGAGACCTCGCGTTCGATCGCCTCGTCGAGCTGGGTCGGCAGCACCCAGCCGATCTCGCCGCCGGTGGCGGCGCTTGCCGCTTCCGAAAACTGGCGGGCCAGCGAGACGAAATCGGCGCCGCCGCGCGCCTGCTCGACCAGCTGCTCGGCGAAGCGCCGGACCTCGGCTTCGCGATCCGGACGGTCGACCGCAAGAAGAATCTCGCTGATGCGAAGCTCCGGAAGATCGCGCGTGCGTTGGATGGCCGCCAAGATCTCCTCGACCTCGTCGTCGCCGATCTGAACCTGCGAGGCGGCCTGACGGCGCACCAGCTTCTGCCAGACGATGCTGGAACGAATCTGCTCGACCATCGATGGACGGCTGACGTCGTGCCGACGGATCTCTTCCTCGAGGCCGCCGGGCGGCATGTTGCTCTGCTCCTCGACGCGGCGGAAGGCGTCCTTGATCTCGTCCTCGTTCGCGTCGATGTTCAGCCGCTTGCCTTCCTGGAGCTGCAAGCGCTCGTCGATGAGCTGACGAAGGACCTGCGGCGCGGCACGGCGGCGGTTCTCCGGGGTGTCGCCGACATTGCTCGAGACCAGGACCACGCGCAGGCGGGCCTCGAGGTCGCGAAACGAGATCGCCTCATCGTTGACGACTGCGGCAATACGCATAGATTCCTGCGCCGATGCCGCGGGCATCAGCGCGAGAGCGGCAAGGAGAGTAAGGCGGACCAGCATCATCGAGTCAGACCTAGCGTTTGACGCCCATCGACGCAAGGCGCTCAGAAACCGAGGCCACGCAGATCGACCTGCCCCAGATTCTTGAATACGAGCCGGATGAACGCCGTCGTATCGGGCTTCAGCGAGCCATCGGCCGTGTAACGCCGTGTGATGTCGAAGGCGACTGCGAAACACTCGTCGCCATAGTTGAAGGTTACGCCGGCCAGGCGGTTCTTGTCATGGGCTGCGCCGAGGTCGCGGACCAGGCGGGCCTGACTGCTCCAGTGCTCGTTAAGGCGTGCGGTGACAACGGTCGCCAGCTCGCGCCGCTGGCCGATCTGCGGCACGTCGGGGCGCGCGGCGACCTGTAGATAGGAGGCATCGAAGCGCAGCCAGGATGGCCCGGTCGAGATGCCTATCTCGTTGCGCCTGAGGGCGAAATTGTCCTCGTCCAGGCGGAAGCGATAGATCAGGTCGAGGTGCGGGCCCGGAGTCACCGTCAGACGCCCGACATAGTCCGACCAGTCCTCGTTGACACCGGACCCCAGCACGTAGGTGGTGTTTCGCTGAAAGGCGTAGCTCTGGGCGAGCAGCATGGTCGCGCTTCGGCCTGAGCCGCTATAGAAGGCGAGCTTGAGCCCATAATCGATGCGCTGGCCGGTCGAGACACGATCGAAGCCGGCGAAGCGGTTGGCCTCGAACAGGTTGGTCTCGTCCAGCTCGAAGACCTGCGAATCTTCGTTGGGAATGCGAGCGGGATTGCCGCCGTTCGGGCTGAGGACGATGTCGGCGATCGGCTCGATGACGGTCCGCAATGAACCGTCGCGTCGGACCCAGGGATAGCGCCACTCGAACTTCATCTGCGGCACGACGCGCCCGGCGAAGCCATCCTCGAAGCCGCTGGCGGGGCGGCTGGGATCGGGGACGTCGGCCGTCCAGTAGCCGTCGGTGTAGAGCAGCGTCGACAGCGTGTAGATCTCGCCCGAGCGCGAGGTGTAGGGCAGCGTCCAGCCGCTGGTCATCGCCAGGCGGCTCGAGTCGGCGCCGACATCGCGCGTCAGCGACATGGCGCTGGCGTCGATCGAGTAACGTCCGCCGTAGCGGCCGGGCTCGCTGAGGAACGAGTAGTAGGTGAGGGGCGCGAGCAGCGGCGACTGATCGCGGATGTCGGTCGCGCGCAGGCCCTGGAAGGAGTAGGCGTTGAGCGCGAGATAGTCTCGGCCATGGAAGCCTTCGGCGAAGGCGCGGCTGGTCAGAACCTCGGGATCGCCGAGCTTGTAGCGCTTGAGATAGAGTCGTTCGGAGGAGCGACGAAGATCGCCGCCAGCGCGCCAGACATCGGTCAGGTCGAAGCGAGCGCTGGCATCGACGTGGCCTTTGAGGTTCTGCTCTCCGGTCTTGGCTCTGCCTTCCCGCTGATCGAGGTAGCCGAAGCTTCCTTTGACATCGATCAGGCCCTTGGCCACGCGCTGGCGGTACTCGCTCGTGACGAGGGCGCCTTCCGATGAATAGAAGATGGGCTCGACCGTGAGGTCCTGGCTCGGCCCAATGGCCCAGTAATAGGGGATGCCGACGATGGCGCCGACCTCGCCCGACTGGCCGAGCTTCGGGGCCAGCAACCCGGAACGTTGGCGCACGCTCGGATCGGGATGGCTCAGGATCGGGAAGTAGGCAACCGGCACGCCCCACATCTCGAGCGTGGCGTCGGTGTATTCGATGTCGCGGGAGACCTCGTCATGGACGACCTTGATGGCCCGGATCTGCCAGAGCGGCGCGCGCGATGGGTTCTCCTTGCAGAGCTCGCAAGGCGAGTAGACTGCGCGTGTCATCTCCTTGCGGTTCCCGCCGACACGACGGGCGGCGTTGGCGGCAAGTCGGCTGTTGTCGGCGAGCAGCGACCGCAGGTTCTCGACATAGCCGTCGCGCATGCCGCCGGTCAGCTCGACGAAGTCGGCAAACATTACCTCCCCGGTCGCTTCCGTCAGGCTGACATTGCCCGAGGCGGTGACCTTGTCCTCGCGCTCGCTGTAGGTGACCGTGTCGGCGAGCAGGATGCGGTCGCCTTGCACGATCTCGACACTGCCGCTCGCCACCGTCGTCCCGAGGTCCTGGTGGTGGGTCAGCTGGTCGGCCTTGATCAGCACGGGCTCGTTGCTGGTCCGGAGGCCGCCGCGCTGAGCTGACGCGGCGCAGCTGAAGGCGACGAGCAGGAGGACAGCGAGCAGCAGTCGGCGCATCAGCCGTCCTCGAGGTGCAGCAGCATCGCGAGACCGAGCAAGATCGAGATCGAGGCCGGTGTCCAGGCGGCGAGCTCGACCGGAAGCCGGCCCGAGAGCCCGAGCGCGAAGATCAGGTCGGAAGCGAAGTAGACGAGGAAGCCGACGAAGATGCCGGCGCCGGCCACCGCCATGGTGCCGCCGCGGCGTACCAAGCGGAGCGAGAAGGTGGCAGCGATCAGCACCATCGCGGCCAGCATCAACGGCGCGGCGAGCAGGCCATGCAGGTGGAGCCGGTGCCTAGCTGCCGAAAAGCCGGCGCGCTCGAGCACCTCGATGAAGGCCGGGAGCTCCCAGAAGCTCATGGTCTCGGGCGCGGCGAAGCTGTCCTGGATCGTCTCGAGCGTGAGGTCGGTCGCGATCCGCATCGTCGGCTCGCGCACCGGTGCGCGGTCGCCCATCGAGACGAGCGCGTCGCGCAGCAGCCAGTATCCTTGCTCGAGCCGGGCGGAGGCGGCGTCGATGCGCCCGGTGTAGCGGTCGAGGCCTTCGTACAGGAAGACCGTCGCGTCGATCAGCTCCATGTGCTGCTGAGACACGCCTTGGGCATGGATGATCGCCTGGCCGCGCTCGCTCATCTGGCGGAGCCAGAGACCGGACTCCGAGACGGCAAGCAGGCTGGTGCGGCCGCGGAAGATCTGCGCCTCGATCTGCTCGTAGCGCTGAGTCAGCACCGAGGCAACGGGATTGAACAGTGTCGTGCGAAAGACGCCGATCAGCGCCGCCGCGACCAGCGCCGGGAGCAGGAATTGCCAGACCGAGACCCCGGCGGCCCGCGCCACCACCAGCTCCTGGCTTCGCGTCAGCTGCCAGAAGGTCATCATCGTGGCGAACAGCACCGCGAAAGGCAGCAGCAGCTGCGCCATGGTCGGCAGCTTGAGTAGCGCCAGCTGGATGACGATGCCGATACCCGCCTGTTGACGCGAGGCGACACGCCGGAGCAGCTCGACCAGATCGAAAACGAAGGCAAGCGCCAGCAGCGACAGGAACACGCAGGCAAACCAGTAAAGGAACCGACGCCCGACATAGACGGAAAGTGTACGGGAAAGGCGCATGCTATTCGGCCGGAGCAAGGCGCGGGATAGCGCGCCGCTGCAGAAACAGGAGCAGCCACAGCGCCGCCAGGGAAGGGAGCACGACGACCGCGTAGATCGCCGGTATTGCCGTAAGAGAGCGCGCGGCGGCGTGCGTAGCGCCGAGGTTGGCAGCTTGGCAAAGGATCACGGCGAGGATGCCGGCCATGATGCGCCCGAGATGGCCGCGCCGGGAGAAGTCGCCGGTGAGAATCGCGGCCAGTGCGATCAGCGTGAAGCTGAAGCAGAAGAGCGGCGCCACGATCCGCTGATGTCCTTCAGCGATGAGCTCGGTTCGATGCTCGATGTCGATCGGCGTGTTCTCGTGCGAGAACAGCTCGGAGAGGAAGCGCTCGCGCGGCTCGCGCCAGCGCAGCGCCGCTCCTTGCTGAATCCGGCCGAGATCGAAGGCGTAGCTCTCGAAGTAGAGCACCGACAGGCGTCCGCTGGCGACGTCGCGCTCCTGCCGGTTGCCGTTGACCATCAGGACCTTGGGGCCGTCCTCGCCGCGCACCAGAGCGCCGCGCTCCGCCACCATCGTCACCTGCTTCTTCGGATCGGTTTCGTCCTGGACGAGCACGCCGAGAAGCTCGCCCGAGCTTTCACGCTGGCGGATGTAGACGGTCATCTTGTCGCCGATGTTGGTGAACACGCCTTCGCGCAGCAGCACGTTGGTGAATTGGTTGCGGATCTCGAACTGCAGCGTCTTGAAGGCACCGTGCGCAAGCGGCGCGAGGTAGAGGCTCAGGCCGTAGGCAGCCAGAGTCGACATTAGCGCAAGCAGGAATGCAGGCTTGGCCAGGCCGAAGGCGGAGAGACCGGTCGCCCGCATGACCACGAGCTCGGAATCCGCCTGCATCTTGTTGTAGGCGAAGACGACCGCGGAGAATGTGGCGATCGGCAGGACGAGCTGGAAGAACTGAGGCAGCAAGAGAAGGGCGAGATGGAGGAAGGTCTCGATCGGCAGCCCGCGGTTGACGATCAGGTCGACGAAGCGGAGCGCCTGGGTCAGCCAGATCGCGAGCGTGACCGAGCCCAGCACGAACAGCAAAGCCGCGATCATCTGGCGCAGCGGATAGCGTGTCATCCAACGCATCGAGGCAGACCCCAGCGTCGTTCGATCGCCTCCGCCCGGCGTGCCAGCGCCCAGCTCACGAGCGTCGATCCGACCGCGCCAAGCCAGAGTCCGGCGATGGTGTCGCTGACGAAATGCGTGGTGGCGCCGACGCGGCCGAGCGCGACCGTGAGCGCGAGCAGGACCCAGAGCCAGACGAGCCTGGGGACCAGCAGGGTCAGGGTCATGGCGACCGCGCCAACCGTGGTCGCATGACCCGAGGGGAAGGACCACCAGGACGAGGAGAAACTGACCGGCGCCAGTGCCATCAAACCGTCCTGGAAGAGATGCTTCGGCCGGGCGCGGCCGATCAGGATCTTCAGGAGGTCGACGGCGATCCCGGTCGCCGCGACCGCGAGGAAGGGGAGGGCGAGCCGGCTGCTGAGCAGCAGGCATCGCTCGCGCATCCGATCAACCAGTCGACGCGACAGGAGGTAGGAGAGCGGCACACCGACCGCCCCGGCAACCAGATACCAGACCGAATCGCCCGGCAGCGACAACGAACGGAAGAGGTTCATGCTGCGCTCGCCCTGCGCCTGGAACCAGATCGCAACCGGCCGGTCGATCCACATCGCGGCAACGGCGACCAATACCGCGGCCACTGCCGTCGCCGCCCAGAACCGCGCGATCGGCGCGGGACGCGGCCAGTACCAGGGATGCGGCGTCACGGGTGCCGCCGATAGAGCGTCAGCGTCGTCCACCGACCCCTGGAATAGTTGAAGCCGGCGAGGGTGTCGAGCGCTTCGGCTCGTGCACCGGTCGCGGCCAGCGCGGCCAGAAAGGCTGGCTCCTCCTCGCGCCCGATCAAGGCGAGTCGCCCGGGCGCTTCGGCGAGGAACCGCCCGGCAAGGCCGGCATCGATCAGGCGGATCGACCGGCCCACGGCGAACACCAGGCTGGGCTCGGCATAGCCCGAGGCGGCGATATCGGCATCCCGCGTTCCGGGAGCCTTGGCGGCGATGCTATGGGCGGCCTCGCGGCCGAGCCAAACGGCGTCGAGGCGTGGCAGGATTTGCCCGAAGGACGCGGTCAGGATCGCCCAGCTTGCGGCCGCCGAGACCAGGGCAGCGCCAAGCCAATGCCGTCGGGCCGCCGCGATGGCGGCAATCAGCGTTGCGGCCATCGCTGCGAGACCGAGCGTGAGCGCGAGAGGGTCGAGGCGCTGGTCGACCGCATAGCCCAGCACCGTCGGCGCCGCGGCGAGCGCAAGGCTGGCAAGCAGCCAGGGCAGGGCGGCGGCGAGGGCCCAGGGCCGCGTCAGCGCCGTCGCCTCGCCATCGGCAGCGCGCACAAGGAGACGTGCCGCCAGCATCGCCAGGGCCGGGAAGAGCGGCAGCACGTAGTGCGGGAGCTTGGTCGGCACCGCCTCGAACAGTAGCCAAGCCGGCACCGCCCAGGCGAGGAGCGCGCGGGTCGGCGCGTCGAGCCGGTCGTTCCACGCTTCCTTGAGCGCCGGCCACAGCACCAACGAGGCAGGCAGGAAGGTGACGCTGACCAGCGCCAGATAGTAGCCGGGCGGAGCGCCATGGCTTTCCTGGCCGCCGATCAGCTTGGGCAGCAGATCGTTGCGGACCGCGTCGCCGACGAAGCCGCCGCCGGTCGCGATCTGGACCGCAATGAACCACGGGCTCGCGATCGTCAGCATCAGCGGGATGCCCATCAGCGGGCGCAGCAGCCTGAGCCAGCGCCAGTCCTTGTCTGCGACCGAGAGCGTGATCGCCGTCAGCGCAGAGACCGCGAGGATCACAGGCCCCTTGATCAGAAGCGCGACGCCCTCCGCCGCCCAGAAGGCGAAAGCGAGGCCGGGCCGGACGAGCTCGCCGCGGCGCTGACGCACATAGGCGAGCGCCAGAGCACCCTGCGCAGCGACGGCGGATGCCAGCAGCGCACCGTCGGTCGTCGCCTGCTGGCCCATGATCTGGCTGAGCGTGGCGGCGCCGACCAGCCCGCCGGCAAGCGTTGCGGTCATCGGGTCGTAGAGGCGGCGTGCGATCGTCATGGTGAGGCCGACGGCCAGCAGCACGCCGAGGATCGACGGCAGCCGGTAGACCCAGATCGTCTTTGCGTCGGGTGCGATCAGGAAGACTGCGGCGGCCTGCATCCAGTGGATGCCGGCCGGCTTCTTGTTGCGCGGCTCGTCCTGGAAGCGAATGCGGACGAAGTCCTTCGTCTCCAGCATCTGCTTGGTCGCCTGGGCATAGCGGGACTCGTCGCGGTCGATCGGGGGCAACCGAAGTGCGCCCGGCAGCAGCGCCGCCAGCGTCAGGACAAGCACGAGAGCCCGCGCCCAGGGCGAGGCGAGGAAGGCGAGCACCGTTGATCCGTCGCGCCGTTGGTAAGCTGGGCTCAATCTGCCATGACGGCACGCGCCATTGACAGCCGAAACGGGCGAGGGCTAATGGCACTGCAACTCGGGGAGGGCTCCATCATGAAAGTCTCGTTTGCGAAGCCGGGCCTGCCGGCCAAGGGGGCACTCGTCGTCGGCGTCTACGAAGGCAAGAAGCTGACCGCGAGCGCGACGGAGCTCGATCGAAAGACCAAGGGTGCGATCACGCGTGCGATCTCGGGCAGCCGCTTCGCTGGCAAGGCGAAGCAGGTTCTCTCGATCCTGGCGCCGGCCGGCACCGAGGCGAACCGCGTCGTGCTGATCGGCCTCGGCAAGGCGAAGGGCGAGACGAAGCCGGTCGACTTCGAGGCGATGGGCGGCGCGTTGGTCGGCGAGCTCGCCACTTCGGGCGCGCGCGAAGCCGCGGTCGCCTTTGACCTGGCCGGCGAAGAGGGGGGCATCGCTGCAGCGCACTTCGCGCTCGGCGCCAAGCTCCGCTCCTACCGCTTCGACAAATACCGCACCAAGGAGAAGCCGGAGGACAAGCCGACGCTCCAGCGGATTGCGATCCATGTCGAGGCGAACCGCACGGCGCAGCGCCACTATGCCGATCTCGAGCAGGTGGCGGAGGCGGTGTTCTTCGCGCGCGACCTCGTCTCCGAGGCCGGAAACGTGATGTATCCGAAGAGCCTCGCCGACCAGTGCCGGACCCTCGGCGATCTCGGAGTCAAGGTCGAGGTCCTCGGTGTCAAGGAGATGACCAAGCTCGGCATGGGCGCGCTGCTCGGCGTCGGCCAGGGCAGCGCGCACGAGAGCCAGCTCGTCGTCATGCAGTGGCAGGGCGATCCTAGGTCGAAGGAGAAGCCGCTCGCCTTCCTCGGCAAGGGCGTCACCTTCGACACCGGCGGCATCTCGCTGAAGCCCTCCGCCGGCATGGAGGACATGAAGTGGGACATGGGCGGCTCCGCCGCCGTGATCGGCCTCATGCGCGCGCTCGCCGGCCGCAAGGCGAAGGCGAATGTCGTCGGCATCGTCGGCCTGGTCGAGAACATGCCGGACGGCAACGCCCAGCGTCCGGGCGACGTGGTCAAGAGCATGTCCGGCCAGACCATCGAGGTGAACAACACCGACGCCGAAGGCCGTCTCGTGCTTGCAGATGCGCTCTGGTACTGCCAGGACCGCTTCAAGCCGCGCTTCATGATCGACCTCGCGACGCTCACCGGCGCCATCGTCATCGCGCTGGGGCACGAGTTCGCCGGCGCCTTCGTCACCGATGACGAGCTCGCCGACCGCCTGATCGACTCGGGCAAGGCGACGAGCGAGGGCGTGTGGCGCATGCCGCTTGCCGAAAGCTACGCCCGGGGCATGGACTCCGACATCGCCGACATGAAGAACTCGGGCTCGCGCGATGGCGGCTCGTGCAAGGCAGCGATGTTCATGAAGCGCTTCACCAACGACGTGCCTTGGGCGCATCTTGACATCGCCGGCATGGCATGGTCGGCAAAGGGCAATGCCGTGACGCCGAAGGGCGCGACCGCCTACGGCGTCCGTCTGCTCGACCATCTTGTCAGGGCCTACTACGAGCCGAAGTGACCGAGGTCGGCTTCTATCATCTGACCGCGCGCTCGCTCGACTGGGCGCTCGCCAAGCTGCTCGACCGCGCGCTGTCTCTCGGCAAGCGCGCGGTCGTCCTTGCCGGATCGACCGAGCGCGTGGAATCGCTCTCAGGCAAGCTCTGGACCTTCGACCCCAACTCCTTCCTGCCGCATGGAACCGCAAAGGACGGACAGGCCGAGCATCAGCCGGTGTGGCTGACGGCGGATGACGAGAACCCGAACGGTGCCCAGTTCGTGATGCTGATCGACGGGCAGGAGACGTCGCGCCTCGGTGCCTATGAGCGCTGCTTCGAGATCTTCGACGGACACGACCCCGCGCAGGTCGAGCGCGCGCGCGCGCATTGGAAGACCTACAAGGCCGCTGGCCACGAGGTCACCTATTGGCGGCAGACCGATGCCGGGGGCTGGGAGAAGGGCGCCTAGAGACTTTCTCCGTCGATGGACTGGACCTTCGCCTTCGCTGTCGTCGTGACCTCGGTCTGCGCCGTCGTTCGCGGATATTCCGGCTTCGGCATGGGGCTGATGATCATCCCGCTGCTCTCGCTGGCGCTGCCGCCGGCGGATGCGGTGATCGTCGTGCTGATCTTCGGCGTGACCGTGGCCCTGAAGCAGCTTCCCGGCCTCTGGCGGCACATCGACTGGCGCGGGCTCAAGCTCCTGATGCCGGTCGCGATCCTGACAACGCCGATCGGCACCTGGCTGCTCGGCCTTGCCTCGCCGGCGGTCCTGCGGCTCGGACTCTCAGTCTCGGTCATCGCGGTGGCCATCTTGTTCCTGATCGGCTTCCGCCTGACCGGCACGCCGGGGAAGGGGACGATCGTCGCCACGGGCGCGCTCGCCGGCGTCATGAACGGCGTCGCCGGTCTTTCCGGTCCGCCGCTCGTGTTCCTCTATCTCACGCGGGCTGATAGCCTCTCGGTTGGGCGCGCGACCCTCATCGCCTTCTTCTTCGTCACCGATGCAGCCGCGCTCGTCTTCGCCTGGATGGGCGACATCGTCCGGCGCGAGACGGCGGCGATGGCGCTGCTGCTGATCCCGTTCCTGCTCGCCGGGGTCGTCATCGGGGAACGCGCTTTCAGCGGCACGTCGCCGGAGCGCTTTCGGCAGGTGGTGCTGTGGCTCCTGGTGCTCACGGGGGTTGTCGGCGTGATCCGGGCGATCTCGCCCGCCTTCAGTCCTGCGTGAAGCAAGCGCCCGAGCGTTTCGACAATCCAGCCCCGATGTTGACGATGCCGAGAGAGCTGAAGCAGTTGGTGCGCATGTACTTATGTCGTGCGAGAAGCTGCCTGCCGGCGGTGACGGAAGGGCCTGCCGGTGCGGCGTAGTGTCGAGTCGCTGGTTGCGGGCTGGGTGCAGAGCTTCTATCCCGAGGCGTTGCGGCGCGACCAGCTCGCGGTGCTCGCGCTGACTACGCCGATCAATGCGATCGCGAGCATCGTCAATGCGCTGATCATCGGCACCGTGCTGTGGCCCGAGGGCGACCGGCCGCTGGTCTTGCTTTGGGTCGGGCTGGCTTGCGGATTCTCGATCTTCCAGCTTCGGCGCTGGGTCAGATTTCGCCGGCGCGTCTTGCCGCCGACCGTGCGTGCCGGGAGCTGGCGCAAGCCCGTCCTCTGGGCGACTCTCGGTGGCCTGCTCTGGAGCAGCGCGCTTGTCTTCGTGCCTGGCGCGGGACCGGCCGAAACCTTGACCTTGTGCGTCATGTTTGCCGGCGTCGCTGCCGGCGGCGCTGCGACGCTGGCGGTGCTCCCTCTCGCGGCTGCCGGGTTTGTGACCGGGGTTCTCGTACCGGTCGCGGTGTTCTTCCTCTTCTATGGCGACCTCGACTATGCGGCAGTCGGCGCCTTTGCGATCATGCTGCTGCTGACACTGCTGACCTCGGCGCTGGTGGTGTTCCGATGGTTTGCGGAGTCCCGGGCGGCCCAGAACCGCGAGCGGGTGGCGAGCGAGCGGGTGCTCGACTTCGCACGCTCGGCTTCGCACTGGTTCTGGGAAGTGGACCGGGACCTGCGCTTCACCTATCTCGCGACCGAGACGGTTGAGCAGGGCGCTATCGACCCGAAGGGATTTCTCGGGCTGACCTACCGCGAAACCGGACCGGAGCGAGTTTCCGAGGATCAGTGGTCGGCCCTCGACCGTACGCTGGCCGCCCGGCGGCCCCTGGTCGACTTTCGCTATGCGCGGACCTTTCCCGACGGGTCGCTTCGCTGGCTTTCGGTCGACGGCCGTCCCTTCTTCGGGGCGGACGGCGTGTTCCTGGGCTATCGCGGGACCGGCCGGGACATCACCGACATGGTGGAGGCGCAGGCGGAAATCGAAGCGGCACGCCGTCGGGCCGAGGACGCGAGCCAGGCCAAGTCCGAGTTCCTTGCCGTCATGAGCCACGAGCTGCGGACACCTCTGGCCGCCGTTATCAGCGGCGTCGATCTTCTCGCAACGACGTCCCTGACTGGGGAGCAGAAGCAGTTCGTCGATCAGGCGCTCGCATCCTCGCTGCAGCTGACGGAGCTGCTTGGCGACATCCTGGATCTCTCGAAGCTTGAGGCTGGCCAGATCGTCCTGGAAGCGATTCCGTTCGACCTGACGAAAATGCTGCGCGAAACCTTCGCGACGGCCGAGCCGCGGGCGACGGCCAAAGGCCTGACGATGCACCTCGACGTCGCTAACGGTGCCGGCGGCTGGCGCCTCGGCGACCCGACGCGACTGCGCCAGGTCCTTCTCAACCTCGTCACCAATGCGGTCAAGTTCACCGACGAGGGCGGCATCCGGATTTCAGTAGCGCCGTCGATCGACTCCGAGCTGCTGAAATTCTCGGTCGTGGACACCGGCATCGGCATGTCCGAGGACCTGCGTGCCCGCGTCTTCGAGAAATTCACCCAGGCCGACCAGACCATCACCCGGAGATTCGGCGGAGCAGGGCTTGGTCTTGCGATCTGCAAGCAGCTCGTAGACGCGATGGGCGGTCGAATTGACTTCGAGAGCGAGGTCGGCAAAGGAACCACTTTCTGGTTCACGGCCCGACTGCCGGCGACAGAGGCCAGTGCCGCTGCTGCGGCCGAGGTGTCGCCGACCGCGCCGGCCGAACGGCGCGCACGCGTCCTTCTGGTGGAAGACAATCATGTGAACCGGCAGCTGATGGCCCACCTGATCGGCGGCCTCGGTTTCGATGTCAAGGTTGCCGAGGGCGGTCGGTCCGGGGTCGAGATGGCTCAGGCCCGGCCGTTCGATGTGATTCTGATGGATATCCAGATGCCGGACGTGGATGGGCTGGAGGCGGCCCGCCAGATTCGCGCTCGACCAGGCCCCAACCGTGCGACGCCGATCATCGCGCTCACGGGCAACGTCTTTGAGGAAGACCGGCAGTCGGCGATGGCGGCCGGTTTCGACGACTACCTCGCAAAGCCGATCCGCCCGGCCACGCTCGGCGAGGCGCTGGCAAAGCACGCCTCGACGGCTGAGCCCCGGTCCTGACCGGGGGCCGATAGCAGCGCAAGCCGGCGGATATCGACGAGCAGCGCTCTGTCGGTCGAGCGCCGTCAACATCGCGTGCTTCATGGCGCGATCGCGCGCGCCTTGAAGAAGGTGTAGCAGAACACGCCGTCATCGGCGGACGAGCGGTTGAGGCCGTCGATGCCGCGCTGCCAGGATGCGGCGTCGATCAGGCCGGCAGCGAGCGATGCCTCGCGCACGCCCTCGACCATCGCGGTGAAGGTGTTGCGGGTGAAGCCCTCGATCAGCGCCGGCTTGCTGCCGTCGACATAGACCATGCGCGGCGACACCGAGACCTGCCGGAATCCCGCCTGCACGAGCAGCGGATAGAGCTCGCGGCCTATCAGCGCGTTGCCGCCCATTCGCGCCTGCATCTCGACCAGGCATTGGACGGTGTGGCGCGCGTCGGCGTTGTCGGGGTGGAAGTAGGTCGAGCCGTGGTCGCCCTCGATCGCGGTGATGGTGCCGCCGGGCTTCAGCATCGCCTTTAGCCGATTGAGGGCGCCGGTCGGGTCGCGCAGGTGCTCGAGCAAAAAGCAGACGAAGACATGATCGAAGCGTGCCGGCGGGAAGGGCAGGTCGAAGATGTCGGCTTGCTGGAAGGTGACGTTCGTCAAGCCCGCCTCGGCGACGCGCTCCCTCGCCGCGGCAAGAGAGACGGAGGAGATGTCGATCGACAGAAAGCGGGCGCCGGGGCTCTTGGCGGCGATCGTCACCGTCTGCGCGCCGACGCCGCAGCCGGCTTCCAGGACCTCGCTGCCGGAGGGGAAGGCGGTGTCGGAATGCAGGAGCTCGACCAGGCTTCCCGCCTGGTCGAGGAGCCGCTGATGCTCGCGCTCCGAATAGCCGTGGACGTAGTCGCCGCTGCTCATGGCAGTTGCGAGCGTAGCCGCGGAGATCGGGCGCGGCAAACCGTGCCGGTGCTGTTGCAGTGCCGAAAAGCCGCCGCTATAAGCCTGCGGCCTTCAAGAAACCCATAGCCGTAGCCAGGAGTTCAGCGATGGCGCTCGAGCGCACTCTTTCGATCATCAAGCCGGACGCGACGCGCCGGAACCTCACCGGCAAGGTCAATGCCATGCTGGAAGGGGCGGGGCTCCGCATCGTCGCGCAGAAGCGCCTCCGCCTGACCCGGGCGCAGGCCGAAGGCTTCTATGCCGTGCACAAAGCGCGGCCCTTCTTCGCCGACCTCTGCAAGTTCATGACCTCGGGCCCGGTCGTGGTCCAGGTCCTGGAAGGCGAGAACGCCGTCGCCAGGAATCGCGAGGTGATGGGCGCGACCAACCCGGCCAATGCCGCCGAGGGCACCATCCGCAAGATGTTCGCCGAGTCGATCGAAGCGAACTCCGTCCACGGCTCGGACTCGCCCGAGAACGCGAAGACCGAGATCGCTTACTTTTTTGCCGAGACCGAAATCGTCGGCTAGGCCTCTTGGAGCTTGGCACCCGCCCGCGCCGGTCGCGGGCGGGGAGGCGGGCTCAGGCGACGAAGATCGCCATCAGCAGCAGGATCGCAGCGCTGGCGCCGCCGACCCACATCGACCCCTTGATGAACAGGTGCCAGGTTTCCTGGTGGTGCTTGAGATCGTCGTCGACGGCCATGCCTGAATTCTCCCTCCCGATCCGACAGCACGCCGTATAGCGCAGCGCGTGCCGATTTTCTAGCCGGCGGGATTGACCAGAGCGCCGCCGGGGATCTCGGTCCCCGAGACCAGGACGCGGCCGCCTTCGAGGTGGACGCGGCCTTCCGCGAGCCAGCGCACGGCGAGCGGATAGATCCGGTGCTCCTCGGTCAGGACCCGTTCGGCCAGCGTATCCGGCGTATCGTCCGGGCGGACCGGGACGGCTGCCTGGATTATGATCGGGCCGGCATCGACCTCCGGCCGGGAGAAATGGACCGTGCAGCCGGTGAAGCGGCAGCCGGCGGCGAGCACGCGTTCATGCGTCCTGAGGCCCGG
This sequence comes from Alphaproteobacteria bacterium, assembly GCA_016869285.1. GTDB lineage: Bacteria > Pseudomonadota > Alphaproteobacteria > SHVZ01 > SHVZ01 > SHVZ01. The sequence continues at coordinate 23,379 of VGEN01000020.1, forward strand.
AAACGCCGGCAGCAGCGAGGGGTGGATGTTGATCACGCGATCCGGCCACTCCTCGAAGAAGGAGGCAGTCAGAATACGCATAAAGCCGGCATTGCAGACGAGGTCGGCGCCATGGGCATAGAGCACGCGGGTCAGGTCCGCCTCGAAACTCTCGCGGTCGGGATAGCCCGTATGCGGCACGACGACGGAAGGGAGCCCGGCCGCGCGGGCGCGCTCGATGCCCTGCACGCCGCGGACGTTGGAAATGACGCAGGCGACCTCGGCGGGAAAAGCCAGACCCTGGCAGGCCTCGATCAGGGCCTGTAGGTTGCTGCCGCGCCCGGAGATCAGCACCCCCAGCCTCAGTCGCGCCATGCAGTCTCCAGATTGGCGATCGTCACGGGTTCGCCGCGCCGCGCCACCATGCGCCCGATCTCGAAGACGGTCTCTCCGGCGGCTTCGAGCGCCGTCTTTGCCGCCTTCGCTTGCGCCGCATCGACGATGACCAGCATGCCGAGGCCGCAATTGAAGGTGCGCGGCATGTCGGACGAGGCGATGCCGCCTTCGCGCTTCAACCAGCGGAACACCGGTGGCATCTGCCAGACGGCGGCATTCAGCTCGGCCGCGACGCTCTTCGGATAGACGCGCGGCGGGTTCTCGATGAGGCCGCCGCCGGTGATATGGGCCATCGCCTTTACGCCGCCGCCCTTGATCGCGGCCAGCGTCGACTTGACGTAGATCCTCGTCGGCGTGAGCAGTGCTTCGCCGAGCGAACGCCGCTGATCGAAGGGGGCCGGCTGGTCCCAGCTCATGCCGCGATCGGCGACGACGCTACGGACGAGGGAGAAGCCATTGGAATGCACGCCGGAGGAGGCGAGGCCGAGGACCACATCGCCCGGCGCCACGGTCTCGCCGGTGATCATCTGCCCGCGCTCGACCGCGCCGACGGCGAAGCCGGCGAGGTCGTAGTCGCCCTTGGCATAGAGGCCGGGCATTTCCGCCGTCTCGCCGCCGATCAAGGCGCAGCCGGCGAGCCGGCAGCCCTCGGCGATACCTGCGACGACGCGGCGGGCGACGTCGACATCGAGCTTGCCGGTCGCGTAGTAGTCGAGGAAGAACAGCGGCTCCGCGCCCTGGACCACCAGGTCGTTGACGCACATGGCGACGAGATCGATGCCGACCGTGTCCGGCCGGTGCGCTTCGATCGCGATCTTGACCTTGGTGCCGACGCCGTCGGTCGAGGCCACCAGGATCGGGTCGCGGTAGCCGGCGGCACGGAGGTCGAAAGCAGCGCCGAAGCCGCCGATCTCACCGTCGGCGCCGGGCCGGCGGGTCGCTCGGGTCAAAGGCTTGATCGCCTCGACCAATGCGTTGCCGGCGTCGATATCGACGCCGGCATCCTTGTAGGTCCTGGCGCTTATGGTGTCCTCGCGCTCGCCACGGTATAAGCGCGCGAGAAGATAGACGAACGCGGACGCTTTGCAATGCCGGGAGCCGGGCTTTTCCGTCTGATCGTGGCGGCGCTGCTCGTGCTCGCCGCGCCGGCAAGCGCGCAGGCGCCGGCCGCCGGCCCGGACGACATCTTCACCGTCGCCGATGTTGCTGTCGACGTCACCGATGCGACCGCCACTCAGGCGCGCGAGAGGGCGCTGCTCGACGGCCAGCGCCAGGCGTTCCAACGCCTGACACAGCGGCTGGCTGCCGATGCCAATGCCCGCGTACCACGGCTGGACGAGACAACTCTCCTTGCGCTGGTCCGCTCGATCGACGTCGCCAACGAGCGCACCTCGGCGGTGCGCTATCTCGCGACCCTGACCGTCCGTTTCAGCCCGGCAGCCGTCCGCGAGGTCCTGACTTCGGCTGGCATCGCCTTCACCGAGATCAAGGCGCGGCCGGTGCTCTTGATTCCGGTCTATGTCGCCGGCGGCATCACCGTGCTGTTCGATGACCGCAATCCTTGGCGCGAGGCATGGACGCAGCGCCCCGCGCGCGACACGCTGATGCCGATCGTCGTTCCCCTGGGCGACCTCCGCGATCTCACCGATCTCGATGCCAGGCGGGCGATCGCAGGGGATCGCACGAAGCTCGATGCGTTGGCGCGGCGCCACAACGCCGTCGACACGGCGGTTGCTATCGCCAACCTCAGCCTGGATCCCGTGACATCGAAGCCGAACGTGGCGTTGACGGTGACCCGCCACACGGCGACCGGCGACCAGACTCTGGTCGATTCCTTTACGGGGGAGGCCAACGACCGTGGCGAGGTGCTGCTGGCGCGCGCCGTCGACTGGGTCGAGCGCGAGCTCGAGCGCCTGTGGAAGGAAGAGAATGCGATCGGTCCGGGCCAGGACGAGCGATACATAACGATGACCGTGCCGATATCGAGTCTCGCCGAATGGACCGAGATCCGCCGCCGGCTCTCTGGCATCGGTCTCGTGCGCAAGACCGACGTGCTGCAGGTCACGAGGCAGGAAGGCCGCATCACCATCACTTATGTCGGCGGGGCCGCCCAGCTCAGGTCGGCTCTGGCACAGCGCGAGCTCGAGCTGGTCGAGGGAACGGGCGAGGTGGTCTTGAGACTCTCCGGACGCGTCGGACGATGACCAGGGCGCTTCTCGGGTTTCTTCCGAACCTGATCACGCTGTGCCGCCTGCTTGCAGTGCCGCTCGTGGTCTGGCTCATCCTGACCGGGCAATGGCCGGTCGCGTTCTGGGTCTTCTTCGCTGCGAGCATCACCGACGGCCTCGACGGGTCCTTGGCCCGCGCGCTGGATGCGCGCTCGCAGGTCGGCGCCTATCTCGATGCGATCGCCGACAAGACGCTGCTGGTGTCCGTCTTCATTACGCTTGGCCAAGCCGGTCAGATCCCGCTCTGGCTCGTGATCCTGGTCGTGTCCCGCGACGTGCTGATCGTCGGTGGGGTGCTCATGCTGCATACTCTCGACCAGGCGCCGGCGATGGGGCCGCTGCTGATCAGCAAGGCGAACACGGTGGCCCAGCTCGTGCTGGCCGGCGTTGTGCTCGCCGATGTCGGCCTCGGCATCGTCGGTGGCGGCGTCGTGCCGATGCTGGTGTGGCTGGTGGCGGCCACGACCATCGCTTCCGGCGGGGCCTATCTGGTCGGCTGGGGCCGCGGCCTGATCGGCAGATGACATGACCGAGACGCAGTCCCGAGCGACGACTTGGCTGGTCGCGGCGCTGGTCGCTGGGGTGGTGCTCTACCTCCTCCGCGATGTGCTGCTGCCTTTCGTCGCCGGGTTCGCCGTCGCCTACATGCTCGATCCGCTGGTCAACCGGCTGGCGCGCTGGCGCATCGGCCGCGGCCTCGCTTCTGCGGTCGCCATCGTGCTCTCCGGCGCCGTGGCGCTCGGCCTTCTCCTGATGACGGTTCCGGTACTGCGCGCGCAGATCGCTACCTTCGTCCAGCGCCTGCCTACCTATGTCGAGCGCGTGCGCGGCCTGGTCGAGCCGATGGTCGATGCCGTCGGAGAAAGACTGGGCCTCGCCGAGCTCGGCGACCCGATGCGATTGATCGGCAATCAGGCCTCGGAGGCGCTGGGCTGGCTCGGAGGCCTCCTGATCGGCCTCGTCTCCGGCAGTGCGGCGATCGTCAATATTCTCTCGCTGCTGTTCATCACGCCGCTCGTCGCCTTCTACCTGCTGCGAGATTGGCCGAAGGTCACGGCACGCTTGAACCATTGGCTGCCGAAGACGGAAGCCGCCGCGATGCGCGCGCAGCTTCGCGAGATCGACCGTACGCTGGCTGGCTTCGCGCGCGGCCAGGCGCTGGTGTGCCTTTCCCTGGCGATCTTCTACGCCGTCACTTTGACCGCGGCCGGGCTCGATTTCGGCGTGCTGGTCGGGCTTTTCGCCGGCTTCGCTTCCTTCATCCCGTTTCTGGGCGCCTTCGGCGGCGGCCTGCTTTCGATCGGGCTTGCGTTGATTCAGTTCCCGACCTGGGGCCCGGTCCTGACGATCGCGACGATCTTCGTCGCCGGCCAGATTCTCGAGGGTTACGTGCTGACGCCGAAGCTCGTCGGCGATCGTGTCGGCTTGCACCCGGTCTGGATCATCTTCGCGCTGATGGTCGGCGGCACTTTGTTCGGCTTCCTCGGCCTGCTGCTGGCCGTGCCGGCCGCAGCGGCGATCGGCGTCCTCGTCCGCTTCGCCATTGAACGCTACCTCGCGAGCCCGTTCTATCGCGGCAGCGCGCGAGAATGACCGGGTCGAGCCAGCTTGCGCTAGGGCTGGCGCATCGCCCGGCGCTCGGGCATGACGACTTCCTGGTGGCCGCGCCAAATGCCGATGCGGTCGCGTGGCTCGACCGCTGGCCGGACTGGCCTGCGTCCACGCTGGCGTTGCACGGCCCGCCGGGATCGGGAAAGAGCCATCTCGCCCAGGTGTGGCGTCACCGCTCGGGCGCGGTGGAGGCAGGAGCCGATTTCATCGATCCGCCCACGCTGGCCGCGGCCGGTGCCGTCGTCCTCGATCTCGGCGACCGACCGAAGCCGGTAGCGGAGCGGCCGCTGCTGCATCTCTACAATCTGCTGCTGGAACGGCGAGGACATCTGCTGCTGGTTGGGCGCGACCCGCCGGCGCGATGGGCCGTCTCGCTTCCCGATCTCCATTCGCGGCTCTCGGCGGCGCCGGCGGTGGCGCTGCTGCCGCCGGACGACCAGCTCCGCGAGGCGGTGATGGTCAAGCTCTTTTCCGATCGGCAGCTGCGTATCGAGGCCGACGTCATCAGCTATCTTCTGCAGCGTCTCGATCGTTCCTTTGCCGCGATCGGCGCGGCCGTCGCCGCGCTCGACGAGGCGGCGCTGGCCGAGCGCCGCCCGATCACCGTTCCGCTCGCCCGCGCGGTCCTCGCGCGGCTCACGCAACTCGAACTGGAGGTCTGACCATGGACTTGGGCATCGCCGGACGTCGCGCGCTCGTTTGCGCCGGATCGAAGGGGCTCGGCCGCGGCTGCGCCGAGGCCCTGGCGCGCGAGGGCGTGCATGTGACCATCACTGCGCGCGGCAAGGAGGCGCTGGAGGCGACCGCGGCTGCGATCCGGGCCGCGGGTGGCAAGATCGCTACCGTTGCCGGAGACATCACGACGCCGGAGGGCCGCGCCGCCGCGCTTGCCGCCTGCAGGGATCCGGACATCCTGATCAACAATGCCGGCGGCCCGCCGCCCGGCGAATTCCGCGATTGGACGATCGAGGACTGGATGAAGGCGCTCAACGCCAACATGCTGACCGCGATCGAGCTGATCAAGGCGACGATCGACCCGATGATCGCGCGCAAATGGGGGCGCATCGTCAACATCACCTCGGGCTCGGTGAAGGCGCCGATCCCGATCCTCGGCCTCTCCAACGGTGCGCGTACGGGCTTGACCGGCTTCTGCGCCGGCCTCGCGCGCCAGGTTGCCAAGGACGGCATCAGCGTCAACGGTCTGCTTCCTGGTCCCTTCGATACCGACCGCCTTCGCTCAAGCATGGCCTTCGAGGCGAAGAAGCTCGGACGCCCGGTCGAGGAGGTCGCCAAGGAGCGCGCCGCGCATAACCCGTCCCGCCGCTTCGGCACCGCCGAAGAATTCGGCGCTGCCTGCGCCTTCCTCTGCAGCGTCCATGCCGGCTACATCACGGGCCAGAACCTGCTGATGGATGGCGGCGCCATCAACAGCTCGATCTAGGGCCCGACATGCGCAAGCTCCCCGACCCGGCGACGCTGCCGTCGCGCATCCGCACCGATGTCGATTTCGACAAGGCCGGCAAGCAGTACGGACATATGCGCGTGCCGCGCCCGCACACGCACTCCGGGCTCGGCGTCATCGGCATCCCGATCGTCTGCGTCAAGAATGGCACCGGGCCGACCTTCCTCCTGACCGCAGGCACCCATGGCGACGAATTCGATGGGCAGGTCGCGCTGCTGAACCTCGCGCGCGAGCTCGACCCGGCGCGGGTGCAGGGGCGGGTCATCATCATCCCGTCCCTCGACCTGCCGGCTGTCGAGGTCGGGCATCGCCTGTGCCCCTATGACGGCAAGGACCTCAACCGAGTCTTCCCGGGCAATCGCCTTGGCAGCTTCACCGAGATGCTGGCGGACTACGTCACGCGCGTGCTGCTGCCGATCACCGACTACAACATGGATCTGCATACCGGCGGGACCTGGCACGACACCGCCTTCAACACCTGTTCGCATTTCGTCGACGACCCGAAGCAGATGAAGGCGAACATCGATCTCGGCATGGTCTGGGGAGCGCCGTATCACGCAGTGCTGCGCGAGATCGACCATGCCAACAGCTTCATGACCACATGCGATCATCTCGGCATCCCGGCCTTGAGCTGCGAGTTCGGCGGGCTCGCCCGCATCGGCAACGCGGCGCTCGCCGAGATCGAGAAGGGCGTGCGGAACATGCTGAAGTTCCACAAGATCATCGACGGCAAGATTGAGACACCGAAGACGCCGACCAGGCTCCTGGGCGTACCCGATCCGAGCCGCGCCATCGCCTTTGGGCCCCATGGCGGTCTCTTCCACGCGGTGAACGCCGGCGGCGACTGGGTCGAGGAGGGTCAGCTCGCCGGCCGCATCTACGATTTTCATGACCCGTCGCGGCCGCCGACCGAAATCCGCTATCCGCGCTCGGGCTGCCTGTGGATGATCCACACTGGACCCCGGGTCGAGGCCTTCGATGCGCTCTGCGTGGTCATGAACGAGCTGACGCCCGCCGAGGTCGGCCTCTGAGCCGTCGCTTGTCGCAATCCCGCAACATGACTTGGCCGCTTACGGCGTGATATATCTTCAGGTCTGGGAAAACTACGTCTCGGGGTCGCCGTGACCGTCCTGACCCAGGCGCGTACGCGGAGCATCGGCCGTGACTCGCCTGACCGCTTCTTCAACCGCGAACTATCCTGGCTCGCTTTCAACGCCCGGGTTCTCGAAGAGGCGTTCAACCGGAGCCATCCGCTGCTCGAGCGGCTGCGCTTCCTGTCGATTTCAGGCTCGAACCTGGATGAGTTCTACATGGTGCGCGTTGCCGGCCTGCGCGGGCAGGTCGCCGCCGGCATAACGCAGGTCTCGCAGGACGGGCTCTCGCCCGCCCGCCAGCTCGAGGAAATCAACCGGCATGTCGCCGGCCTCGTCGACGACCAGCAGCGCGCCTGGCGCGAGCTCAAGGCCGAGCTCTGCCAAGCCCAGTTCTCGGTGATCGAGCCGGGCGAGCTCACCCCTGACGAGCGCATCTGGCTCGACGCCTATTTCATGGAGCACGTCTTCCCCGTGCTCACGCCGCTCGCGATCGACCCGGCGCATCCGTTCCCGTTCATTCCCAATCTCGGCTTCGCTATGGCGCTGCAGCTGATGCGCCCGGATGCGGGGCGCAGCATGCGCGCGCTCGTGCCGCTGCCGGCGCAGATCGGCCGCTTCGTCCGCCTGCCCGGGCAGGAGATCCGCTTCCTCAGGATCGAGCACCTGGTCTCGCTCAACCTGAGCCGGCTCTTCCCCGGCTTCATCGTCAACGGCGAAGGCGTCTTCCGTATCCTCCGCGACAGCGAGATCGAGATCGACGAAGAAGCCGAGGATCTGGTCCGGCACTTCGAGTCGGCGCTGAAACGCCGCCGGCGCGGCAATGTCATCCGGGTCAAGCTCAACGCGGCGATGCCGGTCGAGCTTCGCGACTTCGTCGTCGACCAGCTCCGCGTCTCCTCGGACGAGGTCTTCACGCTGGGCGAGTTCGTCGGCATCGCCGATCTTCGCCAGCTAATCGTCGTCGATCGTCCCGATCTCCTGTTCAAGCCGTTCAACGCTCGTTTCCCCGAGCGCATCCGCGATTTCGGCGGCGACTGCTTCGCCGCGATCCGCCGCAAGGACATCCTGGTTCACCACCCGTATGAGAGCTTCGACGTCGTGGTGCAGTTTCTCCGTCAGGCGGCGCGCGATCCGGCGGTGATCGCGATCAAGCAGACGCTCTACCGGACTTCGGCCGACTCCCCGATCGTTCAGGCGCTGATCGAGGCAGCGGAGGCCGGCAAGTCGGTCACCGCGATGGTTGAGCTCAAGGCTCAGTTCGACGAGGAGGCGAACATCCGCTGGGCGCGCGATCTTGAGCGCGCCGGCGCGCAGGTCGTCTACGGGTTCATCGACCTGAAGACCCATGCCAAGGTCTCGCTGGTGATCCGCCGCGAGGGCACGGGCCTCAAGAGCTACGCGCATTTCGGCACCGGCAACTATCATCCGGTCACGGCGCGCATCTACACCGACCTCTCCTTCTTCACGGTCGACCCGGCGCTCTGCCGCGATGCGGCCAAGCTGTTCAACTACATGACCGGCTATGTCCATCCGGAGAAGATGGAGAAGCTGGTGATTGCGCCGATTGCGCTCCGCCAGACGCTGGTGCAGCTGATCGACGCCGAGATCCGGCACGCGCAGGCGGGGAAGCCGGCCGGCATCTGGGCCAAGCTCAATTCGCTGGTCGATGCCGAGATCATCGACGCGCTCTACCGGGCCTCGGCCGCCGGCGTCGCGATCGAGCTGGTCGTGCGCGGCATCTGCTGCCTGAGGCCGGGTATTCCCGGTCTTTCCGAGAACATCCGCGTCAAGAGCGTGATCGGCCGCTTCCTCGAGCATGCGCGTATCGCCTGCTTCGGCAACGGCCACGGCCTGCCAAGCCGACATGCGAGGGTCTTCGTCTCCTCGGCCGACTGGATGGGCCGCAACCTCGACGGTCGCGTCGAGGTCTTCGTGCCGATCGAGAACGCCACGGTGCACCAGCAGGTGCTCGAGCAGATCATGGTTGCGAATCTCCGCGACGAAGCGCAGAGCTGGACTCTCGACAGCGCCGGTGGCTATCACCGAGTCCAGAGCGACAATCCGGCCCACGCCTTCAGCGCGCATACCTACTTCATGACCAATCCCAGTCTCTCCGGGCGCGGCAGCGCCGGCCGAAAGACGCCGGCGCCGCCCAGGCTGGTGCTCAAGCGGTGACGTTGCGCAGCGCCGGACGACGGCCCATCGGCGTCCTCGACGTCGGCTCGAACTCCATTCGCTTGGTCGTCTTCGAGCATGACGGCCGGGCGCCGGCGCCGATCTTCAACGAGAAGGTGCTGTGCGGCCTCGGTCGCGGCGTTGCCACGACCGGGCGCCTCGACGACAGCGCTATGACCGATGCGCATCGCAACCTTTCGCGCTTCGCCGAGGTCGCGCGCTCGATGGGCGTCGGCCGCATGATCGCAGTCGCGACCGCCGCTGTGCGCGAAGCTTGCAACGGCCCCGACTTCGTCGCGGAGGTCCGCCGTCAGACCGGCATTCGCCTCTCCATCCTCTCAGGGGAAGAGGAAGCGAGAACCTCGGCGCTCGGCGTCCTCTCGGGCAATCCGGAGGCCGATGGCGTGATGGGCGACCTAGGCGGCGCCAGCCTCGAGCTCGTCGATGTCGAGGGCGGCCGGACGCGCAAGCAGGTGACGCTGCCGCTTGGACCCTTGGCCCTCACCGAGCTAGCCTCCGGCTCGCTGAAAAAGGCTAAGGCGATCGTCGGCGAGCATCTGTCGCGGGTTCCCTGGCTCGACCGCCTCTCCGGCCGCGATCTCTACCTGGTCGGCGGCTCGTGGCGAGCGCTTGCGCGCGTGCACATGGCGGAGTCCGACTATCCGCTCAAGGTCATTCACGCCTACACGGTGGAGGCGGCGGCGGCGCGCGCGTTCTTCCGCCGGCTGCCGCGGCGCCGCAAGGCGCAGCTCAAGCTCATTCCCGGCGTCGCGCGGCGCGTCGAGGCATTGCTTTGGGCGGCGGTGCCGTTGGCCGAGGTGGTGCGTCTGGGCAAACCGCGGCGCCTCGTCTTCTCGTCCTACGGGCTCAGGGAAGGATGCTTGTTCCAACGTCTTTCGCCCGCGGTTCGCAGCCAGGACCCGCTTCTCGCTCATGCGAGCGAGCTGGCCGCGCGGCAGGCCCGCTTCGCGCCGGATGTCGACGACATCATGGCATGGCTGAATCCCGTTCTTCCCCCCGGCTTTTCCGACCGGCTCGCCCGGACGGCCGTGCTGCTCGGCGATATCGGCTGGCAGGACCATCCCGATTACCGTGCCGAGCACGCTTTCTGGCGGATCCTGGAGTTGCCGGCGGTGGCGATCGAGCATCGCGAGCGGGCGTTGCTCGCGCTCACCGTCCATGTGCGCTACCACGGCCATATCGAGCCTGCGCTTCTTGCCTCCGTCCGCCGGCTCCTGGCTCCGGGGGACGCGGATGCGGCGCTGACGCTCGGGCTCGCGCTCCGGCTCGCCTACACGCTCGCCGGCGGCGACTCCCGGGCGCTTGCCGACGCGCGCCTCGCGACCGAGGGACGAAACCTGTCCCTGACATTCCGCGGCGCCAAGCGGCGCCTGGCGGGCGACGTCGTCGGCCGAAGACTCGAGGCGCTCGCGGACGCGTTGAGGAAGATCGGCACGATCAAGTAGACGGTCGCGCCGGCGAAAATCGGCGCTGGTGTGATCGAGCGCACTTGCCAGGCTCGGCGACTCACGCCATATCCGTGCCATGATCCGGGGTATTCTCCTCGCGGCCTTCGGCTTTGTTTGGTCGTCGGCGCCCTCCCACGCGCAGGGCAGCGGCCAGATCCTGACGACTAGCCCGCCTTATTCACAGCGATCATGAATAGCTGATTTTTCGCGGCAATTGAGAATCGAGGCTGCCACGGTTTCAAAGGCTTGCGATATCAGCCATGTGAGCGCCCACTTAGTTTTCTTGAGAATAGCTAAAATCATCGTGAATAAGCTCGGCTAGCAACCATCCCTACTGGGAAGTCGGGGCGCTGGACGCCGACCTCTCGACCGAGTGCGCGCGCGGGTTATTCAACCAGATTCAACCCAACCGGCTGAAAGTGGTTTTCAACGGCTCGATCGGGCCGGCGATACTCGGGGTCGCCACCAGCCAGTACAACCTCTACGACCCGAAAAGGCGGGCGAAAAGCGATACCTCCTACTTTTTCTTCCGCGACAAGACCGGCGCCTGCGAGGTCTATCGTTTCGCCAAGGGCGATGAGCAGAAGAAGCAGGGCGCCTTGCCGATGGATTTCAGCCCGTATCGCTCGGTGATCGAGGATTCCTACAAGGGCTGGAAGACGGACGAGAGCGTCAAGAACCGGCCGCCATCGCGGTGACTGGCCCGGACGCCGGCCTGCGTCGCGACCACTCCGGGGCGCCGATCGGGCTTTTTTCCTGTCGCCACGGCGTACTCTTCACACTGCGCTCCGATGTGTTCTCAGGGCGCGCCATCGAGGTCTATGGCGAGTTCAGTGAGATCGAAGCCGCTTTCCTGATGTCGCTTCTGTGGCCCGGTGCGACCGCACTCGACATCGGCGCCAATCTCGGGACGCTGACGATCCCCCTTGCGCGCGCCGTAGGCGAGCGAGGACGTGTGCTCGCATTCGAGCCCCAGACCTTTCTCTATCGCATTCTTCGCGCCAACGTGGCGGTCAACAATCTCGCTGGTATCGTTTCTCCGTATCATCTTGCGGTCGGCGAAGCGGCCAGCCGGATCGACGCGCCGATCTTCGACTACGCAGCCGTCAACAATTTCGGCGGCTTTGATATCTCGTTGAAGGCCTTTTCGAACCAACCCATCCGCCCACTTCCGTGGGACACGGTCCCTCAGGTCGCGGTCGACGATCTGGGATTGCCGGCCTGCGATCTGATCAAGATCAACGTCGAAGGCATGGAGGCCGACGTGGTTGCCGGCGCCGCGCGCACGATCGCGCGCTTCCGCCCGATGCTCTATCTCGAGGCGCATGGACCGATCCCGCGCCTTCTGACCGAATTGCAGTCGCTCGGCTATCGCGCCTGGTGGCATCACCCGCCGCTGTTCAATCCAGCGAACTTCAGGGGCGTCAGGGAGAATCTCTGGGGCGATCTTCGCTCGCACAACGTTGTGCTGGCGCCGAGCGAAGCGGCAAGGATGAGCGTCATCTTGTCGCGCAACGACCTTGTCCCGATCCTGGATCCGTTCGCCGTTCCGGGCCAAAGCCGCTCGGCGCCTGCAGGCGGCTGACACCCGCTTCGCTCGCCTGATAGGCTTGAGCTTGAGCACGAGCTGGAGGAAAGATGCTGAGCTATCAGGTGACCGAGTTCTCGAAGCCGCTGGCGCGGGTTGCGCACGAGACGCCGCGGCCGACGGGGCGCCAGGTGCTGCTGCGTACGATCGCTGCCGGCGTCTGCCACAGCGACCTCCATATTTGGGACGGCTACTACGATCTCGGCGGCGGCAAGAAGCTGACGCTCGGCGACCGCGGCATCAAGCTGCCCTTGACCATGGGGCATGAGGTCGTCGGCGAGGTCGCGGCGGTCGGGCCTGAAGTCAGTGGCGTGCGCGTCGGCGACAGGCGCATGGCGTTCCCGTGGATCGGCTGCGGCAAGTGCCCGGCCTGCGATGCGAATGAGGAGAATCTCTGCCTTTCCATGCGCTCGCTCGGCGTCTTCAGCCATGGCGGCTATGCCGACCACGTCATGGTCCCCGACGCCAAGTACCTCGTCGATATCGACGGCGTCGATCCGGCGCTGGCCGCGACCTATGCCTGCTCCGGCGTCACCGCCTATGGCGCGCTCAAGAAGATTCCGAAGCTGATCCCCGGCGACCACGTCGCGCTGATCGGCCTCGGTGGCGTCGGTCTTGCCGGCGTCGCGATCGCGCAAGGCATGATCGAGGCACCGATCATCGCTGTCGATATCGACGACGCGAAACTCGCCGCGGCGAGGGCAATGGGGGTCGCCAAAACCTTCAACTCTTCCGGGCCCGACGCGGCGAAGCGGCTCAAGGAGCTTGCCGGCGGTCGGCTTGCCGCCGCCGTCGACTTCGTCGGCGCCTCGGCGACAGCACGGCTCGGCATCGATGCGCTCAACAAGGGCGGCACCTACATCATCGTCGGCCTCTTCGGCGGCGACGTGACCTTGCCGCTGGTGACGATCCCGATGAGGGCTCTGACCGTGCGCGGTTCCTATGTCGGCACCTTGAGCGAGATGCGCGAGCTTTTGGCGCTGGTCCGCAGCGGCAAGGTCAGGCCGATGCCGGTCGGCCGCCGGCGTCTGGACGAGGTCAATCAGGCGCTCGAGGATTTGAAGGCCGGGCGCATCGTCGGTCGCGTCGTCCTCGCGCCTTGACGGATACCTCGCACGCGCTTCTGACCAATGCCGAGATGGCGAGGGCGGACGCCCTCGCCGCCTCGCTCGGCCAGCCCGGTGAGCGGCTGATGCAGCGCGCCGGCGAGGCGGTCGCGGGCGCGCTCAGGCGCCGCTGGACACCCCGCCCCGTCCTGGTGCTCTGCGGACCCGGCAACAATGGCGGCGACGGCTATGTGATTGCGCGCGCGCTTGCCGAGGCCGGCTGGCCGGTGCGTGTCGCGGCGCTAGCAGAGCCTCGCGGCGGCGACGCGCTCGCCTGGCGGCGGCGCTGGACCGGGGAGGTAGAAGCGCTCGCCCCCGCGGCGCTCGATGGCGCGGCGATCGTGGTGGATGCGCTGTTCGGCGCGGGCCTCGTGCGGCCGCTCGACGGTGTTGCGCGCACCACTGTCGAAAGTCTGGCCGCGCGCCGACTGCCGACCGTGGCCGTCGACGTTCCGAGCGGGCTCGATGGCGACAGCGGGTGCGTGCGCGGAGCGGCAGCGCCGGCGGATCTCACCGTCACCTTCTTCCGGCTCAAGCCGGGGCATCTGTTGCAACCCGGCCGCGCGCTCTGCGGGAGCCTCGTGCTCGCGGATATCGGCCTGCCCTCGCGCGTGCTGGAGGAGATCGCGCCTCGGACCTGGGTCAACGATCCGTGCCTCTGGTCGGCGCTGTTTCCCTGGCCCGCGGTCGACTCGCACAAGTACCGGCGCGGCCACGCTGTGATCCGCGGCGGCGCCCGCATGACCGGCGCGGCCCGCCTGGCGGCGCGTGCCGCGCGCCGGGTCGGCGTCGGCCTCGTTACCATCGCGGCGCCGGCCGAAGCCGCTGCGGTCTACGCTGCCGATATGCCGGGAACGCTCGTCGAGCCGGTCGCCGCGGGAGACTTCGCCTCGGCGTTCGCCGACGCTCGCCGGAACGCGCTCCTGATCGGGCCGGGGAACGGCCGCGACGAGGCGACCCGATCGGCGACCGCAGCAGCGCTGTCGTCATCCCGTGCCGTCGTCCTCGATGCCGATGCGCTGGCGGGAGCGCCGGAGGCCCTCGGTCGGCCCGGCGGCCCGCGGCCGGTCCTGACGCCGCATGAGGGCGAATTCGCCCGTGTTTTCGGGCCGATCGGCGACCGAGGACGGCTCGCCGCCGCCCGCGACGCGGCTTGCCGGTCGTCCGCCGTTGTCGTGCTCAAGGGGCCGGATACCGTCGTGGCCGGTCCCGGCGGCCGCGCCGCGATCGCGGCGGGGGCTCCGGCCACGCTGGCAACGGCCGGTTCGGGGGATGTTCTCGCCGGGCTGATCCTCGGTCTCCTGGCACAGGGCATGCCGTCCTTCGAGGCGGCCGCGGCGGCGGTGTGGCTGCACGGCCGGGCGGGTCAGGAAACCGGTCCCGGACTCCTTGCCGAGGACTTGCCGGAGAGCCTGCCGGCGGTGCTTAGATGCCTGCGCGAAACGACCGGGCCTTGGGCCATCGACGGCGTCGAAACCCTGTGATATGAGACCCGCCCGTCGCGGCGGATCGCTCGAAATTCGCTTGCGGCGCAGGGTTTTGGCGGGCGTGGTGAAATGGTAGACACGCCAGATTTAGGTTCTGGTGGCGAAAGCCGTGGGGGTTCAAGTCCCTTCGCCCGCACCAGCCCCGTGTAGGCCTCGGCCGCCGCCCGCTCGTCGTCCATTCGAACTAGAAAAGATCTTTGCGCCATGAATGTCACCGAGACCTTTTCCGAGGGCCTGACCCGGACCTTCAAAATCACCGTCCCCGCCGCTGAGGTCGATCAGCAGATCAACCGCAAGCTCGGCGAGCTCGCCGGCACCGTGCGGCTGCCTGGCTTCCGCCCCGGCAAGGTGCCGATCGAACTCGTGCGTAAGCGCTACGGCCAGTCGGTGATGGGCGAGGTACTGGACGAGACGGTGCGTCAATCCTCGGCGACGGCGGTCACCGACAAGGGGCTGAAGACGGCGGGTCAGCCTAAGGTCGAGGTCAAGTCCTTCGACCAGGGAAAGGATCTCGAATACGAGCTCACCATCGACCTGATGCCGGAGATCGTACCGGCGGATTTCTCGACCATCGCGCTTGAGCGCCTCAAGGCCGAGGTCACCGACAAGGAAGTCGAGGACGATCTGATGCGGCTCGCGCGCCGGACGCGGGAGACCCAGGTGGCCGAGGGCCGCACGGCCGAGAAGGGCGATGTCGTCGTCGTCGATTTCGAGGGCAAGATCGACGGCAAGGTCTTCGATGGCGGCACCGGTACGGCAGTGCCGCTCGAGCTCGGCTCGGATACCTTCGTTCCAGGCTTCGAGGATCAGCTCGTGGGCGCCAAGGCCGGCGACACGCGCAACGTGAGCGTGACCTTCCCCGCCGATTATGTCTTCACCGACGTCGCCGGGAAGCCGGCGGTTTTCTCGGTCACGGTGAAAGAGGTCCGTTCGGGCCCGCCGGCCGCGGTCGACGAGTCTCTTGCCAAGAAGGTCGGCCTCGACTCGCTGGAAGCGCTGAAGAAGGCGGGGCGCGAGCGCCTGGAGCGCCAGCACGGTCAGATCTCGCGTGCCAAGCTCAAGCGCAAGCTGCTCGATGCGCTGGCCGAGAAGCACAGCTTCCCGGCACCGAAGAACATGGTCGAGAGCGAGCTCGCCAACATCCTGGGCCAGGTGAAGCAGTCGACCGGCAAGGAGCCAGCCGACGCCGACAAGACGGAGTATCGCCCGATTGCCGAGCGTCGCGTGCGCCTCGGCCTCCTGCTCTCGGAGATCGGCCGGCGCAACAACATCCAGGTGGGCGAGGAGGAGCTGCGCCGGGCGCTCGCCGCGGAAGCCTCGCGCTATCCGGGACGGGAACGCGAGATCGTCGAGTTCTACCAGAAGAACCCGGAGGCCTTGATTCAGCTGCGAGCCCCCATATACGAGGACAAGGTCATCGACTTCATTCTGGAGATGGCGAAGGTGACCGACCGGACGGTGACCGCCGAGGAGCTGATCCGGGATGAAGGACTGCCCACCGACTAAGCTTGCGTTAACCCTTCTTCCCTAGCCTAGAGGTCGGCGGGTCCCCGATCCGCCCGAGGAACCATGCAAGACCGTAATCCGAGCGAGTTCTGGAACAGCACGCTTGTGCCCATGGTGGTCGAGCAGACCCCCCGCGGCGAGCGCGCGTTCGATATCTACTCGCGGCTGCTGAAGGAACGGATCATCTTCATCGCGGGTCCGATCAACGATGCGGTGGCGAGTCTGGTCTGTGCCCAGCTCCTGTTCCTGGAGTCGGAGAACCCGACCAAGGACATATCGCTCTACATCAACTCTCCGGGCGGCATCGTCACCTCGGGGCTCGCAATATACGACACGATGCAATACATCCGCCCCGAGATCTCGACCGTCTGCATCGGCCAGGCCGCCTCGATGGGCTCGTTCCTGCTCGCGGCCGGCACCAAGAGCAAGCGCTACGCCCTTCCGAATGCTCGGATCATGGTCCACCAACCCTCGGGCGGCGCTCAAGGACAGGCCACCGACATCGAGATCCAGGCGCGCGAGATCTTGAATACCCGCGCGCGTCTCAATCAAATCTATGTCAAGCACACCGGTCAGCCTCTCGACGCGATCGAGAAGGCCGTCGAGCGTGATCGCTTCATGTCGCCGGAGGAAGCCAAGGAATTCGGCCTCATCGACCAGGTGATGACGCATCGCCCGGCGCCGGACGACAAGGTCAAGAGCTGATCTGCCGATTCGCACGGGTAGATCGGCGTGCAGCAGGCGCGATTCTTGCATGAGCCGGCGCGCCCCGGCCGGTCTTTTCCAGGTTGTGCCGCGGTTGCGGCGACCTGTAACATGCTGATTATTCCCCGTTCCCGGCCCCTCTGGGCTTCGTGGGCGGTGTTTCGAGGATGGTCATGAGCAAGTCTGGCGGAGACTCGAAGAACACCCTCTACTGCTCCTTCTGCGGAAAGAGCCAGCATGAGGTCCGCAAGCTGATCGCCGGGCCGACCGTATTCATCTGCGATGAGTGCGTCGAGCTCTGCATGGACATCATCCGCGAAGAGCACAAGACGACGTTGGTGAAGTCGCGCGACGGCGTTCCGAGCCCCCGCGATATCTGCAAGGTCCTGGACGATTACGTGATCGGCCAGATGCATGCCAAGCGCGTCCTCTCGGTCGCGGTCCATAACCACTACAAGCGTCTCGCCCACGGCCAGAAGTCGAGCGACGTCGAGCTCGCAAAGTCGAACATCCTGCTCGTCGGTCCGACCGGATGCGGCAAGACGCTTCTCGCCCAGACGCTGGCGCGCATCATCGACGTGCCGTTCACGATGGCGGACGCCACGACGCTGACCGAAGCCGGCTATGTCGGCGAGGACGTCGAGAACATCATCCTCAAGCTTCTGCAGGCGGCCGATTACAACGTCGAGCGCGCACAGCGCGGCATCGTCTACATCGATGAGGTCGACAAGATCAGCCGAAAATCCGACAACCCGTCGATCACGCGGGACGTGTCGGGCGAGGGCGTTCAGCAGGCGTTGCTCAAGATCATGGAGGGGACTGTCGCTTCCGTGCCTCCGCAGGGCGGCCGCAAGCATCCCCAGCAGGAGTTCCTGCAGGTCGACACCACCAACATCCTCTTCATCTGCGGCGGTGCGTTCGCCGGCCTAGAGAAGATCATCTCGATGCGCCAGAAGGGAACCTCGCTCGGCTTCGGTGCCGATGTGCGCGCACCCGAGGAGCGCCGCACCGGCGATGTGCTCAAGGACGTCGAGCCCGAGGATCTGCTCAAGTTCGGCCTGATCCCGGAGTTCATCGGCCGTCTGCCGGTGGTGGCGACGCTGGAGGATCTGGACGAGTCAGCGCTGATGGACATCCTCTCCAAGCCGAAGAATGCTTTGGTCAAGCAATACCAGCGGCTCTTCGAGATGGAGGATGTACGGCTCGATTTCCAGGAGGACGCGCTTCGCTCGATCGCCAAGAAGGCGCTTCAACGCAAGACCGGCGCCCGTGGCCTCCGCTCGATCATGGAAAGCATCCTGCTCGATCCGATGTTCGACCTTCCGGGGCTCTCGGATGTCGAGCGGATCGTCATCGGCAAGGATGTGGTCGATGTCGGCTCGAAGCCGCTCTACGTCCATTCCGAGCGTCGCGGCGACGCCACGACCTCGGCCTAATAGGTTCAACGGCCCCGGGTTCAAGGGGTTGAAAGGGGAGGGGACACCGGCCACCTCATTAGGTTAGGGGGCCCGGGTTTTGCGACGTCGTCGAGATGCCGGCCTGCCTATTCAAGAAAGCGAGCATTATGTCTGAACCCTCCGTCGGCCTCTTTCCTGTCCTCCCGTTGCGGGACATCGTCGTCTTCCCGCACATGATCGTTCCGCTTTTCGTCGGGCGCGAGAAATCGGTTCGCGCGCTCGAGGACGTGATGAAGGACGACAAGCAGATCCTGCTCGTCACCCAGAAGAACGCGGCGCAGGACGATCCTTCGACGGACGATATCTACAAGCTTGGTACGGTCGGCACCGTTCTCCAGCTGCTCCGCCTTCCGGACAATACCGTCAAGGTGCTGGTCGAGGGCGTGAAGCGCGCCCGCGTTCTCCGCTACACCGACAAGGAAGAGTTCTTTCAGGCCGAGGCCGACATCCTGCCCGATGTCGAGGGCCAGGGGCAGGAGCTGCAGGCGCTGTCGCGCGCGGTGGTCTCGCAGTTCGAGCAGTACATCAAGCTCAACAAGAAGATCCCGCCCGAGGTCCTGGTGTCCATCAATCAGATCGAGGATATCGGCAAGCTTGCCGACACGGTGGCTCAGCACCTCAACATCAAGATCTCCGACAAGCAGGCGCTGCTCGAGGTGCCGACCATCTCCGAGCGGCTCGAGCGCGTCTACGCCTTCATGGAAAGCGAGATCGGCGTCCTTCAGGTCGAGAAGCGCATCCGCAACCGCGTCAAGCGCCAGATGGAGAAGACGCAGCGCGAGTATTATCTGAACGAGCAGCTGAAGGCGATTCAGAAGGAGCTGGGCGAGAGCGAGGAGGGCCGCGACGAGACGGCCGAGCTCGAGGAGCGCATCAATAAGACGAAGCTCTCGAAGGAGGCCCGCGAGCGCGCGCTCGCCGAGGTCAAGAAGCTCCGCACCATGAGCCCGATGTCGGCCGAGGCGACAGTGGTGCGCAACTACCTCGACTGGATGCTGTCGATTCCGTGGAAGCAACGCTCCAAGACCAAGCGCGACATTGGCGGCGCTGAGAAGGTGCTCGATGCCGACCACTTCGGCCTTGAGAAGGTCAAGGAGCGCATCCTTGAGTACCTCGCGGTGCAGATGCGCGTCGGCAAGGTCAAGGGGCCGATCCTCTGCCTCGTCGGGCCTCCCGGCGTCGGCAAGACTTCGCTCGGCAAATCGGTCGCCAAGGCGACGGGGCGCAACTTCGTGCGCATGTCGCTGGGCGGTGTGCGCGACGAGGCCGAGATCCGCGGCCACCGGCGCACCTATATCGGCTCGATGCCGGGCAAGATTATCCAGGGCATGAAGAAGGCAAAGACCTCGAATCCGCTGTTCCTGCTCGACGAGGTCGACAAGATGGGCAGTGACTGGCGCGGCGATCCCGCCTCGGCCCTGCTGGAGGTGCTCGATCCCGAGCAGAACTCGACCTTCAACGACCATTATCTCGAGGTCGACTACGACCTCTCGGATGTGATGTTCGTGACCACGGCGAACACGTTGCGGATGGCGCAGCCCCTGCTTGACCGCATGGAGATCATCCGCATCCCCGGATATACCGAGGACGAGAAGGTCGAGATCGCTAAGCGCCACCTGATCCCCAAGCAGATGAAGGAGCACGGGCTCAAGAAGGGCGAGTTCTCGATCTCCGACGATTCCCTGCGAGAACTGATCCGCTACTACACGCGCGAGGCCGGTGTCCGCAATCTTGAGCGCGAGATCGCAAATCTGGCGCGCAAGGCGGTCAAGGACATTGTCAAGGAAAAGGACAAGGCCAAGATCATCAAGGTCACGCCCAAGGTCGTCGGCAAGTATGCCGGTGTCCGACGCTTCCGCTACGGCGAGGTCGAGACCGACGACATGGTCGGCGTGGTCACGGGCCTCGCCTGGACCGAGGTCGGCGGCGAGCTGCTGACCATCGAGGCGGTCACCGTGCCCGGCCGCGGCAAGGTCAGCGCCACCGGCAAGCTCGGCGACGTGATGAAGGAATCGGTGCAGGCGGCGGAAAGCTACGTCAAGAACCGCGCCATCGAGTTCGGCATCAAGCCGACGCTGATCGCCAAGAAGGACATCCATGTCCATGTGCCGGAAGGAGCGACCCCGAAGGACGGCCCTTCGGCCGGCGTGGCGATGGTGACGACGATCGTCTCGGTGCTCTCGGGCGTGCCGGTCAGGCGCGATGTGGCGATGACCGGCGAGGTCACGCTGCGCGGCCGCGTGCTGCCGATCGGCGGCCTGAAGGAAAAGCTTCTGGCGGCGCTGCGCGGCGGCTTGAAGACCGTGCTGATCCCGAAGGAGAACGAGAAGGATCTGGCCGAGATCCCGGACAATGTGAAGAAGGGTCTCGAGATCGTTCCGGTCGCGACCGTGGACGAGGTCCTGAAGAAGGCGCTCACCCAGCCGCTCACGCCCATCAAGTGGGAAGAGGGCGATGTGAAGGCGACGCCGGCCCCGACCGAGGAAGAGGAGCGTGAGGGTATCGTCACCCACTGAGCATTGGGCTTCGACTATCGACGGGCCGGCTGAGCACAACGCTCACCGGCCCTTTTCATTTGCTGGATGAAGCCGGTGTCATGCGAAGTCTTTGCATTTCGTTGTTCCGGGGACATGCCGAAAACTCAGGAAATGGGGTGGGGCACGGTTTCCTGAGACAGCGCACTGCGCTACCGATCGTAAAGACGGAGGTAGAGCATGGACGGAAATAATGGGCTGGAACCGGGTGTGACGGAGGCCACGGCGGCGCCAGCGCGCGC
>VGEN01000021.1 GCA_016869285.1 Alphaproteobacteria bacterium
GGCGGTCCCGGCGGCGGCGAGCGCCAGTCGCGGGGCCGCGGCCGAGGCGGCGATGGCGAGCGTCGCGGTCGCGGCGGCGATACCCCGCGCGAGGAGTCAGAGCTGACCGAGAAACTCGTCAGCATCAATCGCGTCGCCAAGGTGGTGAAAGGCGGCCGGCGCTTCGGCTTCGCCGCGCTTGTCGTCGTCGGCGATGGCCGCGGCCGCGTCGGCCACGGCGCCGGCAAGGCGCGCGAGGTGCCCGAGGCCATCCGCAAGGCGACCGAGCAGGCCAAGCGCGGGCTGATCAAGGTGCCGCTGCGCGAAGGCCGCACGCTCCATCACGACATCATCGGGCACTACGGTGCCGGACGCGTCGTGCTGCGTGCTGCCGCTCCCGGCACCGGCATCATCGCCGGTGGCCCGACGCGCGCGGTATTCGAAGCGCTCGGCGTCCATGACGTCGTCGCCAAGTCGGTCGGCACGTCGAATCCGCACAACATGATCAAGGCGACCTTCGCTGCGCTGAAGGCCGCCACCAGCCCGCGCTCCGTGGCTCAACGCCGCGGAAAGAAGGTGAGCGACCTCGTCGGCGCCAAGCGCGAGGCGGAAGCCTCCTAAAGGAAGAAGGCCATGGCCAAGGCGGACACCACGAAAAAGACGCTCCGCGTCACCCAGATCGGTAGCCCGATCGCTCGCAGACACGACCAGCGCGAGACGCTGATCGGCCTTGGGCTCAACAAGCGTCACCGCACGCGTGAGCTTGAGGATACGCCCTCGGTGCGCGGCATGATCCGCAAGGTCCATCACCTGGTGCGGGTCGAAGGCGAATAAAGGGACGAGTAAGACGATGAAGCTCCACGAGATCCGCGACAACGACGGCGCCCACAAGCGCCGCATGCGTGTCGGCCGAGGCATCGGCTCGGGCAAGGGCAAGACCTCCGGCCGCGGCGTCAAGGGCCAGAAGGCGCGTACCGGCGTCTCGCTGCATGCCTTCGAGGGCGGCCAGATGCCGCTCTTTCGTCGGTTGCCGAAGCGCGGCTTCAAGCCGATCAATCCGGTGAAGCTGGCCGAGGTCAACCTCTGGCAGCTGCAGGAGGCCGTGGATGCGGGCCGGCTCGATCCAAAGCAGCCGGTCGACGGTGCTGCGCTGGTTGCCGCCAAGGTGATCCGTCGTACGCGCGACGGCGTTCGTCTGCTTGGCGAGGGCGAGCTCAAGGCGAAGCTCACGCTCAAGCTCGCCGGCGCCTCGACCAGGGCCAAGGCCGCGGTCGAAGCGGCGGGCGGCTCGATCGAGCTGCCGAAGCTGCGCGAGCCGGCGAAGAAGAAGGGAAAGAAGGCAGTCAGAGAGGCGGCAGCCAGGAGGGAGGCTGCAGCCAAGAAGGAAGCGGCGGCTGCGGAAAAGCCCGCCGCCGACAAGCCTGCCAAGGAAAAGACGGCCAAGGAGAAGCCGGCGGCAAAGAAGGCTGACGCGTAACGCCGGAATATTGAGGGTAGTCACATGGCCTCGGCCGCCGAGCAGCTTGCAGCGACACTGAACTTCGGCGTTCTCGCCAAGGCGACGGAGCTGAAGAAGCGCATCTGGTTCACGCTCGGCGCGCTGATCGTCTATCGCCTCGGCACCTACATCCCGATCCCCGGCATCGACCCGGTCGTGCTGGCCGAGATCTTCCGCCAACAGCAGGGCGGCATCCTCGGCATGTTCGACATGTTCTCGGGCGGCGCGCTCGGGCGCATGACCATCTTTGCGCTCAATGTCATGCCCTGGGTCTCGGCCTCGATCATCGTCCAGCTCATGACCGCGGTCTCGCCCAAGCTCGAGCAGCTGAAGAAGGAAGGGCCGTCCGGGCAGAAGGTCATCAACCAGTACACGCGCTACGGCACGGTATTTCTGGCGGCGCTGCAGGCTTACGGGATCGCCATCGGGCTGGAAGGCACGCGCGGCTCGACCGGCGGCGCCGTGATCGACCCCGGCCTAGTCTTCCGCATCTCGACCGTGGTGACGCTCACCGGCGGCACCATGTTCCTGATGTGGCTCGGCGAGCAGATGACCCAGCGCGGCATCGGCAACGGCCTTTCGGTCATCATCATGGCCGGCATCGTCGCCGGCCTGCCGCATGCGCTTGCCGCGACCCTGGAGCTCGGCCGCACCGGAGCGCTCTCGACCATCTTCATCATCGTCCTCATGGCGATGGCGTTCGGCGTCGTCTTCTTCGTCGTCTTCTTCGAGCGCGCCCAGCGCCGCCTGATCGTGCAGTACCCCAAGCGCCAGGTCGGGCAGCGCATGTTCGGCGGCGAGAGCTCGCATCTGCCGTTGCGCCTCAACACCTCGGGCGTCATTCCGCCGATCTTCGCCTCTTCGCTCCTGCTGATGCCGACGACGATCGCCGGCTTCTCCGCCGCCCAGGGCTCGCAGGCCGGCGAGGCGCCGAGCGAGATCATGAGCCTGATCGCCACATACCTCGCGCACGGCTCGGCCGTTTACATGGTCCTGTATGTCGGCCTGATCACGTTCTTTGCCTTCTTCTACACCGCGATCGTCTTCAATCCGGATGACACGGCCGACAACCTGAAGCGCTATGGCGGATTCATTCCGGGTATCCGTCCGGGCAAGAATACGGCCGAGTATCTCGACTACGTCCTCTCGCGGCTGACCGTTCTTGGCGCCGCCTATCTCTCGATCGTCTGCATCCTGCCCGAGATCCTGATCTCGAGATTCGCCGTGCCGTTCTACTTCGGCGGCACGAGCCTGATGATCGTGGTGACGGTAACGATGGATACGGTC
The DNA here is from genome assembly GCA_016869285.1 of Alphaproteobacteria bacterium. Classification (GTDB taxonomy): domain Bacteria; phylum Pseudomonadota; class Alphaproteobacteria; order SHVZ01; family SHVZ01; genus SHVZ01. The sequence continues at coordinate 2,765 of VGEN01000021.1, forward strand.
GCGCAGATCCACGCCCATCTGGTCGCGCACCAGTACGAGGGCCTGATCAAGAAGGCGAAGCTCCGCGGGAGAAAAGGGTGAACCTGATCCTCCTGGGGCCGCCCGGGGCAGGCAAGGGCACGCAGGCGCGGAAGCTCCAGGACGAGCGCGGCCTGATCCAGCTCTCGACCGGCGACATGCTGCGTGCCGCGGTCAAGTCGGGAAGCGAGATCGGCAAGAAGGCCAAGGCGGTCATGGACGCCGGCAAGCTTGTCTCCGACGACATCATGATCGCGATGATCGAGGAGCGGATCAGCCAGCCCGACTGCAAGCAGGGCTTCATCCTCGACGGCTTCCCGCGCACCGAAGCGCAGGCGCAGGCGCTCGACGCCATGCTTGCGCGCAAGGGGCTCAAGCTCGACCGCGTGATCGAGATGGCGGTGGATGAGAAGGCGCTGACCGAGCGCATCGTCGGCCGCTACACCTGCGCCAAGTGCGGCGCGGGCTATCACGACAGCTTCCAGAAGCCGAAGGTCGCCGGGGTCTGCGACGTCTGCGGCGGCAAGGACTTCACCCGGCGGGCGGACGACAACGCCGAGACGGTCCGCACACGGCTCGAGGCCTATCGCAAGCAGACTCAGCCGATCCTTCCCTACTATCGGGGCAAGGGAGTCCTGAGGTCCGTCGACGGCATGGCGGAGATCGATGAAGTCGCGCGTCAGATTGGCGCCGCGTTGAGCTAGAGTCGTTCGAGGGAGAGGGCGTAAGGCACGGAAAACGCACGAGATTTCTCGGCAAGTGAGGTCGTTGACAGGCCTTGGCGCATGACTATAATCGCGCGCCTTGGCGCTCTCGGCGGCCGAGCGGTTTTGTGCGTGCCAAGTTATGCGCCCCATCCCGAGCTTAGTTAGACCGTTGCGATCAAGGAGATCCGAGCGTGGCGCGTATCGCTGGCGTTAACATTCCCACGCAGAAGCGCGTGGAAGTCGCGCTGACCTATATCTTCGGGATCGGCCAGACCCGGGCGAAGGAAATCTGCGCGAAGCTCAGCATCCCTGACGCCCGTCGGGTGCATCAGCTGACCGACGACGAGGTTCTGAAGATCCGCGAGCTGATCGACCGCGACTTCGTCGTCGAGGGCGACCTCCGTCGCGAGCAGGCGATGAACATCAAGCGCCTGATGGATCTCGGCTGCTATCGCGGGCTGCGCCACCGCAAGGGCCTGCCGGTCCGCGGCCAGCGCACCCACACCAATGCGCGTACCCGCAAGGGCAAGGCGCGGCCGATCGCCGGCAAGAAGAAGTAAGTCCTCATAACGGACTCGTTTGCCGCCGACGCGGCTGGAAGGACTTGAGGAAGAGATCATGGCTAAGCCGCAAACCGCCTCCGCTGGGCGCCCGCGTCGCCGCGAACGGAAGAACATCACCTCGGGCGTGGCGCATGTGAACGCCTCGTTCAACAACACGATGATCACCATCACCGACGCCCAGGGCAACACCATCGCCTGGTCGTCCTCGGGCTCTCTCGGCTTCAAGGGCAGCCGGAAGTCGACCCCCTATGCCGCCCAGGTCGCGGCCGAGGATGCCGGCCGGAAGGCGATGGAACATGGCGTCCGTACGATCGAAGTCGAGGTCAAGGGTCCAGGCTCGGGCCGCGAGTCGGCGCTGCGCGCGCTGCAGGCGGTCGGCTTCCAGATCACCTCGATCCGCGACGTGACGCCGATCCCGCACAATGGCTGCCGGCCGCCGAAGCGCCGGCGCGTCTAGGGGGCGCAAGCCCCCGAGGCCGTCTCGTACCCCTATCTGGCGGAAACCGTTGTTCCCGCCGCTCGTCGTCGAAGAGGTCCGTCCGTGATCCAGAAAAACTGGCAAGCCCTGATTAAGCCGAACAAGCTGAACGTCGAAGCTGTCGGCGAGTCCAAGCGCATCGCCACCATCGTCGCCGAACCGCTCGAGCGCGGTTTCGGCCTGACCTTGGGCAATGCGCTTCGTCGTGTCCTCCTCTCCTCGCTGCAGGGAGCGGCCGTGACGTCGATCCAGATCGACGGCGTGCTGCACGAATTCTCCTCGATTCCTGGCGTGCGCGAGGATGTGACCGACATCGTCCTCAACGTGAAGGCCATGGGCCTCAAGATGCATGGCGAAGGCCCGAAGCGGATGCGCCTGAAGGCGACCGGCCCGGGTGAGATCACCGCCGGCATGATCGAGACCGGCCATGACATCGAGATCATGGATCCCTCGCTCGTGCTCTGCACGCTCGATCGCGGCGCCAAGCTGTCGATGGAGTTCGTGGTCGAGAACGGCAAGGGTTACATCCCGGCCTCCGCCAGCCGCGCCGAGGATGCGCCGATCGGCCTGATCCCGGTCGATGCGCTCTACAGCCCGGTGCGCAAGGTTTCCTACAAGGTCGAGAACGCCCGCGTTGGCCAGATGACCGACTACGACAAGCTTTCGCTTACGGTCGAGACCAACGGCGCGGTGACGCCGGAGGATTCGGTGGCGCTTGCCGCCCGCATCCTCCAGGACCAGCTGCAGCTCTTCATCAACTTCGAGGAGCCGCAGGCCGCCGTCGTCGAAGACCGCGCCGCCGACCTGCCGTTCAACAAGAACCTGCTGCGCAAGGTCGACGAGCTCGAGCTCTCGGTGCGCTCCGCCAACTGCCTGAAGAACGACAACATCGTCTATATCGGCGACCTCGTGCAGAAGACCGAGCAGGAGATGCTGCGCACGCCGAACTTCGGCCGGAAGTCGCTGAACGAGATCAAGGAAGTCCTGGCGCAGATGGGGCTCCATCTCGGCATGGAGATCCCGAACTGGCCGCCGGAGAACATCGAAGAGCTGGCGAAGCGTCTGGAGGAGCCGTTCTGAGCTAGGGGCTCGGAACGAGTGGGAGACTAGAGATGCGTCACAATATGTCTGGCCGGAGCTTCAGCCGGCAGTCCGGTCACCGCAAGGCCATGTTCAAGAACCTGGCCCAGGCGCTGATCAAGCATGAGCAGATCACCACGACCCTGCCGAAGGCGAAGGACCTTAGGCCGATCGTCGAGAAGCTGATCACGCTCGGCAAGAAGGGCTCGATGCATGCTCGCCGACTGGCGCATGCCGAGCTTCGCGACGATGCCGCGACCAAGAAGCTGTTCGAGGTCCTGGGGCCGCGCTATGCCTCCCGCAAGGGCGGCTATACCCGCGTGCTCAAAGCAGGCTTCCGCTACGGCGATGCCGCGGCGATGGCCGTGATCGAGTTCGTCGACCGCGACGTCGACGCCAAGGGCCTCGATTCCGGCCCCGTGCAGGTCAAGGAAGAGGCCGAGGCGGCTCCGGCCGCAGCCTGACCCGCCCTTACCGGATGATTGCCGAGACGGCCGCCCCTCGAGGGCGGCCGTCTTGCCTTCGGCCTCGGCGGCGCCACTGGGAAGGTGGGCGCCGGCGCATTACATTTCCGCCCATGAGGTGGCTTTCCTTCCTGCTGCTCGTCCTCTCCGCCGCCGGATGGCCGGCGGCGAGCCAGGCCCAGGCCCCGGTCGTGCCGCAGACGCGTGCGGTGCCGGAGAGCCGCCAGGCGGTCCTCCAATCCTTCTCGCCGCTGGTTCGCCGCGCGGCGCCGGCGGTGGTCAACATCTTCACGCGCAAGGTCGTGCGCGAGCGGCCAACTTCGCCGCTGATGAACGATCCGTTCTTCCGCCGCTTCTTCGGCGATCAGCTCGGCGACCAGCCGCGCGAGCAGAGCTCGCTGGGCTCGGGCGTCATCCTCCGCAAGGACGGCGTCGTCGTGACGAACCATCATGTAATCAGGGGTGCGGACGAGATCCGCGTCGTCCTCTCCGATCGCCGCGAGCTGGAAGCTAAGCTGGTCGGCTCCGACGAGCGCACCGATCTCGCGGTCCTGCGCATCGAGGCGCCGTCCGAAGGTCTTCCGACGCTCGAGCTCGGCGACTCCGACGGGATCGAGGTCGGCGACCTCGTGCTTGCCATCGGCAATCCCTTCGGCGTCGGCCAGACCGTCACCAGCGGTATCGTCTCGGCGACCGCCAGGACCATGGTCGGCATCTCCGACTACCGCTTCTTCATCCAGACGGATGCCGCGATCAATCCGGGCAACTCCGGCGGCGCGCTGCTGTCGATGGACGGCAAGGTCATCGGCATCAATACGGCGATCTACTCGCAGACCGGCGGCTCGGTCGGCATCGGCTTCGCCATTCCCGCCAACATGGTGCGCGCCGTCGTCACCGGCCTCGTCGACGGCGGCAAGGTCGTGCGCCCATGGTTCGGGGCCAGCGGCCAGCCCGTCGGATCGGACGTCGCGGCATCGCTCGGCCTGACGCGGCCGAGCGGCGTGATCCTGGAGCAGGTGGCGCCCAACAGCCCGGCCGCCCGCGCCGGCCTCAAGGTCGGCGATGTCATCACCTCGATCGACGGGCGTGAGGTCGAGGACGCGCAGGCGCTCAGGTTCCGTATCGGCACGCTCCCCATCGGCGGGCGCGCGCGTCTCGGCGTCATCCGCCAGGGGATCGAGCAGCAGGTCTTCGTCGCGCTCGAAGCCGCGCCGGAGTCCCCGCCGCGCCAGCTCACGCCGCTGACCGGGCGCCACCCCTTCTCCGGTGCCACCGTCGCCAACCTGTCGCCGGCGCTGGCCGAAGAGCTCGGCCTCGAGACCGCGAGCCGCGGCGTCATCATCATGCAGGTGCGCCAGGGGACGATCGCGCAGCGCCTCGGCGTCACCACCGGAGACATAGTCCTCAAGGTCAACGACACCGAGATCGTTTCGGTCGACAGCCTTCGGCGCGCGGTCAGCGGCGAGCGCGAAACCTGGCAGCTCTCGATCAAGCGGCGCGAGCGGGTAATGAACGTCCGGGTGCGGGGGTGAAGCCCCAAGCCGGCCTGTTCGAGGCTGCGGCACCGCGGCCGCTGGCCGACCGGCTGCGGCCTAAGCGCCTCGAGGAGGTCGCCGGCCAGGATCACCTGATCGGACCGCAGGGGCCGATCGGCCGCATGGTCGCTGCCGGCAGGCTCGCCTCGATGGTGCTGTGGGGGCCGCCGGGGTCGGGCAAGACCACGATTGCGCGCTTGCTTGCGGATGCCACCGATCTGCATTTCGAGCCCTTGTCCGCGGTCTTCTCCGGCGTCGCCGACCTGCGGAAGGTGTTCGAGGCGGCGCGGGGCCGCCGCGCCTCCGGCCGCGGCACGCTGCTCTTCGTCGACGAAATCCACCGCTTCAACCGCTCGCAGCAGGACGGTTTCCTTCCCTATGTCGAGGACGGCACGGTGACGCTGATCGGCGCCACAACCGAGAACCCGTCCTTCGAGCTGAACGCGGCGCTGCTCTCGCGCTGCCAGGTCTTTGTGCTGAAGCGGCTCGACGACCAGGCGCTTGAGATCCTTCTGGCCCGTTCCGAGGCCGATCTCGGGCGCAAGCTGCCGCTGACCGCGGAAGCGCGCGAGGCCCTGAAGGCGATGGCGGACGGCGATGGCCGCTTCCTCCTCAATCTCGCCGACGAGATCGAGCAGCTGCCGGCCGACAAGGTCCTGGATGTGCCGAAGCTGATGTCGACGGTGCAGCGGCGCGCGCCGGTCTACGATAAGGACCGCGAGGGTCACTACAACCTGATCAGCGCGCTGCATAAGTCGATGCGCGGCTCCGACGCCGACGCCGCGCTCTACTGGCTTGCGCGCATGCTGGTCGGCGGCGAGGACCCGCGCTACATCGCCCGCCGCGTCGTCCGCTTCGCCGTCGAGGATGTCGGCCTCGCCGATCCCGAGGCGGTGCATCAGGCGATGGCCGGCTGGGACGTCTATGAGAGACTGGGATCGCCGGAAGGTGAGCTCGCGATCGCGCAGGCGGTCGTCTACCTGGCGACGGCGCCCAAGTCGAACGCAGCCTACACCGCCTATGGCGCGGCGATGCGCTCGGCCAAGGAGACCGGCTCGTTGATGCCGCCGATGCACATCCTCAACGCGCCGACCAAGCTGATGAAGAATCTCGGCTACGGCAAGGACTACGCCTACGATCACGATACCGACGAAGGCTTCTCGGGGCGGAACTACTTCCCCGACGGCATGGCGAGGCGCGAATTCTACACACCGGTCGAGCGCGGCTTCGAGCGCGAGATCAAGAAGCGTCTCGACTATTGGGCGAAGCTCCGCGAGAAGAAACGAAGCGAGGACGGGTGAGCCTCTCCTTCACCGTGAACGGCGAGACGCGCACTGTCGAAGCCGCCGCCGGCACGTCGCTGCTCGACGTGCTGCGCAACCACCTCGGTCTCGTCGGCACGCGCTTCGGCTGCGGGCTGGAGCAGTGCGGCAGCTGCATGGTGCTCGTCGACGGCGAGCCGGTGCATGCCTGCAGCCGCGATGTCTCGACCCTCGCCGGCCGTACCGTCACGACAATCGAAGGACTGAGCTCCGACGGCAAGCGGCAACCGCTTCAGCAGGCCTTCCTCGACGAGCAGGCCGGGCAATGCGGCTACTGCCTCTCTGGCATCCTGATCTCGGCCAAGGCGCTGCTCGACCGCAACCCGCGACCGAGCCGGGCCGACATCGTCGCGGCCCTCGACAGGCATCTCTGCCGTTGCGGGGCGCATCAGCGCATCCTGCGCGCAGTCGAGCGCGCCGCGGCGGTGATGCGCGGTGAAGCCGGATGACGGCGGCGCTGCCGACCAGCCTGATCGAGAATCCTCGGCTCGACCGTTGGATTCGTTTTCTGCCCGATCGCACCGTGCGCATCGCCAGCGGCAAGGTCGAGATCGGCCAGGGTATCGTGACGGCGCTCGGACAGATCGCGGCCGATGAGCTCGACCTGCCCTATGGCCGGGTCGTCGTGCTCTCGGGCGATACCGCGGAGGGTCCGGACGAGCTCTACACGAGTTCATCGCACTCGATCGAGATCGGCGGCAGCTCGATCAGGTTGATCTGTGCCGAGGTGCGGGCCAACGCGCTCGAACGCGCGGCGCTTCGCCTCAACTGCAGCCCGACGGACCTCGCCGTCGTCGAGGGGCGATTCCTCCAATGCGGCGCCGAGACGGGGCAAGACTATTGGACCGTTGCCGGCGAGATCGATCTCACCCAGAACGTGAAGGGCACTGCGACGCCGAAGGCGGCAAGCGCCCACAGCATCGTTGGGCAAGACGTGCCGCGCCGGGACCTGCCGGCCAAGGTCAGCGGCGGTGCCGCGTTCATCCACGATGTCCTGACACATGGGATCCTCCATGCGCGCGTGCTGCGTCAGCCGAGCCCAGGCGCGCAGCTCGTATCGCTTGGCGAGGCCGCGATCCGACGTGCTGCGAAGGGCGAGATCCAGATCCTCCGCGAGGCGAACTTCGTTGCCTTCGTTAGCGAAGCCGAGAGTGTTGCCGATGCCGCCGCGGTGGCCGCGGAGAGACAGGCGCGCTGGGACAGGGTTCGGAAACTCACGCCCGAGCAGCAGGAGGCGGCGTGGCTTAGGGACCAGCCGAGCGAGGAGCGCCCCCATGGCGCTGCGGCTGCTGCGTCGCCGCCGCGAAACTTGGTTCGCGCGACCTACTCGCGGCCCTATGTCGCTCACGCCTCGCTGGCGCCGTCCTGCGCGCTCGCCGAGTATCGCGATGGCCATCTAACCGTGCATTCGCATGGCCAGGGTATGCACCCGCTTCGCCGGAACCTCGCCGCCGCGCTCGGCCTGCCGATCGAGGCGATCACCGCGCGGCATCTCCATGGCGCCGGTTGCTACGGCCACAACGGCGCGGATGACGCGGCGATGGATGCGGCGCTGATCGCCATGCGCCTGCCCGGCCGGCAGATCCGCGTGCGATGGCGGCGTGAGGAGGAGTTCGGCTTCGAGCCGGTCGGACCGGCGATGCTCATCACGCTCCATGTCCAGCTCGACGATCGCGGCTATCCGGCCGACTGGACCACCGAGATCTGGAGCCCGACGCATGTCCAGCGCCCGGGCAGCGGCGGCGCGCTCCTCGCTTCGGAGGCGCTCGCGAACCCGCCGCCGCCGGCGAAGCCGACGGACCCGCCGGTCGAGCGCGGCGGCGGTGCGACGCGTAACGCCATTCCGCTCTATGACATCCCGGCGCACCGCATCCTGCATCATCTGGTGCTGAATCCGCCGGTGCGGACCTCGGCGCTGCGCGGGCTCGGCGCTCTGCCCAACGTCTTCGCGATCGAGTCGATGCTCGACGACCTTGCCGCGCGCATCGGCCAGGACCCTCTCGCCTATCGGCTCGCGATCCTTTTCGATCCGCGGGCTCGACGGCTGCTGGAGCAGGCGGCCCTGCGCTGCGGCTGGGCCTCGCGCGGGCCGGCTGGAACCGGCAAGGGGCTCGGCCTCGGCTTTGCCAGGTACAAGAACCGCTCGGCCTATGCCGCGGTTGCCGCGGCGGTGGCCGTCGACGAGGAGGTTCGTGTCGAGCGCATCTGGTGCGTCGCCGATGCGGGCCTCGTCGTGAATCCCGACGGCGCGCGCAACCAGCTCGAAGGCGGAATCGTTCAGGCGATCAGCTGGACCTTGAAGGAGCAGGTTCGGTTCGACGAGCGCGGCATCGCCTCGCGCGACTGGGGGAGCTACCCGATCCTCAGCTTCAGCGAGGTGCCGGAGATGCAGGTCGAGCTTGTCGACGGGGCCGGCAACCCGGCGCTCGGCCTCGGCGAGTGCTCCTGCGGCCCCGCGGCGGCGGCGGTCGGCAATGCCGTCGCGCATGCGCTTGGCGCCCGCATCCACGACATGCCGTTCACGCGCGAGCGCATCGTGAAGGCGCTGCTGTAGGTGGACTTCGCCTGCTTCGTCGCGCTGGACTGGTCGGGGGCGCGTCAGGCCAACGGCATCGCTGTCGCCGTCTGCACGCCGGGCAGGGGCGTACCGCGCCTTGTGCCGCCGCCGGGCGGCCGCCGCTGGTCTCGGCTGCAGGCGCTCGAATGGGTCTCGGATCTGGTTGCGCGCGAGCGGGCGCCGATCGGCTTCGACTTCGCCTTCTCGCTGCCCTTCGTCCTGGCGCAGCGCTACTTCACCCATGCCGATCCTTCCGTCCAAGACCTCTGGGCCCTGGTCGAGGAGGTCGGCGGCGAGGCGTCCGATCTCTGGGGCGGCGGTTTCGCCGGCGATGCCCGCTACGCCTCCGATTTCTGGCGCTCAGGACGCCAACCCAGGACCTACCGGGACCCCCACCGGGCGACGGATCAGGCCTGCCGGATGGCAGGCCTGGGCTCGCCGCAGAGCCCTTACAAGCTGATCGGCGCCAAGCAGGTGGGGCTGGGGGCGCTGGCCGGCATGCGGGTCCTCCATCGCCTTCAAACCGCCGTTGCCGTCTGGCCATTCGCTGCCCCGAACGGCAGCTCCGCTGTGGTCGAGATCTATCCGCGGCTGTTCCTCCGCAGGGCCGGCGCCGGCAACGCCAAGGTCAGGGACTGGAGCGATCTCAAACAGGCTCTCGCGGCCCTGGGATCGCGTTCGCCGCGCGCCCGGGGCCAGGCTCCGTCGGATCACGACACCGATGCCTTGGTCTCGGCAGCGGGCCTGAGAGCCCTTGCGGGGGAGGAGCGGGTATGGGATGCCCCGCGCCACGACCAGGAGGCGCTGAGGCGGGAAGGGTGGATCTTCGGGGTGCCGCGGCCGTGAGGGCGATCAATGCCGGTTGAGCAGCGCACCGTTTCGGCCGAGGAGGCCGACCAGCGGCTCGACCGCTGGTTCAAGCGTCACTTCCCGACCCTCGGCCATGGCCGGCTCGAGAAGCTGCTGCGTACCGGCCAGGTGAGGGTCGACGGCAAGCGCGTGAAGGCAAGCGACCGGCTCGAGATCGGCCAGGTTATCCGTGTTCCGCCGATGGACCTCGCCCCGGCGCCGAAGCCGGAGGCACGCCCGATCGATGAGCGCGAGGCGAAGGACCTTCGCGCCCGTGTGCTGCACAATGACGCCGAGATTCTCGTCATCGACAAGCCGGCCGGTCTCGCCGTACAGGGCGGCACCGGCACCGACAAGCATCTCGACGGGCTTCTGGATGCGCTGCGTTTCGAGGCCAAGGAGCGGCCGCGCCTGGTTCATCGCCTCGACCGCGATACCTCCGGCGTGCTCGTGCTGGCGCGCTCGGCCGAGGCGGCGCGCTGGCTCGGCGACGCCTTCCAGGGGCGCGATGCCGACAAGATCTACTGGGCAGTCGTCGCCGGTGTGCCGAAGCCGCGCCAAGGCCGTATCGACCTCAAGCTCGCCAAGCTGCCGGGCAAGGGCGGCGAGCGGGTGGTCGTCGACCCGGAAGAGGGAAAGCGCGCCGTCACCGACTTCGCCGTGGTCGAGGAGGTGCGAAACCTCATCGCCTGGGTCGCGCTCAAGCCGATCACCGGCCGTACGCACCAGCTCCGCGCGCATCTGGAGGCGATCGGCCACCCGATCCTCGGCGACGGCAAGTACGGCGGCAAGGCCGCTCATCTCGATCTTGCCGACGCGCCGAAGCAGCTTCAGCTCCATGCCCGCTCGATCGCGCTCCACCGCCCGAACGGCAAGGTGCTGAAAGTCGAGGCGCCGCTGCCGGCACATATGAAGGCGACCTGGGCGCATTTCGGTTTCGCCGCGCGTCCCGAGCACGACCCGTTCCGCGACGCACCATGAGACGCATGCGCCTTGCGGTGTTCGACTGCGACGGCACGCTGGTCGACAGCCAAGCGGCGATCGTCCGCATCATGGGCGCTGCCTTCGTCGCCGAAGGCCATCCGGCGCCGGCCGAGGCCGAGATCCGTCGCTCCATCGGCCTGCCGCTGACGCATGCCATGGCACTGCTGGCGCCCGGCGCCGACGAGGCGCGCATCCGCCGGCTCGCCGAGGGCTATCGCGACATCGCGCGCGCGGCGCAGCACCAGCGCGACCATCACGAGCCGCTGTTCGAGGGCACGCGCGAGACGCTGGACCAGCTCGCCCGTGCGGGCTGGATGCTGGCGGTCGCCACCGGCAAGGGGCGCCACGGGCTGATTTCGACGTTGACGCGCCACGATCTGCTGGAGCGTTTCCTTTCGCTGCACACCGCCGATGATGGGCCGGGCAAGCCGGACCCAGCTATCCTGCGCGACGCCATGGCCTTTGCCGGCGCCGCACCGGAGGACACGGTGATGATCGGCGATACCAGCTTCGACATGCGCATGGCCGCGAACGCCGGCGTGCGCGGCCTCGGCGTCGCCTGGGGCTATCACCCGCGCGCGGAACTGATGGCCTCCGGCGCGCATGCCGTCGCTGACACCTACCCGCATCTCGCCGAGCTCCTGCTGGCGGAACCCGCATGAGGCGCAAGTACAAGACGGTCGAGGTCGCCGAGAGCGGCGGCGGCTACGGCATCTCGCTCGACCGCAAGCCGATGCGGACGCCGGCCGGCAAACGTTTCGAGGTACGCCAGCGTCCGCTCGCCGAAGCGGTCGCTGAGGAGTGGCGGGCTCAGGGCGACAAGGTCGATCCGCGCTCGATGCCGATGACTCGCTTCGTCGCCACGGCCCTCGACCGCATCGCCGTCGAGCGGGACCGCATCGTCGGTGAGCTTGCTGCTTTCGCTGAGACTGACCTCCTTTGCCACCGCGCCGATCGTCCTGCGGAGCTGATCGAGCGGCAGAAGAAAGGATGGCAACCGTTGCTCGACTGGGCGGAGGAGGAGATCGGCGCCAGATTCGATATTGCAACCGGTGTCATGCCTCTGGTCCAGCCGCCAGCGACGCTGGCCGCGGTCCGCGTGCGGATCGCGGCCCTCGACGACCTGGAGCTCGCCGGTATCCAGACGCTGGCCGGCGGCACCGGGTCGATCGTCCTCGCCTTTGCTGTATTCCTTGGCCGCATCGGCTGGGAGGAAGGGCATCGCCTCTCGCGCCTCGATGAGGATCATCAGATCGAGCGCTGGGGCGAGGATCCGGAGGCAGCTGAGCGCCGCAAGAGCATTCATGCCGATCTCGCCGATGCGGCAAGGCTGCTCTCGCTGGTACGCGTCCGCCATTGATGCTATCCGGGAAGACCTGAAGGACGGCCTGAAGAGGGGGCGATGCAGGACATCCTCCGCCGACTCGAGAAAAAGCGTGCGCAGGCGCGCGAAGGGGGCGGCGCCCGCCGTATCGAGGCCCAGCACGCCAAGGGCAAGCTGACGGCGCGTGAACGGCTCGATCTCCTTTTCGACGCCGGATCCTTCGAGGAGTGGGACATGTTCGTTGAGCATCGCTCGACGGATTTCGGCATGGACAAACAACGCGTGCCAGGCGACGGCGTCGTCACCGGCTTCGGCACTGTCAACGGGCGTCTGGTCTTTGCCTTCAGCCAGGACTTCACCGTCTTCGGCGGCTCGCTCTCGGAGGCGCATGCTGAGAAGATCTGCAAGATCATGGACAAGGCGATGCAGGTCGGTGCGCCGGTGGTGGGCTTGAACGACTCAGGCGGGGCGCGCATCCAGGAGGGTGTGGCTTCGCTCGCCGGCTATGCCGAGGTGTTCCAGCGGAACGTGATCGCCTCGGGCGTGGTTCCGCAGGTGTCGCTGATCATGGGGCCTTGCGCCGGCGGTGCGGTCTACTCGCCGGCGATGACCGACTTCATCTTCATGGTGAAGGATTCCTCGTATATGTTCGTAACCGGCCCCGACGTGGTGAAGACGGTCACGCACGAGACCGTCACGCATGAGGAGCTCGGCGGCGCGGTCACGCACTCGACCAGATCGGGCGTCTCCGATCTCGCCTTCGAGAACGATGTCGAGGCCCTGCTTCAGCTTCGCCGCTTTCTCGACTTCCTTCCCCCCTCGAACCGGGCGAAGCCGCCGATCAAGCCGACATCCGATCCGGCCGACCGCACCGAGGACTCGCTCGATACGCTGGTGCCGGCCAATCCGAACAAGCCCTACGACATCAAGGAGCTGATCCTGAAGGTCGTCGACGAGGGCGACTTCTTCGAGCTGCAGCCGGGATATGCCGGCAACATCGTCATCGGCTTCGGCCGCATGGCCGGGCAGACGATCGGCATCGTCGCCAACCAGCCGATGGTGCTGGCGGGGTGTCTCGATATCGACTCGGCGCGGAAAGGCGCACGCTTCGTCCGCTTCTGCGATGCCTTCAACATCCCGATCGTCACCTTCGTCGACGTGCCGGGATTCCTTCCGGGCACCGCACAGGAATATGGCGGCATCATCAAGCATGGCGCCAAGCTGCTTTTCGCCTATGCCGAGGCGACCGTGCCCAAGGTGACAGTGATCACGCGGAAAGCCTATGGCGGCGCTTACGACGTAATGAGCTCGAAGCATCTCCGCGGCGACGTGAACTACGCCTGGCCGACGGCCGAAATCGCGGTGATGGGGCCGAAAGGCGCGGTCGAGATCATCTTCCGCGGCGATATCGGCGATCCGGCCAAGATCGAGGCACGCACCGATGAATATCGCGAGAAGTTTGCCAATCCCTTCGTCGCCGGCCATCGCGGCTTCATCGACGACGTGATCATGCCGCATTCGACCCGGCCGCGGATCTGCCGCTCGCTCGCCATGCTGCGCGACAAGAAGATCGAAGACCCATGGCGGAAACACCGGAATATTCCGCTCTGATGCAGCGGCGCCTGCGCGGCTTCAAGCTGCACCTGCTGGCCTATGCGGCCGCGATGGTCGTGCTGATCGTCGTGCATGTCATCGTCCAGCCGGAACAGCCATGGTTCGTATTCCTGCTCGTCGCCTGGGGTGCGCCGCTCGCCGTGCACTGCGCCTATGTGATGGGGGTGTTCGGGGGCGGACGGTGAACCCGAAGCTATTCGGCCTATCAGTAGCCCTCATCCTGAGCTTGTCGAAGGGTGAGCGCACAGACCGGGACTGCGAATGACGGCGTTTGTCTACATCCTCCGTAGCGCCGATGAAACTTACTATGTCGGCTCCACGCGGAAGAGCCTCGAGAGTCGCCTGGCAGAGCACAATGCCGGGACGTTTGGCGGTTGGACGAAGTCGCGTCGACCGGTCGAGCTGGTTTTCCAGGAACCTTTTGAGCGCGTCGACGATGCGATCGCAGCGGAACGCCAGCTCAAAGGCTGGAGTCGAGCCAAGAAGGAGGCGCTGATGCGTGGGGACTGGAGCAAGCTGCGCAACCTCGCAGCGTCCTCACCCTTCGACAGGCTCAGGATGAGGACGTCTGCTGCCGGCGGAGTCGAGGGAGGCGCCGCGTGACACCACCATTCAAGAAAATCCTCATCGCCAATCGCGGCGAGATCGCCTGTCGCGTGATCCGGACGGCGAAGCGGCTCGGCATCGGCACGGTCGCGGTCTATTCGGATGCGGATGCCGACGCCCTGCATGTGCGCGAGGCGGACGAGGCGGTCAGGATCGGGCCGCCGCCCTCGGCTCAAAGCTATCTCAACATCGAGGCGATCGTTGCGGCTTGCAAGCAGACCGGCGCCGAGGCGGTGCATCCGGGCTATGGCTTCCTCTCCGAGCGCGCACCATTTTGCGAGGCGCTGAAGACGGCCGGCATCGTCTTCATCGGCCCGGAGCCGCACGCGATCCAGGCCATGGGCGACAAGATCGAGTCGAAGAAGCTGGCGCAGGCAGCCCGCGTCTCGACCGTGCCGGGCCACCTTGAGGCGATTCCGGACGCCGAAGAGGCGGTCGAGATCGCGAAGAAGGTCGGCTTCCCGGTGATGATCAAGGCCTCGGCCGGCGGCGGCGGAAAGGGGATGCGGATCGCGCGCAGCGACGCCGAGGTGCGCGAAGGCTTTCAGTCGGCGACCAACGAGGCGAAGTCCTCCTTCGGCGACGACCGCGTCTTCATCGAGCGCTATGTCGAGGAGCCGCGCCACATCGAGATCCAGGTGATCGGCGACGCGCATGGCACCGTCGTCTACCTCGGCGAGCGCGAATGCTCGGTGCAGCGCCGTCATCAGAAGGTTCTGGAGGAAGCTCCGAGTCCCTTCCTCGACGCCAAGACGCGGAAGGCGATGGGTGAGCAGGCGGTGGCGCTGGCCAAGGCGGTCAAGTACCGCTCGGCCGGCACCGTCGAGTTCATCGTCGACAAGGACCGCAACTTCTACTTCCTCGAGATGAACACCCGGCTCCAGGTCGAGCACCCCGTGACTGAGCTGGTGACCGGTCTCGATCTGGTCGAGCTGATGATCCGGGTCGCTGCCGGCGAGAAGCTGCCCCTTGCGCAGAAGGATGTGGCGCTCGAGGGATGGGCAATGGAGGCCCGAATCTATGCCGAGGATCCTCGCCGCGGGTTCCTGCCGGCGATCGGGCGCCTCACGCGCTATCGGCCGCCGCAGGGCGACGGCATCCGCGTCGACACCGGCGTCTACGAAGGCGCCGAGATATCGATGCACTACGACCCGATGATCGCCAAGCTGGTGACATCGGGTGCGACGCGCGAGGAGGCGATCGATCGCGCGCTCGCCGCGCTCGACCGCTACGAGATCGAGGGTGTCGGTCACAACCTCGACTTCCTTGCAGCGCTCTTGGCGCTTCCGCGCTTCCGCGAGGGACGCCTCACCACCAACCTGATCGCCGAGGAATATCCGAAGGGCTTCAAGGGTGCGCCGGCATCGGATGCCAACCGTCACCTGCTCGCCGCGCTCGCCGCCGCCT
Source organism: Alphaproteobacteria bacterium (assembly GCA_016869285.1). Taxonomy (GTDB): domain Bacteria; phylum Pseudomonadota; class Alphaproteobacteria; order SHVZ01; family SHVZ01; genus SHVZ01. The sequence continues at coordinate 18,273 of VGEN01000021.1, forward strand.
TCCAGCGGCGGCTCGCCGAGCGCGATGCGATGATCGACGGGCAGCTTCCGGGGCGACGCACGACGGTCGCAATCGACTGGGTTGTGCGGCTTGCGGTCGAAGGCTCCGACCCGATCGATCTGCCGGTCGCGGTTCAGCCGGCCGAGCATGGCTATGACGTCGCGGTCGCGGGTCATGTCGTCGCGTTGCGCGGCGAATTCGCGCCGGGAACGCTGCTCTTCGACGGCACCGCCAATGGCGAGGCCTGCGCCGCCCGCATCCGCCGCCACGGTATCTCATGGCGGATCGCGCGCGACGGCCGCCAGGCCGAGGCGCAGGTGGTGCCGCCGCAGGCCGCCCGCTACCTGGCGCTGATGCCGAAGAAGGCGGCTCCCGACCTCTCGCGCTTCCTGCTCTCGCCGATGCCGGGGCTCCTCGTCTCGGTTGCGGTCAAGCCGGGACAGGAGGTGAAGGCCGGCGAGCCGCTTGCCGTGGTCGAGGCCATGAAGATGGAAAACGTGCTTAAGGCGCCGCAGGATGGCAAGGTCGCCATTGTCCACGCCAATGCCGGGGACTCCCTCGCCGTCGACCAGAAGATCCTGGAATTCGCGTGAGCGAACGCTGCGTCGTCCGCGTCCGCATCGAAGGCCGGGTTCAAGGCGTGTGGTATCGCGGCTGGACTGTCGAGGAAGCCACGCGCCGCGGCCTCGATGGTTGGGTCAGGAACCGCCGGGACGGTGCGGTCGAAGCGGTGTTCGCGGGCCCGAAGGACGCGGTCGAGGCCATGATCGCCGCCTGCCGTCGCGGCCCGCCATCGGCGCGGGTCGATCGGGTGGACGCGGAGCCGTCAGCCGAGGCCCCCGTCGCGGGCTTCGCTCAGCATCCGACCGCGTGATTCCTGCGTATCAGTCCTCAATCGAGTTCCTTGGAGACGATCGATGACGCTTCCGAGCAGCTTTCTGCTGACGCCATCGTCTATGCGCTGGCCGGCGTGGGCCTCGGCATCCATACGGGCGACGGCCAGGACTTCGCGGCGGCGCCGGTCCATGCCCACATCAACCTGGTGGGCTGGGCGGCCCTTGCGCTCTACGGCCTCGTCCTCAAGGCCTATCCGCAGATGAGGAGAGCCGGCTCGCCTGGCCGCAGTTCTGGATGGCCCAGGTCGGCGCGCTGCTGCTGGTCATCGGCATCGCGCGCAGCATCTTCGCCGACGAGCATGTGGTTGTCGCCATCGGTTCGTTAGCGACGATCGGCGCGATGGTCCTGTTCCTGGCAATGGCCTTCAGCGGCATTCGCGACTGAAGCTGCCCTCCCGGCCGAACACGTCCTCGAACGCGGCCTTGAGCGCTGCATCGAGGTCGGCCATGGTCGCGGGCACGCCGAGATCGACCAGCGAGGTAACCCCATGCGCCGAGATGCCGCAGGGTACGATGCCGCCGAAATGCGAGAGGTCGGGCTCGACGTTGAGCGCGAGGCCGTGGAAGCTGACCCAGCGGCGTACACGCACACCGATAGCGCCTATCTTGTCCTCGACCCAGGGGGTGTTGCGGTCGCTGCGCCGGACCCAGAGGCCGATACGGTCCGGCCGGGTCTCCGCCTCGACTCCGAGACGGGCCAGCGCGCCGATGGCCCAGGCCTCCAGGGCGTGCACATAGGCGCGGATGTCGGGCTTCCGGCGCTTGAGGTCGAGCAGGGCATAGACCACGCGCTGGCCGGGCCCATGATAAGTGTAGCGGCCGCCGCGGCCCGTGGCGAAGACCGGAAAGCGCGGGTCCAGGAGCTCCTTGGGGTCGGCCGAAGTGCCTGCGGTATAGAGGGGCGGGTGCTCGAGCAGCCAGACCAGCTCGGGCGCCTTTCCGGCGCGGATTTCCTCGACCCGGGCCTCCATCCGCGCCAGGGCTTCGGGATAGGGGACCGGACGGTCTTCCTCCCGCCATTCCAGGCCTGACTCGGTGGTCGGCGCCGCTTGATCCATGGGTCGCGATTTGCTATTCCCGGCGGGCGTTCTTGGCAAGGACCGGATGCCCATCCCGGCCCTGCATCCCACGCAATGCGGTCGTGGCGGAACTGGTAGACGCGCAGCGTTGAGGTCGCTGTGGGGGAAACCCTGTGGAAGTTCGAGTCTTCTCGACCGCACCAATTTCCGAAAGGCCCGCCCGAGAAATCGAGCGGGCCTTTCGCTCAAGATCGGTACGATAGCGGCCCGGCACGACGGGGAGCGGGAGGGGCATGGCCGACGAGGACGTAAGGGCAGCGGCGCTCGACTATCATCGGCGTGCGCCGGCCGGAAAGATCGGCGTCATCCCGACCAAGCCGCTGGCCAACCAGCGCGACCTGGCGTTGGCCTATACGCCGGGCGTTGCCGCCGCTTCCGAGGCGATCGCCGGCGACGCCGCCCAGGCGGCCGAGCTCACCGCGCGGGGCAACCTGGTCGCCGTCGTCACCAACGGCACCGCCGTCCTCGGCCTGGGCGCCATCGGCGCGCTCTCCGCCAAGCCGGTGATGGAAGGCAAGGGCGTTCTCTTCAAGAAGTTCGCCGGCATCGATGTCTTCGACATCGAGATTGACGAGCTCGATCCCGACAAGCTGGTCGACATTGTCGCCGCGCTCGAGCCGACCTTCGGCGGCATCAACCTTGAGGACATCAAGGCGCCGGAATGCTTTGAGATCGAGGAGAAGCTCCGCCGCCGGATGAAGATTCCGGTCTTCCATGACGATCAGCACGGCACCGCGATCATCGTCGCCGCGGCGATCCTGAATGCGCTCCGCGTCGTCGGAAAGTCGCTCGACAGCGTCAAGCTGGTGGCCTCCGGCGCCGGCGCCGCCGCGCTCGCCTGCCTCGATCTTCTCGTCCATCTCGGCCTCAAGATCGAGAACACGATGGTCTCCGACATCGCGGGCGTCGTCTATGCCGGGCGCAAGGAGCTGATGGACCCGCGCAAGGAGCGCTACGCGCGCGAGACCAAGGCGCGGTCGCTGGGCGATGCGATCGGCGGTGCCGACATCTTCCTCGGACTTTCCGCGCCCCGCGTGCTCAAGCCCGAGATGGTGGCGAAGATGGCAGAACGGCCGATCGTGCTGGCCCTCGCCAATCCGACGCCCGAGATCCTGCCGGAGGAGGTGCGGGCGGTGCGTCCCGATGCCGTGATCGCGACCGGCCGCTCCGACTATCCGAACCAGGTCAACAACGTCCTCTGCTTTCCTTTCATCTTCCGCGGTGCGCTCGATGTCGGCGCGACCGCGGTCAACGAGGCGATGAAGGTCGCCTGCGTCAAGGCGATCGCCGACCTCGCGATGGAGGAGTCCTCCGACATCGTCGCCGCCGCCTATGGCGAGGCGCCACCGGCCTTCGGACCCGACAACCTGATCCCGAAGCCTTTCGACCCCAGGCTCATCACGCGCATCGCCCCCGCCGTCGCGGAGGCGGCGATGGCGAGCGGCGTCGCGACCCGGCCGATTGCCGATCTCGACGCCTATCGCCAGCACCTCTCGCAATTCGTCTTCCGCTCCGGCCAGGTGATGCGGCCGGTCTATCAGCGCGCCAAGCTCGATCCGAAGCGCGTCGTCTACACCGACGGCGAGGAGGAGCGTGTGCTTCGCGCCGTGCAGACGGTGATCGACGAGAAGCTCGCACGGCCGATCCTGATCGGCCGACCTTCGGTCGTCGACATGCGCATCCAGCGCTTCGGGCTGCGTATGCGGCGCGGCGATCACTTCGATCTGGTCAACCCCGAGGACGATCCGCGCTACCCGGAATATTGGAAGCTCTACCACTCGCTGCTGGAACGGCGTGGCGTCTCGCCCGACCACGCGCGCACGGTGGTACGCACGCGGACCACGGTCATTGGCACGCTGATGGTCAAGCGAGGCGAGGCGGACGCAATGATCTGCGGCTCGGTCGGCAGGTATCCCGACCATCTCCGCCACGTCCGCGACGTGATCGGTCACAAGCCCGGCGCGCGTCACTTCGCCGCGCTCAACCTGCTGATCCTGCCGCGCGGTTCCTTCTTCATCGCCGATACGCACGTCAATACGGACCCGACAGTCGACGCCATCGCCGAGATGACGCTGATGGCCGCGGCAGAAGTCCGCCGTTTCGGCATCCAGCCCAAGGTGGCGCTGGTTTCGCATTCGAGCTTCGGGAGCCGCGATACGCCCTCGGCGTTGAAGATGCGGGAGGCGCTGTCCCGGATCGTGAAGGCGGCGCCGGATCTCGAGGTCGAAGGCGAGATGCAGGGGGATGCCGCGGTTTCGGAGATCATCCGCGAGCGCATCTTCCCCAACTCTCGTCTCAAAGGCACGGCGAACCTGCTGATCCTTCCGACGATCGATGCCGCCAACATCGCCTTCAATCTGCTCAAGATCCTGGGCGAAGGACTTTCGGTCGGGCCGATCCTGCTCGGCACCGCTCAGCCCGTGCATATCCTGACGCAAGCCGTCACCGTCCGCGGCATCGTCAACATGACGGCCTTCGCCGTCGCCGACGCCCAGAGCCGGGCGGCCAGTCCGGCGGTGTGAGGCGATGACCGGCCCGGCGGACGCGACGTTTGCCGACGGAACCCGTCGGCGCCCACCGGAAGTAGCGCTTTACGGCCTGACTCCCGCGGTCGAGCAGGCGATCCTGGATGCGGTCGACGCCGGTCGGCCGAACCAGATCCGAGGCCTCATCCGCCCGCTGCATCCGGCCGATGTCGCCGACCTGCTCTCGCGCCTCGATGTGAACCGGCGGCGTGCGGCGATCGAGGCAATCCGCACCCGGTTCGATCCCGAGATCCTGCCCTACCTCGACGAAGCCGTGCGTGAGGATGTGTTCGAGGTGATGGGCACGCGCGACGTCGCCGCGGCGCTGACCGAGCTCGACTCCGACGATGCCGTCGATCTGATGACCGACCTAGGCGAGGAGGATCGGCATCGGCTCCTCGAGGCGGTGCCGGCCGCGGAAAGCGTCGTCCTCGAGCAGGGTCTAACATACCCCGAGTACTCGGCCGGTCGCCTGATGCAGCGCGAGGTCGTGGCCGTGCCGACCCACTGGACGGTCGGCCAGACCATCGACTTCATGCGGACGGAAGCCGAGCTGCCGGAAAATTTCCAGGAGATCTACGTCGTCTCCGCAGGCAATCGCCTGGACGGTGTCATCCTGCTGTCGCGATTGCTGCGCTCGAAACGGCCAGTACGCGTCGCCGACATCATGGCAACCGAGCCGCGCTCGGTGCCGCCGGCTACCGACCAGGAAGAGGTGGCGCAGATGTTCCGCCGCTACGGCCTGGTCTCGACGCCGGTGGTCGACGAGAACGGCCGGCTGCTCGGCCGCATCACCGTCGACGACATTGTCGACGTCATCGACGAAGAGGCCGAGGACGACCTCCTGAAGCTCGGCGGCGTTTCCGAGTCGGACATCGCCAGTGGTTTGGTCGAGACCGCGAGGGCACGCTTCGTCTGGCTCCTGGTCAACCTGGCCACGGCCTTCGTCGCCGCCTCGGTGATCCATATGTTCGAAGATACGATCGAGCAGGTGGTGGCGCTTGCAGTGCTGGCGCCGATCGTTGCCTCGATGGGCGGCAACGCCGGGACGCAGTCGCTCACCGTTGCGGTCCGCGCGCTCGCCATGCGCGAGATCGGCCGCACCAACGCGCTCCGCGTCATCGTCAAGGAAGGGGCGCTCGGCATCATCAACGGCGCCCTGTTCGGCGCGATAGTCGGGCTCGTCGCCTATGCCTGGTTCGGCAGGCCGATGCTGGGCGTCGTGATCGGCCTGGCCTTGATTCTCAACCTGCTGGCGGCCGGGCTCGCGGGCATGACGATTCCGCTCATCCTGGAGCGTCTTGGAGTCGACCCGGCTGTCGCCTCCGGGGTATTCCTCACCACCGTGACCGATGTCGTCGGCTTCTTCGCCTTCCTTGGGCTCGCGACATGGCTGATCCTGTAGAGCAGGGTTGGCTCCGCGACCTTTGGTACTTGGCGCTGCCCGGGCGCGAGCTCGCGCGCGGCCGCATGGTCGTGCGATCGGTGCTCGGCGAGCGCCTGCTGTTCGGACGCACCGATGAAGGCCAGGTGTTCTGCTTCAAGGATTTCTGCCCGCATCGCGGCATTCCCTTGAGCTTCGGCCGCTTCGACGGGCGCGAGGTCGAGTGCTGCTACCACGGCTGGCGCTTCAGCGCCGATGGCCGCTGCACCGCGATCCCGTCGCTGGTTGAGGGCCAGGCTTTCGAGCCTGGCCGCATCAAGGCCAAGACTTTGCCGGCGCGCGAGGTCCAGGGGAACATCTGGATCTTCGCCGGCGCCGATCCTTCTGCTGCGCCGCCGATCCCGATGGTGCCCGATGTCGGCGACCGGCCGGCGGATCTGCTTGAGAAGATGCCCTTCGGCTGCGCCATGGATCATGCCGTGGTCGGCCTCATGGACCCGGCGCATGGCCCCTTTGTGCACCGGACCTGGTGGTGGCGTTCGGCGGCCTCGATTCACGAGAAGGCCAAGCGCTTCGTGCCCTCAGATCTCGGCTTCACCATGGCCCGGCATCGGCCGTCCTCGAACAGCCGCGCCTATCGGATCATCGGTGGCACCCCGGAGACCGAGATCAGCTTCCGGCTCCCCGGCGTGCGGATCGAGCACATCCGGACTGAGAAGGTCGTCGTCGGCGCGCTCACCGCGGTCACCCCGATCGATGCCAAGACGACCCAGATCCACCACGCGATATGGTGGACACGGCCCTGGCTCTCGCTTTTCAGGCCTTTCTTCCGTCCCTTTGCCCGTGCTTTCCTAGGGCAGGACCGCGACATCATGGCGATGCAGGCGATAGGTCTTGCCGAAGATCCGCCGCTGATGCTGATCGATGACGCCGACACCCAGGCGAAGTGGTATTACCGACTGAAGAAGGAATGGTCGGCGAGCCGCGCCGAAGGCCGAGGCTTCGTCAATCCCGTGAAGGAACGTGTCCTGCGCTGGCGGAGCTGAGGAGACCGATGCCGAATACCGACCGTGATAGCTTTCTTGCCTTGCTTGGCCGCCTTGGCGGCACCGACGACGCTGATGTGCTGACCGCGGCGCGCGAGGTGGTCAGGCGCGTCGCTGCCTCCGGCCTCGCCTGGGAAGACCTGCTGCGCGCGCCGCCCGCGCCGACTGTCGAGCTGACCGGCGACGAAGCCGAGCTGATCGACAGGCTGCTCGCCTCGGCCGCGGTCAGCTCGGACACGAAGGATGAGCTGCGCGGCTTCCGGGACGATCTGGCCAAGGGCGCGCTCGACCCCGCAGACCGTAAGTATGTGCACGATCTGGCACGCCGGGTCGGCGGCCGCTGAGAAGGAACAACGGGGGATCGCATGAAGCTCGCTGCATTCCGTAAGCGCCATCCGGAGCGCCAGGTCGCGGCTAGCCGGCTCAAATGGGGTGTCATCGAGGTCAAAGGAAAGAAGAGTCAGCCGACGCTCGTGCTGATTCCGGGGACGATGGGTGTCGCCGACATCTTCTGGAACCAGATCGTCGCGCTCTCGGGCAGCGCCCGCATCGTCGCGCTTACCGTGCCGCCGGCGCTTAATATCCTGAAGCTCGCCGACAGCCTGAAGGTGCTGTTCGACAAGCTCAAGATCGAGAAAGCGCATCTCCTCGGCTCCTCGCTCGGCGGTTTCCTCGTGCAGCACTTCGCGGCCCGGCATCCGGAGCGGATCGAAAAGCTGTATGTCGCCAACACGCTGATCGACCCCAAGGACAAGGCTCTGCGCGTGCGGCTGCCCGGCGATGCGAGCAAGATTTCGGCAAAGGAACACCTGGCGAGGGCGCATGCCGCGCTCGCCGGCATGCCGGCGCCGGATGCCGGTTTCCGCTTGCTGAAGAAGGTGCTCAAGGAGAATTGCGACCGGCTCGGCGGCGCGTGGCTGAAGAGCCGCGTGCTCGTCGTCCGCGAAGGGCCGGCAGTGCCGAAGCTGAAGCTTCCTGACAGCAGGATCGTCGTGCTCGACAGCGCCGACGACATGGTCGTGGCGCGACCGGTGCTGGAGGCTGTCCGCAAGCGCTACCCCAAGGCCGAGAGGTTCCACCTCAAGACCGGCGGGCACTTCCCCTATGTCACGCGCCCCGACGCCTACGTGAAGCTGTTCAAGAAGACGCTGGCGGCGCGCAAGCCCCGATAGGGCGCTCGGCACACCCCTTGGCGTGATCGCGGCGCCTAGCGCGTCGGCCCCCGCGATTCGCTATAGTCGGCGAAAAGCGGGTCAGGGAACGCCATGCTGCCGAACGACTATCCGAGCCTCGACTTCGACCTGGGCGACGTCGCCGACGAACTGCGCAGCTCGGTCCGCGGCTTCGCCGCGCGCGAGATTGCCCCACGGGCGGCGGAGATCGACCGCACCAACGCCTTCCCCAACGACCTCTGGCGCAAGATGGGCGATCTCGGAGTCCTCGGCGTCACCGTTGAGGAGGAATTCGGCGGCGCCGGTCTGGGCTATCTCGAGCATTGCATCGCCATGGAGGAGATCAGCCGTGCCTCGGCCTCGGTCGGGCTTTCCTATGGCGCGCACTCCAATCTCTGCGTCAACCAGATCCGGCTGAACGGCACCTTGGCGCAGAAGAAGAAGTACCTGCCGAAGCTCGTCTCGGGCGAGAACGTCGGCGCGCTGGCGATGAGCGAGCCCGGCGCCGGCTCCGATGTCGTCGGCATGAAGACGCGGGCCGAGAAGAAAGGCGATCGCTACTTCCTCAACGGCTCCAAGATGTGGATCACCAACGGGCCGGATGCCGACACGCTGGTCGTTTATGCCAAGACCGATCCGGCCGCGCATCAGAAGGGCATCACCGCCTTCCTGATCGAGAAGGGCATGAAGGGCTTTTCGACCGCTCAGAAGCTCGACAAGCTCGGTATGCGCGGCTCCAACACCTGCGAGCTGGTCTTCGCCGACTGCGAGGTGCCGGCCGAGAATGTGCTGGGCCAGGTCAATGGCGGCGCGCGGGTGCTGATGAGCGGTCTCGACTATGAGCGCGCCGTGCTGGCTGCCGGACCCCTTGGCATCATGCAGGCCTGCATGGACGTGGTCGTGCCCTATGTGCATGAGCGCAAGCAGTTCGGCCAGCCGATCGGCGAGTTCCAGCTCATGCAGGGTAAGCTCGCCGACATGTATGTCGGCATGAACGCCGCCAAATCCTACGTCTATGCGGTGGCCAAGGCCTGCGACAAAGGCAAGACGACGCGGAAGGACTCCGCCGGCGCCATCCTCTACGCTGCCGAGAAGGCGACCTGGATGGCGCTCGAAGCGATCCAGGCCCTCGGCGGCAATGGCTACATCAACGACTTTCCGACCGGCCGTCTTCTGCGAGACGCCAAGCTCTACGAGATCGGCGCCGGCACATCCGAGATCCGCCGCATGCTGATCGGCCGCGAGCTTTTCAAGGAGACCGAGTAATGCCTACCGCCGTCATCACCGGCGCCAATCGCGGCCTCGGCCTTGAGTTCGCCCGCGTCTATCTGGCCGAAGGCTGGACCGTGCATGCCGGCTGCCGGCACCCGACCAAGGCGGATGCGCTCCGCAAGCTCAAGGGCGATCTGCACATCCATCCGCTCGATGTCGACGACCCAAAGGACGTCAAGGCGCTGGGGAAGAGTCTCGGTAGCGAGCCGGTCGACCTCCTTCTCAACAATGCCGGCATCTTCGGCAAGCGCGACGTCAAGCTCGGTCAGCTCGACTATGACGAGTTCCAGCAGGTGCTGAAGACCAATGTCGTCGCGCCGATGCGCCTGGCGGAGGCATTGGCCGACAATGTGGCTCATTCCAGGCAGAAGAAGATGGCCTTCGTCACCAGCCGCATGGGCTCGATCGGCATGAATTCTGCCGGCGGCCAAGTCGCCTATCGCACGTCGAAGAGCGCCCTCAACATGGCGGTCAGCTGCCTTGCGCTCGATCTCAAGTCCCGCGGCGTCACCTGCCTTTTGGTGCATCCGGGCTGGGTCAAGACCGACATGGGCGGGCCGGGGGCGGCGATCGAGATTCCGGAGTCGATCGCCGGCATGAAGAAGGTCATCGACAAGGTGGTTCCGGGCGACACCGGAAAGTTCTTCGACTACCAGGGCCAGGCGATTCCATGGTGATCTGGCGGCGAAACCAGGGGTTTCGGCGCATGTCGAGGCGAGTGGAGAGCTTGGCATGCTGCTGAACGAGACCCAGGCGATGATCCGCGACACGGCGCGGGCCTTTGCCGAGGAGCATCTGAAGCCGCACGCGGCAAGGTGGGATGCGGAGGCGACTTTCCCCTCCGACGCGCTCCGGGAACTCGGCAAACTCGGCTTCATGGGCATGCTGGTGCCGGAGCATCTCGACGGCGCCGCCTCCGATCACGTCGCCTATGCGCTGGCGCTCGAGGAGATCGCCGCCGGCGACGGCTCGACCTCGACGATCATGAGCGTGCACAATTCGGTCGGCTGCATGCCAATCCTGAAATTCGGCACCGATAGGCAGAAGGAGCAATTCCTGCGGCCGCTGGCGCGCGGCGAGCAGCTCGCCTGCTTCTGCCTGACCGAGCCGGGGGCGGGCTCGGACGCCTCCGCGCTGAAGACGCGGGCGAAGCGCGAGGGAAATGGCTGGGTGCTCAACGGCACCAAGCAGTTCATCACCTCGGGCGGCAAGGCCGACCTCGCCATCGTCTTCGCGGTCACCGATCCTGACGCCGGCAAGAAGGGTATCTCCGCCTTCCTGGTCCCGACCACGGCCGAAGGGTGGAAGGTCGCGCGGGTCGAGAAGAAGCTCGGCCTTAACGCCTCCGAGACCTGTCAGATCCAGATGGACGATGTCCGCATCGAGCCCGAGCTGATGCTGGGCAAGGAGGGTGACGGCTACCGTATCGCGCTCGCCAACCTCGAGGGCGGCCGTATCGGCATCGGCGCTCAGGCGATCGGCATGGCACGCGCCGCCTATGAGGCCGCGCTTGCCTATGCGAAGGAACGCCAAACCTTCGGCAAGCCGATCTTCGAGCACCAGGCCGTCGGCTTCCGCCTTGCCGATATGGCAACCCAGATCGAGGCCGCCCGCCAGCTCGTTCTGCACGCCGCGGCGCTGCGCGATGCCGGCGAGCGTTGCCTGAAAGAGGCCTCGATGGCGAAGCTCTTCGCATCCGAGATCGCGGAGCGCGTCTGCTCGGATGCGATCCAGATCCACGGCGGCTACGGCTACCTCGCCGACTTTCCGGTCGAGCGCATCTACCGCGACGTCCGCATCACCCAGATCTACGAAGGCACCTCGGACATCCAGCGCCTCGTGATCGCGCGCGAGATCGCCTCATAGGCCTCCAAGGCATCGTAAGGCCCGAGTCGGCGTGCATGAATGCCGGCGCGGCATGGAGCACCGGTCCGGCTTGGTGGGCGGAATTGCCTTAGAGAAGCCGGTCGCTCTCGATGACCTCCCCCGGCGCAATGTCGGGGAGCCCGGCGAGTTCCGCATAGTAGGGCGTGAAGTCCGGGCGCGTCGCCTCGATCAGGTCCTTGAAGCTGTCGATGACGAAATAGCACTCCTGGAAGTCATCGATGCGATAGCGCGTGCGCATGATCCGCATCAGGTCGAACTCGATGCGCTTCGGGGCTTTCGCTTCGAGCGAATAGATTGACTCGCCCTTGCTCGAGACGATGCCGGAACCGTAGATGCGCAGGCCTTCCGGTGTGCGGATGAGCCCGAATTCGACCGTGTACCAGTAGAGCCGCGCCAGCTTCTCCAGCGCACCGAGGCCGAGCGCCTTCAAGCCGCCCTCGCCATAGGCTTGCATGTAGTCACCGAAGACCGGATGCACCAGCAGCGGTACATGACCAAAGACGTCATGGAAGACGTCGGGCTCCTGGATGTAGTCGAGCTGCGCCGGGGTGCGGATGAAGCAGGTCGAGGGAAACTTGCGGTCGGCGAGCAGCGCGAAGAACACGTCATCCGGCACGAGGCCCGGCACCGCGACGATCTCCCAACCCGATGAGGCCTTCAGGATCTCGTTGAGACGCCGGAAGTCAGGGATACCAGCGGCGGTTACGTCGAGCGCATGGACGCCGGCCAGATACTCGTTGCAGGCGCGGTCCCTGAGGATCGCCTGCTGGCGCTCGAACAGCGTCTTCCAGGTCGTGTGCTCCGTCGCCGAATACCCCTTCCAGTCCTGGGTTACGAGGTAGTCGGAGACGGCCGGCTTCGCCTTTGCCAAGGCCATGGGTCTCTCTGCAATGAGTGGGTCTAGCCCTTGCCGTCGATCTTGAGGGGTAACCCCGATGGGTCAAGGCCGGCCGCTTGCACGGGCTCCGGGAACGTAATATTCGAACATATGTTCATATGTTCAGAAATATATTACATAACATGCATCTTCTGACCGTGAGTCAGACCCAGGAGCTGGCCGGGACCTTCCGGCTGCTCGGCGACCCGACCCGACTGGCAATTGTGCTCGCCGTTGCCGAGGAGCCGCGCCCGGTCGGCGCCGTCGCTGAGGGTCTGCGCCAGAGCCCCTCGCTCGTCAGCCATCACCTGCGCCTCCTGCGTGCCGCCCGCCTGGTCAAGGCCGAGCGCCAGGGGAAGCAGGTCTTCTACTCGCTCGCCGATGCGCATGTGCGTACCGTCATCGAGGACATGGCGGCCCATATCCGCGAACCTCGTTCGGAGGACTGAGATGCCTGCCCATTGCTGCGATCATGACAACGGTACGGGCAACGATCCGGTCTACCGGCGCATCTTGATCATCGCGCTCGTCGTCAACCTCGCGATGTTCGCGATCGAGATTCTGGCGAGCCGAGCGTCGCAGTCTGACTCGCTGCTGGCCGACTCGATCGACTTCCTCGGCGACGGTGCCAACTATGCCGTCAGCCTCTGGGTGCTAACCGCGGCGGTAGCGATCCGCGCCAAGGCCTCGCTGCTGAAGGCGGCGAGCATGGCGGGGTTCGGCCTCTGGGTGCTGGGCTCGACCGCTCTGCACGCGTTGGCCGGCACGGTGCCGGAAGCACCGACCATGGGCGTCGTCGGCACGCTGGCGCTCTTCGCCAACCTCGGCGTCGCCATGCTGCTCTACCGCTTCCGCGAGGGCGACTCCAATCGCCGCTCGGTCTGGCTCTGCACGCGCAACGACGCGATCGGCAACCTGGCCGTGCTCGCTGCGGCAGCTGGCGTGCTGGGGACGGGGCAAGGCTGGCCGGACGCGCTGGTTGCGGCCGGGATGGGCGTGCTCGCGCTGCATTCGGCCTTTCGGGTTTCTCGCCAAGCTGCGGGCGAGCTTCGACCGGCCTCGGCTTGACGGCATAGAAGGACGGGCGCGAACTAGTGCCCGGATGCTGCTCCAGGAAGAGAAGGAAGACGAGGCTCTTGCCCGGCCGAAGATCGGCCAGGCGGCCAAGCCGCGCGGCCGGGTCGGCCGCGCTTTCGGCTGGCTGTGGCGTCGCGTCAACGGACCGATAAACCGCTGCGCGGTCTCGGCGCTTGAGATGCAGCATGGCGAGTCCGTGCTTGAGATCGGCTGCGGGCCGGGCGACGCCATCGAGCGGCTTGTGCGCGACGGGCAGGCAAGGCGGATCGTCGCCATCGACCACGCACCCGACATGGTGGACGCGGCACGCACGCTGAACAAGGTCGCGATCCGCGAGGGTGTGGTCGATGTGCGCGAATGCTCGGTCTCGGAAATGCCGTTCCGCGAAGGCAGCTTCGATGTTGTGCTGGCGGTCAACTCCGTGCAGTTCTGGCCGCATCTCCGGCTCGACCTGAAGTCGGTGCTGCGTATCCTCAAGCCCGGCGGACGCTTTCTGATCGCCATGCGCATGACGATGGAGCCGAGAGCTCGCCGCCGCTGCGAGATGCTGCTGCGTGCGCTGCCCAACGCCGGCTTCGTCGAGGTGACGATGGAGGAGGCGAGCGCCCGCGCAATGCAGGTGGCGCTGATCTTCGGCAAGCGGCCGATCTGGGCCGGCGGTCCCTACGACGCCTTCGTCGCCTAGGCTCCCGCCGCCGCGCGCCAGCGGCTCCGCCGCCAGAGCCAGAGCGCCAACGGCGTCAGCCAGACAAGTATCGTGATGACCCCGAGCGCGCCGGCGATGGGACGTTCGAAAAACGGCAGCAGATGACCCTCAGCCTTCATCATCGAGGTGATGAAGTTGTTCTCGATCAGCGGCCCCAGCACCAGAGCCAGAACGCAGGGCGCGATCGGAATGCCGTTCTCCTCCATCAGGAAGCCGGCGATGCCCATGATCAACATGACGGTGACGGCGAAGAGCACATTGTCGATCGCAAACGAGCCGACCAGGCAGAACATCAGGATGATCGGCATCAGCGTGTGACGCGGCACCGAGAGGATCTGCTTGGAGGCCTTGATTGCAGTCCAACCGAGCGGAAGCATCAAGAGGTTGGCGAGGAAGAAGGACAGGAACACCGCATAGATCAGCTCGGGGTTGCGGATGAAGATGGTCGGTCCCGGATTCATCCCCTTCATGTAGAGGACGCCGATCACGATCGCCGTGATCGAGTCGCCCGGAATGCCGAAAACCGTAGCCGGTATGTAGGCGCCGCCAAGCGCGGAATTGTTGGCGGCCCCGGCCTCGGCGATGCCCTCGACATGGCCGGTGCCGAACTTCTCCGGCTCCTTCGAGAACCTCTTCGCCGTCGCGTAGGAGATCCAGGCGGCGACGTCGGCGCCGGCGCCGGGTAGCGCGCCGATCAGCGTGCCCGTGATGTTGCCGCGCATGACCGGCCAGCGGTACTTCCACAGCATCCGCCATTGCCCGGCAAAGATGTTGCCGATCTTCTTCTGCGGCAGGGTCGCGGGCGCATCGATTGTCGTCGCATAACGCAGGATCTCGGCTACGGCATACATGCCGACCAGGACCGGGACCAGGCTGAGGCCGCCGAGGAGCTGGACGTAACCGAAAGTGAACCGGCTGAAGCCCGTCATTGGATCGATGCCGATGGTGGCAAGCAGCAAGCCGAAGAGGAGAGAGATCGCGCCCTTGACCGGCGATCCCGGCGAGACGAGGAGGGCGCAGGCGAGGCCGAGCATCGAGAGCCAGAAATACTCATAGCTCGAGAACTTGAGCGCGAGCTCGGCCAGCGGCGGCGCCGCGAACATCAGCGCAGCCGAACCGAAAAGGCCGCCATAGACCGAGGTGGTGACGCCCGCGCCAAGCGCCATCTCGGCTTCGCCCTTCCTGGTCATGGCGTAGGCTTCGTCGGTGTAGGCGGCGGAGGCCGGTGTGCCGGGAATGCGCAAGAGCGCTCCGGGAATGTCGCCGGCGAAGATCGCCATGGCCGAGGCGGTTACGATCGCTGCGATCGCCGGCACCGGCTCCATGAAGAAGGTGACCGGCACCAGCAGCGCCGTCGCCATCGTCGCGGTCAGTCCGGGCATGGACCCGACGAACAGGCCGAACACCGCGGCCGCCAGCATGACCGTCAGCGTGTAGGGCTGCAGCAGCAACCCGAGCGCGGTCAGGATCACCTCCAATTGAACCATCCCGAATAGGGCTCGAGCACGCCCCAGGGGAGCGGCACCAGAAGGATCTCGACGAAGAACATCTGGATGGCGACGCTGGCGACGATCGCGATAGCCAGGGCATAGAGCGGCCTGCGGCTCAGATGCGCGATCAGCGCAAAGAGGATGATGACCGAGCAGGCGAAATGGCCGATGTCGTCGGCAAACAGCACGTAGAAGCCAAGGCCGGCGAGGACGAGCAGGAAGCCGAAAGCGTGCCGGGGTGAGCTCGCCCAGGCACCGAGCGCGAGCACCGGCTGCTCGCGGCGATGGGTCAGGCCGCCGATCACCAGCAGCCCGCCGCAGATCACAAGGCCGATGCCGAGGAGCGTCGGCAGGAAGCCGGGACCGTAGGGAATGTGCTGGGCCTTCGGAAAGTACCAGGCCTGAGAAATGACCGCCGCGCCGAAAAGCGCGACGACGATCCCGATGATCGCGTCGTTGAACTTCATGAGGAGAGGAACGACCCGCCCGGCGGCGCCGGGCGGGTCGAGGATCCAGGCTACTTCTTCACCATGTTGAGCGCGGTCATGATGCGCGCGGTGAATTCCTCGTGCTCCTTGAGGAAGGCGGTGAAGTCGGCCGAAGGCCGCCAACGCATGCCGAAGCCCCGCGCGGTCATTGCGTCGCGGAACTCGGCCGAGTCGTAGATCTGCTTCAGCGCCTTCTCCATCGCCTGCACGACCTCGGCCGGCAGCCCCTTCGGACCGGCGACGCCGCGCCAGGCGCCGCCTTCAAAAGTCTTGCCGATCTGCTCCTTGACCGTGGCGATATTCGGGAAAGCGGGAATGCGATCGTCGCTCATGACCACCAGGGGCTGCACCTTGCCGGCCTCGATCAGGGCCTTCGCTTCCGGCGCCGAGGCGGTCACGAAGTCGAGGCCGCCGGCGGCGAGCTCCTGCAGGCTCACTGCGGCGCCGTTGCTCGGGATGAAATTGATCGCCTTGGTGTCGACGCCCTGGTCGATCAGAAGTCCGGAGACAGGGATATCCCAGCTGCCGCCGCAGGAGCCGCCGCAGCCGATCTTGAACTTCGACGGGTTTGCCTTGATCGCCGCCAGTGCATCTTTGAGAGTCTTGTAGGGCGTGTTGATCGGTGCGTGGAAGCCGGCCGGATCGAAATTGTACTGCGCGATCGGCGTAAACATATCGCGGTTGATGTCGGCCTGGCCGAGCAGCTTGTACTGGGCATAGGGATAGATGACGCCAAGGGTGTAGCCGTCCGGGCGCGCGGTCGCGATGTTCGTGTGGCCCACCACCCCGCCCGCCTGGCCCTGGTTCACGACGTTGAAAGGTTGCTTGAAGATGTCCTGCAGCTGCTTTGCTAAGAGGCGACCGGTTGCATCGGTGCCGCCACCGGCAGCGGCCGGGACGATGATCGATACGGGGCGTTCCGGCCAGGCAGCCTGCGCCGCCGGCGCAAGCCCAAGGCCGATCAAGAGCGCAACGCTGCTGGCAAGCGAAACGAGGTGTCGTCGCATCATCGAGATATCCTCCTGTGAGCGCGTCTCTCTTGGACGCCAGGAGAAGGATAGGTGGCGGCCAGTCCGGGTGACAAGGCGGCGTGACGGCCGGGTGAAACGCTGCCTCAATTGGGGGCAGAGTGGCGCACCATCGCTTTCTTGACCGGGCTCGATCGTGCCGCAGCCAAGGCGATCTCGACCCAGGGCCGGAGCGCGTCAGGATCTTCCAGCGCGTCGTCGGGCGGCGCGTAAAAGCCGAGGCTGTAGCCGGGCGTCCTGGAGGACGGCCGGAAGCGCTTGAGACCCGCCGCCTCGCAGGCGGCCTTTCCGTTGCCGGAGGCCTTCAGATAGAGCGTGTCTTTCCAGACGATGGCGACAAAGCGCCCGCCGAGATAGATGCCGAGGCCGCCGAACATGCGCCGGCACGTCACCCGGCCGAAGGGCTCCAATAGCTCCTCGACAAAGGCGGCGAAGCCCTCCGCCACTTAGAGCCTAGTGCTGGTACTGGGCGAAGAAGTCGTTGCCCTTGTCGTCGACGACGACGAAGGCGGGGAAGTCGACGACCTCGATCTGCCAGATCGCCTCCATGCCGAGCTCGGGATATTCGAGCACGTCGACCTTCTTGATGCAGTCCTGGGCCAGGCGTGCACCCGGCCCGCCGATCGAGGCGAGATAGAAGCCGCCATGCTTCTTGCAGGCATCGGTCACCTGCTTCGAGCGATTGCCCTTGGCCAGCGTGACGAAGCCGCCGCCATTGGCCATCAGCAGGTCAACATAGGAGTCCATGCGGCCGGCGGTGGTGGGGCCGAAAGCGCCGGTGGCATAGCCCTTCGGCGTCTTCGCCGGGCCGGCATAATAGATCATCCGGTCCTTGACGTATTGCGGCAGGCCTTGGCCGGCATCGATCCGCTCCTTGAGCTTGGCGTGCGCGATGTCTCGCGCCACGACCATCGGCCCGGTCAGAGACACGCGCGTCTTGATCGGCAGCCTGGAGAGGATCCGGCGGATCTCGCTCATCGGCTTGTTGAGGTCGATCTTGACCACGTCGCCGCCGAGCAGGTCGCCGGCGACCTCCGGCAGGTACTGCGCCGGGTTGCGCTCAAGCTCCTCGATGAAGACGCCCTCCTTGGTGATCTTGCCGAGCACCTGGCGGTCGGCGGCGCAGGAGACGCCGATGCCGATCGGGCATGAGGCGCCATGGCGCGGCAGCCGGATCACGCGCACGTCGTGGCAGAAATACTTGCCGCCGAACTGCGCGCCGATGCCCATCTTGCGCGAGAGCTCGAGCACCTTCTGCTCGGTCTCGACGTCGCGGAAGGCGTGACCGGTCTTGTCGCCCTTGGTCGGGAGGTTGTCGAGGTACTTGACCGAGGCGAGCTTGACGGTCTTGAGCGTCAGCTCGGCCGAGGTGCCGCCGATCACGATCGCCAGATGGTAGGGCGGGCAGGCGGCGGTGCCGAGCGTGCGCATCTTGGCATCGATGAACTTCATCAGCGTGTCCGGATTCAGGACCGCCTTGGTCTCCTGATAAAGGAAGGTCTTATTGGCGCTGCCGCCGCCCTTGGCGATGAAGAGGAAGTGATATTCGTCGCCCGGCACCGAGTAGATGTCGATCTGGGCCGGCAAATTGTCGCCGGTGTTGACCTCCTTGTACATATCGAGCGCCGCCATCTGGCTGTAGCGCAGCGAAGTCTCGGTGTAGGTGCGCTTGACCCCGCGCGAGATTGCCGCTTCGTCGTCGACTCCGGTGAAGACGCGCTCGCCCTTCTTCGCCATGACGATGGCGGTACCGGTGTCCTGGCACATAGGCAGCACGCCGCCGGCCGAGATGTTGGCGTTCTTGAGGAGGTCGAGCGCGACGAACTTGTCGTTCGCCGAGGCCTCGGGATCGTCGAGGATCGAGGCGAGCTGCTTGAGGTGAGCCGGCCGGAGATAGTGCGCGATGTCGCGGAAGGCCTCGCGTGTCAGGGTCTCGATCGCCTGCGGATCGACCTTGAGCAGATGCCCGTCGCCGAACGGCACCTTCGTTGCACCGTTGTCGGCGATCTTGCGCCAGGGCGTGTTGCCTTTGGCGATCGGGAACATCGGCGAGTAGGCCGCGTTCGCGGCGATGGTGTCCGGACCGGGCATCGGGGAACTCCTGGAAACGAAACGCGGCTACTTCTTGCGGAAGGCGTCGAGCGTGACGACCTTGGCGCCCTCGGCCGGCGGTTCCTCGGCAGCCGGCGGGGCAGCTTCGGGCTTGGCCTCAGCGGCGGCCGGCTGGGCCTGCGCGGCCGGCGCCGATGCCGCCTGGAAGGGCAGGGTGAAATTAGCGGTCGGATCGGCGAAGACGGTCACCGCCTGAAAGGGGATGGTCAGGCGCTCATGCACGTTGTTGAAGCTGAGCGTGACCGAGAAGGATTCCTCTTCGACGTCGAGACCCCAGAATTGGTACTGGAGCACGATCGTCATCTCCTGGGGGTAGCGGGACTTGAGGTAGTCCGGCACCACCGTTCCGGGATGATCGGTGCGGAAGGAGATATAGAAATGATGCGCGCCCGGCAGCCCGTGTCGGGATGCTTCGGAGATCGCCTGCCGCACGACGCCGCGCATCGCGGACTCGATCATCTTGTCGTAGCGCAGCAGATCCTTGGCCATGGGTCCTGGTACGGGCGAAGACAACGACGACGCGAAGTGGGGGGCTTCTGTTGCCCGGTGCCCCCCGGACCGCGCTTACCTAGTGTTAGGCAGCGAGGGCCATACGGTTGTCGTTGGCACCTATAAGTGGCCCGATAACGGCGGAACCATGCCGGGCAAAAGAAGCACCTTTACCACGCACGTCGATCCTGGATCGCCCCCTTAGACCCGGCTCCGAGGAGCCGGGGAAACTGGTGGAGGCGCCGGGCACTGCCCCCGGGTCCGTAACGCTTATTCCATGCCCCGTTTATCGCCATAGTCGGTTTCCCGACCCGGTAAATATAGGTGGCGGCGGGGTTATAAGGAAGAGGCGTTCCCTGGGGGCTTCCCGGCTTAGCCGGCTCACGTACAATGCGACGAGGTCCAGCCGGCGGGGGCAGGGAAATGGAGCCACAGGATCTTCCTCGACCCGCGCTTCGCCGGCGTCTGGCGGACGCGTTGGTCAATACGCTCGCAGCGGCCCTTTACCTCACCCCCTTCGTCGTCGTGATCGCGCGGGATTTCGGCTACAGCGCCCTGGTTGCCGCGGTCGCGTGCCTGCCCGCCTTCGCCTATGCGCTTCGCTACCTCGCCAGGGGCGACGAGGCCGCCTCCGATGGCATCGGCTACGCGCAGCAGGCGGCGCGCTATCAGATCGGCGAGGCGACCCGCGGCACCGCCTTCGATCGACATCAGCGGAGATAGCCGCACTCCCATGACCCTGACGTCACCCGAGATCGGCAAGGTCTCGCAGAAGGACCCTGTCGCCGTCATCGCCGACCAGCGGCTGGACCTCGGTGGCGCCGAACTTCCGTTGTACGCCAGCGCGCCGCTGGACGAGCCGAGATCGGACATCGCGCATGCGGTGGTCGTCATCCATGGCACACTTCGTAATGCGGACATCTATTTCCCCGGCATGATGGAGGCGCGGCGCGGGGCCGGGATTGCCGGCGCGCGGAGCCTCGTGGTCGCGCCGCAATTCCTCGCCAGGGTCGATCTCGAGAAGCATGGCCTGCTCGCCTCGCGCCTCGCCTGCTGGAGCCTCGATGGCTGGAAGGAAGGGGCGCTGAGCGAGTCGGATCCCCGGATCTCGTCCTTCGCCGCGCTCGATCGCGTCCTCGATCACCTCGCCGATCGCCGACGATACCCGATGCTCCGCTCGATCGTCGTCGCCGGTCACTCGGCCGGCGGCCAGATCGGCCATCGCTACGCCGTGCTCGGCGGCGCCGACGAGCGCCTCGCCAAGGCCGGCATCGCGCTCACCCATGTCGTCGCCAATCCGTCGGCCTATCTCTATCTCACGCCAGAGCGTCCGACGCGCGACGGCGGTTTCGCGATCCTCGCGGCAGCGGATTGTCCCGACTACGACGACTACAAATACGGTCTCGGCAAGCTGCCGGCGCATTTCGCCGTCGACCGCGCGCGCCTGAACGCGCGCTATGCGAAGAGACGCGTCGCCTTCCTGCTCGGCGAAGCCGACAACGATCCGTCGCATCCGCAGCTCGATCGCACCTGCCGCGCCGCCGCTCAGGGCCCCAACCGCTTCGATCGCGGCAAGGCCTTCCACGCCTATGAACGATTCCTGTTCGGCGAGGGCATCGGTGCGCGGCACACGCTGGCGACGGTTCCCGGCGTCGGCCACGACAACGCCGCGATGTTCCAGTCGGCGCCGGGCCTCGCGCTTCTGTTTCCTTAGGTCTCTTCGCCGAGCTTGGGCGCCTTCGCGACGCCGGGGACCGCCCTGAACTCGGGGGCAACCGGTACCGGAAAGGCCGCCATCTTGCGACCGGCGACGGCTAACCGATGCGCCAGCACCTTGCGCTCGACGATCTGCGGATCGGCGACGGCCTCCTCGAGTGTGGCGATGATCGCACAAGAGACGTCCTCACCGGCGAAGAGCGCCCGCCAATGCGACGCCGGCTTTGCCGCGATCAGCTTCGCGACGGCGGCGCGCGTCGCTTCGGAGTCGCGGCGGTCCTCGCGAAGCTCGGCCGGCAACCCGATCAGCTCGCAGAAGCGCTGCCAAAATTTCTGCTCGAGCGGCGCGGCGGCGAGCCAATGGCCGTCGGCGGTCGGATAGACCTGGTATCGCGGCGAGCCGCCGGTCAGCAGCCATTCCGCCGGACCCGGCGCCTTCCCGGTGGCGAATAGCTCGGCAAGCCCGCCAACGGCGAAGGTCAGCGACTGCTCGGCCATGGCGATGTCGAGATGCGCGCCGCTGCCGATGGCGTCGCGCTGGCGGAGCGCCAGCAGGATGTTCATCACCGCCGGATAGGCGCCACCGGCGATGTCGGCGGCGAGTACCGGCGGCACCGATCCGAGCTTGGCCTGGCTCAGAACACCGGCCTCGGCGAGATAGGTCAGGTCGTGACCGACGACATTCGCCTTTGGCCCGTTCTGGCCGTAGCCCGTGATCGAGCAGTAGATGAGGCGCGGATTGATCGCGCGCAGGCGCGCATAGCCGAGGCCGAGCCGCTCCATCACGCCGGGACGGAACTGCTCGACCAGAACATCGGCCCCGCGCGCCAGCGGCTCCAGTGTCGTCCAGGCATCGGCGCTCTTGAGATCGAGCGCGAGGCTCCTCTTGCCGCGGTTGAGAAGCGCGAAGAGGGCACTCTCGCCTTCGACGAAGGGCCGGAAGCCGCGCATGTCGTCGCCCGCCCCGGGGCGTTCGATCTTGAGCACCTCGGCGCCGGCCTCGGCGAGGATGAGGGTCGCCAGCGGTCCTGGCAGCAGCGTAGAGAAATCGAGGACATTGAGGCCGGCGAGCGGTTGCACGCGGCCGACGCTATCGGCCATTTCGTCGGCCGGTCAAGCAGGCTGGCCTCGCCTGACCGGCTCCGACATACTCCCGCCTCTCCCGTTTCACGTACCCATCGGAGGACAAGATGGCGATCAAGCGTATTCGACCCGGCCCGCGGCTTTCGGGCGCCTCGGTGCATCACGGCCTGTGCTGGCTCGCCGGCCAGACCGCCGACGACCTGACCCAGGACGTCAAGGGCCAGACCAAGCAGATCCTCGACAAGATCGATGCAATCCTGGCCGAAGCCGGCACCGACAAGAAGAAGCTGCTGACCGTGCAGATCTGGCTCAGCGACATGCGCTTCTTCGCCGACATGAACTCGGTCTACGACCAGTGGAACCATAAGGATTCGCCGCCGGCGCGTGCCACCGTGGAGTCGCGCCTGGCGACCCCGCAGCATCTTGTCGAGATCGGCGGCGTCGCCGCGATTTGACGCCAGTCTCTTCCATCCGCGCGAGCCTTAGTCTCGCGCGGGTGGCAAAGGCTTCGCGCCGAGCTCCAGATCGGCGAAGTCCGCGACCGGCTCGAAGCCGATCTTCCTATACATGCGATTGGTGTGCGCGAGGCCGCGGTCGGCGAAGAGCTGCACGACCGCGCGTCCGCTCTCAAGTTCTTGGCGCGCAAGGGCAGACACGGCTGCCGAGGCGTAGCCGTGGCGGCGGAAGGTCGCCGGCGTATAGACCGTATTGATCCGCACCGAGCGCGGCGTCGGACCGGCAAGCGCGGCGATGGCGCGAGGGACGACGTCTTCCCAGACGAAGAGATGGCCGGCGGCGAGCTTGCTCTCGACGAGGATCTTCGGCTTCGGATCATCGGGTAGCTTCGCGTCGCTGTGGAAGGCGGTGATCCACTCGATGAGCCAGCCAGCTTCCTCCATCCGCGCTCGACGAAGCTCGCCAGGAGCGGCCGAAGGCGCGGGCGGCGACCTCAGCGCGTAGAGCGTGCTCTCGAAGGTCGGAAAAGTCCGCCATAGCGTCTCGAGCGCGGCTCTTGCCGCTTCCGGCACCACGACCGCCCTCGGGCGGCGCCCAGTCTCTTCCCACCACCGGGCAAGCGCCAGGATTGCCTCGGCCGGGCCCAGGCTGAAGACGACCTTGCCGGTCCCGGCCTGCAGCGCCGCGGCCGCCACCTCGCCGCCGATCGTCGCGGTGAGCAGCGGCGTGCCCGGACGGAACGCGTCAGGCCGGGCGAGCCAGGTATGTGCCATGCCGTGGATGATGCAGCCGCGAACCTCGTCGATCGCCCCGAGATTGGCGAGAAATGCCTCGGGCGTCGGCCAGACCTGGACCTCGGCCGTCATCCGACGGCGACGGAGGCGCTCGGTAGCGTTACGTTGGTCATGCCCTCGTTCGTGCGTCCGTTGCGTAGCACCGCGATCGGATTGGCGAAGTTGCCGGGATAGGCCGGCGCCTCGACTTCCGCGGTGGGCACGGCCTTGGCGACCGCGGCTATCGTCCTGGCATCGAGGCGCCAGTCCGCCGTCGCCTTGTCGGGGGCCGAGACGTCGATGCGCGGCTGATGGAATGCCTCCTCCAGGCTCATGCCGAAATCACCGAGGAAGGAGCAGATCTGCAGGATCGCCGGCAGGATCTTGCGCCCGCCCGAGCCGCCGATGGCGAACCAGCCCTTGCCGTTCCTGGTGGCGATCACCGGACACATATTGGTGAGCGGCCTCTTGCCGGCGCCGATCGAGTTCGGTCGGCCGGGCACCGGGTCGAACCACATCATGCCGTTGTTCATGAGGATGCCGGTGGTCGGCAGCACCGCGCGCGAGCCGAAGCGCGAGAGCATCGTATTGGTCAGCGAGACCATGTTGCCGTCGGCATCGACGGTCGCGAGATGCGTGGTCGAACCCTTGCCCTTCACATCCTCCTGGCCCATGCGTTCGAGCCGGTCGGCATAAGCCCTCGAGAGCGCCTGGGCATAGGCGCCGAAGGCCTTCGGTCCGAGCTTGGTGCCGAGCTTCGCCGGGATGTTGGCGAAGGCAGCCTTGAACGTAGGTCCGGCGAAAAGGCCGGACATGGTGTGAAGCGCGATGCCGTTGCGCTCGACTGTGGTCGGCTCGACTAGTACCCGCTTTCGCGGAGATCTGATTCATGATTCAACATTGGGATGATAGCCGATGCAGTGGTAGTCCGGCTGACGCCGGAGGAGCGCGCGGTGCTTGAGGCTC
>VGEN01000022.1 GCA_016869285.1 Alphaproteobacteria bacterium
TCCGTCGTCGGCGCACGGAGCCGAGCCTCAAGCACCGCGCGCTCCTCCGGCGTCAGCCGGACTACCACTGCATCGGCTATCATCCCAATGTTGAATCATGAATCAGATCTCCGCGAAAGCGGGTACTAGGCGCTGGCGGATTTCCGGAACTCTCTGCAGCAGGGCTTTGACGCGGACGACGTCCAGCCTTTCGGTATTCTCCGAGGTGTAGTCGGTCGCCACTAGTTCGCTTGAACCAGGGATGCCTTGAAGCCTATAGCCGCGTCCGAAATCCTCGGCGGTCGCGAGTTCCTCGCGTGTGGCGAGAACTTCATGGATTTTCTCACCTGGCCGAGTCCCAACAACGCGGCTATTTCCTCCGCCGTCGAAGAGGTCATTTACCGCCTCCGCAATGTCTGCCACGGTCGCCGCTGGCGAACGCAGAATGAAGATGTCACCGGGCCGACCGTGTCCCAGGGCCTTCTCGATTAGCGCGATCGCTTCCTCCAGCAGGATCAAGAAACGAGTCATTCCCGGATTGGTGATCGTAAGTTGCTGGCCCGACAGCAGCTGTTCCACAAACAGCGGCACGACCGACCCGCGCGAGTAGAGAACGTTGCCGTAGCGCACGCAGCAGAGAACCGTGCTCCCGTCCTCCAGTTGCCGCGCTCGTGCGCGCACCAGTCGATCCATCAACGCCTTGGTCAGGCCAAGCGAACTGATCGGATAGACGGCCTTGTCCGTCGACAGACAGACGACCGACGCCACGCGCCGCTCGATTGCCGCCTCGATCACGTTCTGGCTGCCGATCACATTCGTCAGGAACGCCTGATCCGGATGGGTTTCGCAGATGGGAATCTGCTTGAGGGCGGCGGCGTGGAAGACGAGCTCGGCGCCGTCGACGGCCTGATTAACCGATGCACGATCGCGAACATCGCCGAGATGGAACCGCAGCCGGGCATCGTCGAAATCACGACGCATTCGCACCTGCTTGTCCTCGTCACGGCTGAAGATCCGGATCTCGCCGGCCCCTTGGGCGAGAAAGTAGCGCGTGGCGGTCGTGCCGAAGCTTCCTGTCCCTCCGGTTATCAGAATCGTCTTTCCTTTGATCATTCGTTCCTCATGCGCGATCGCAGCCGGAGACCGGACGCCTCCGGCTTGCGCTTCGCCGTATCGACCAGTATCTGCGACCTTCTTCCGTCGTCAAAGCGAAGTCCGACGCCTGGGCGCATGCCGGTTGGCGTCCTTGTATCCCAGCGTGTCTTCGGCGATCAGCGTGCGCTGCACGGCCGGCGCGCCTTCGCCCATGTTCAGCATGTCGATGTAGCCCGTGAATTTCCTCACCGGATACTCGTCGGCAAGCGCGTAGCCGCCGAAGATCTCGGCGGCTGCATCCGCCGCGTGACGGGCGGCGAAGGATGCAAAATATTTGGCCTGCGCCGCCTCGCGCCCGGCCGCCTCGCCCTTGTCCATGGTCCAGCCCAGGCGGCGGACCAGAAGCCGCGCGGCCTCGACATTCACGGTCGTGTCGGCGATCAGCTGCTGCACCGATTGCGTGCGGCCGATCGGCTGGCCGCGGATGACGCGCTCGCGCGCATAGGCGGAGGCCGCATCGAGGCAAGCCTGGGCCAGGCCGAGCAGCCTGGCCGAAACCGTGAGGCGCCCGTATTCGAGCGCGGTCATCGAGATCTTGAAGCCTTCGCCTTCTTCGCCGAGGCGGTTTTCCTCCGGCACCTCGACATCGTCGAGGAAGACGGCGCAGCTCCGAAAGGCGCGCGACAGACCAGACATCGAGATCGGGTCGGCGCGATAGCCCTTCATCGTCTTCGGCTCGAGGATGAAGGCGGTGACGCCGCCGGCGCCGAGCGAGGGATCGGTTTTGGCGAAGAGAAGGCCGGCATCGCACTCATCGGAAAAGGTGATGAACATCTTCGAGCCGTTCAGCACGTAGCGATCGCCCCGCTTCTTCGCTGTCGTCCGCATATTGCCGGCCGGATCGGAGCCGCCACCGGGCTCGGTCAGCGCAAACATGCCGATCCTGCGCCCGCGGATCAGGTCGGGGACGAAGCGGCGGATCTGGTCCTCGCGCCCCCAGTTGAAGATGGTGAGCGGGCAGGTCATGCCCTGAAGATTCATGCAGTAGCCGAAGCCGGGCTCCAGCCGCGAGACCGTCTCGGAGATGAGGCCGACCGCCTGGAATCCCTGCGCCGAGCCGCCCACCGATTCCGGAAACGCCGCGCCGAACACCCCCGCCTCGCCCAGCCTTGCCACCGCCTCGCGCGGAAACCGTCCCTCGCGCTCCGCGATCTTGGCCGCCGGCTGAGCCACTTCGACCATCAGCCGCTCGACGGCTTCGCGGGTCGCGACGAAATCGGGTGAAAGGGTGAAATCCATGGTGGCGACCTCTTACCCCCCCCTCGTCCGCGAAGCGGGCGGGGGAGGGTTGGGGTGGGGCATGGCGAGGTCGCGATGACGCACGCCGACGCGAGTTTCAGCACCGAGCCAGCCCCCACCCTACCCTCCCCGAGCAGAGCCGGGGGAGGGTTTCAAGCGCGGAGGCGCCGTCCTATGCTTGCAGCATGAGTGTGTTCGCTCCGATTTCGCTCGACGATCTCGTCACCCAGGTCCCCGACGGGGCGCTGCTGGCGGTGCCGGCCGACTATTCCGGGGCGCCGATGGCGGCGACGCGGGCGCTGATCCGGCGGGGGGCGAGGAACCTTCGCCTTGTCACCGTGCCGCAATCGACCCTGCAGGCCGATCTCCTGATCGGCGCCGGCTGCGTCACCGAGGTCGAGACCGCCGCGGTCACGCTCGGCGAGTTCGGCATCGCTCCCTGTTTCACGCGCGCGGCGCTGGCGAAGACGGTCAGGGTGATCGACGCGACCTGCCCCGCGATCCATGCCGGCCTGCAGGCGGCGGAGAAGGACGTGCCGTTCCTGCCGCTCCGCGGCATCCTCGGCAGCGACCTGGTCAAGCACCGCCCGGACTGGAAGACCGTCGACAATCCGATGGCGGCCTCCGGCGACCCGATCCTCCTGATCCCGGCGATCCGGCCCGACGTGGCGCTCTTCCACGCGCCGATGGCCGATCGCGAGGGCAATGTCTGGATCGGCCGGCGGCGCGAGCTCGCGACGATCGCGCATGCTTCGAGGACCACGCTCGTCACCGTCGAGCGCATCCATGACGGCTCCTTCTTCGACGACGAGAGGCTGGCCGCCGGCGCGCTGCCGGCCTTCTACATCCAGGCCATCGCGATTGCCGAGCGCGGCGCGGCGCCGGTCGGGCTCTTCGGCGAGTACGAGCCCGATCTCGATCACCTCCGCGCCTATGCCAGGGAGGCGCGTACCGAGGCGGGCTTCCGGGCCTACCTCGCCCGCGAGGTCGGCACCGCCAAAGCCGCGGCATGACCGAGTGCAGGCCTGAAGAGCTGCTGGCGGCGACGCTGGCAGCGCAGATCCCTGACGTCCGCCACATCGCGGTCGGTGCCGCCTCGCCGATCCCGGCGGCGGCCGCGCTGCTGCATCAGGCGCGATCGAAAGAGCGCGTCCATGTCACCATTCTTCACAGTCGCCGCTACAACAGCTTCACCGATGGCGGCCGCGAGCTCTTCGACGCCGCCGCACAAGGCCGCATCGATGTCTTCTTTCTCGGCGGCGTGCAGATCGACGGCGAGGCCAACATCAACCTCGTCGGCCTCGGCGAGTATCCGAACCTGACGCAGCGCTTTCCGGGCAGCTTCGGCTCGCCTTACATGGCCTTCGTCGTGCCCAACGTGATCCTTTTTCGCGAGGAGCACTCGCCGCGCACGCTGGTGAGGAAAGTCGACTTCGTCTCCGCGCCCGGCTGGAGTCCGGAAGGCGTTTGGCGGCGCGGCGGGCCTAGGGCGTTGGTGACAGGCCTCGCCGTCATGACCTTCGATGCCCCCCGGCGGCGCTTCCGCCTGACCTCCGTTCATCCCGGACGCACTACCGAGGAGGTGCGCAACGCGACAGGTTTCGATTTCGACATGCCCGATCGCGCGCCGACGACAGCGGTTCCGGATGCGGTCACGCTCGGCTTGCTCCGCAGCGAGATCGCAGCCAAGCTCCGCGAGTTCTATCCGGACTTCGCCGCCCGCGTCTTTCCCGTTCCCGCTTGAACGCCTTCCGGAGCTGTTGATGCCTCAGTCTTCCGGCGCGCTCGCCGGTCTCAAGGTCATCGATCTGTCGCGCGTGCTCGGCGGACCCTACGGGACGATGACGCTCGGCGACCACGGCGCCGATGTGATCAAGATCGAGCCGCCGCAGGGCGATGAGACGCGCGGCTGGGGCCCGCCCTTCAAGGACGGCACCGCCAGCTACTTCATCGGCGTCAACCGCAACAAGCGGGCGCTGGCGCTCGACCTCACCAAGCCGGAAGGCCGCGAGGTGCTGCTGCGCCTTCTCAAGGACGCCGACGTGCTGGTCGAGAACTTCAAGACCGGCACCATGGAAAAGTGGGGCCTCGGTTACGAGGACGTGCTGTCGAAGCGGTTCCCGCGGCTAATTCATTGCCGCGTCTCCGGCTTCGGCTCCGACGGGCCGCTCGGCGGTTTTCCCGGCTATGACGCCGTGGTGCAGGGCATGAGCGGGATGATGAGCATCAACGGCACGCCGGAGTCCGGCGCGACGCGGCTCGGCATCCCGATGGTCGATCTCGCGACGGGCTTGAACGCCGTGATCGCGATCCTGATGGCGGTGATCGAGCGCCAGAGATCGGGCAAGGGCCAGTTCTGCGACGTCACGCTCTACGACACCGCGGTTGGCCTTCTGCATCCGCAAGCCGCCAATTACTTCCTGTCGGGCAAGACGCCGGGACGCGTCGGCAATGCGCATCCGAACATCGCGCCCTATGACAAGTTTCAGACGGCTACCGGCGAGGTGTTTCTCGGCATCGGCAACGACCGCCAGTTCCAGCGCCTCTGCCAGCTCCTCGACAAGCCCGGCCTCGCCGAGGAGGCGCGCTTCAAGACCGTCGCCGACCGCAACCAGAACCGCGCTGCGCTGACCGAAGCGCTCGAAGCCGAGCTGAAGGCGCGCGACGGCAAGGCGCTCTGCGATACGCTTCTGGCCGAAGGCGTGCCGGCGGGCCAGGTCCTCGACATCCCGGCGGTGATGGCGCATCCGCACACGATCCATCGCCAGATGACCGTCGAGGGCGAAGGCGGCTATCGCGGCTTCGGCGCCCCGATCAAGCTCTCGCGCTCGAAGACCGGCATCCGCTCCGTGCCGAAGAAGTTCGGTGCCGATAACCGCGCCATCCTCGCCGAGGCCGGATATTCGGCCGCCGAGATCGACACGCTCATTTCATCCGGTATCGTCCCGGACCTTCCCAAAACCCCGCCCAAGGCATAGTCGAGTTTCCTGGACCCTCACGCTTCGACAAGCTCAGCATGAGGGCCTTTCAGTAGGCCTCATCCTGAGCCTGTCGAAGGGTGAGGCCGCCGCTCGAACGTTTCTCCCAGGAGCTTTCCATGGCCGCGTCGAAGATCTGGACCCGCGTCGACTACGAGAAGGACGGCAAGCAGGTCGGCTGGCTCAACCTGCCGCATTCGGTGAACCGCTCCGCCTACGGCAACATCGCGATTCCGATCACCTGCATCAAGAACGGCAAAGGCCCGACCGTGCTGCTGATGGCGGGCACGCACGGAGACGAGTACGAGGGCCAGATCGGGCTCTGCAAGCTGGTGCAGAAGCTCGAGCCTTCCGACATCCAGGGCCGCGTCATCATCATGACCGCGTGCAACCTTCCGGCCGCGCTGGCGAGCGCGCGGGTCTCGCCGATCGACGAAGGCAACCTTAACCGCGCCTTCCCTGGCGATCCCGACGGCACCCCGACCTTCGCCATCGCGCACTACATCGACAGCGTGCTGTTCCCGCTGACCAACTACATCCACGACCTGCACTCCGGCGGCTCGTCGCTGCAATACATGCCCTTCGCCTCGATCCGCTACGGCACCGACGACGCGGTCAATAAACGCGCGCTGGAAGCCCTCAAGGCCTTCAACCCGCCGACCGGCTTCGTCTGGAAGCACACGGCCGACCAGCGCCTCGGCATCGCGCGTGCAGTCAGCCGCGGCATCGTTGCGCTCGGCGGTGAGTTCGGCGGCGGCGGTGCGGTCGACATCAAGGGCGTGAAGATCGTCGAGCGCGGCCTCGACAATCTGCTCGCGCTTATCGGCATCATCGATAAGTCGAAGGCCCATCCGGTCGAGACGCCGACGCGCCTGGTCGAGCTCAAGGGCCGCGACTACTACGTCTATACGGATGAAGCGGGCCTGTTCGAGCCGGCGGCCGAGCTCGGCGACTGGATCAAGAAGGGACAGCTCGCGGGCATGACGCATTTCGTCGACAATCCCGGCCGCAAGCCGGTGCCGAGCCACTTCCTCATGGACGGGCAGGTGATCTGCCGCCGCCATTTCGGCCGCGTCGAGCGCGGCGACTGCGTCGTGCATCTGGCGACGAATTTCGAGGGGTGACCGACCCGCTCCACGCCCGCCGCGTGCTCCTCGCCAACCTCGCCCTCATGGCGACGGCGACGTTCTGGGGCACGCATATTCCGGCCTCGTGGTTCGTGCTGGCGCGCTACACGCCCTTCGAGGTGATCGTCGGGCGCTATGTGCTTGCCGCGCCGCTGCTGGTCATGCTGCTGGCGATCGAGACGCGGACCGTCGCGGCGAAGCCGGAGCCGAGGCCGCTGCATCAGCTCTGGCTGCTGGGCGGTGTCGGCATCCTGGGATTCGCGACCTCCTATACGATCGGCATCTCGCTCGCCGGCCAGGTGCAGGCGTCGCTCATCTCCGCAGCCTCGCCGGTGGTCGGGGTCCTCGTCGCCTGGGTGCTGCGCGGCGCCCGGCCCGACGGAGCGATGCAGCTCGCGCTGGTCATGGCGCTCGCCGGCGCGCTCATCGGCATTGCCGGCAGCCAGGATCTTTCGCGCGTCGGCCTTCCGGGCCTCGGCGAAGCGCTGATGATCCTCGGCAACATCATGTGGAGCTGGTATTCGCTCGCTGCGCAGGACTGGCTCCGGGGCTGGTCGCAGATCCGGGTCGCGGCCTGGTCGATCGCGATGGCGGCGGCGACCGCCTTCGTCCTCGTCAGCAGCATGGTTCTCTTGGGATATGCGCGCGTGCCGCCGGTGCCGGACCTCATCGATTTCCTGGTGCTGCTCCATCTCGTCGTGCCGGTTACCATCCTCGGCCTTCTCGGATGGAACTATGGCGTACGCGTCCTCGGGCTGTCGGTCTCCTCGCTCTACCTCAACCTGGTGCCGGTCACGGCGGTGCTGACCGCGGTTGCCCTCGGCGACGCGCCCAATCACTGGCAGCTTGTCGGCGGTCTCGTGATCGTTGCCGGCATCGCCCAGGCGCAGCTCCGCCGCCTGGGCAGAGCCTAGGCCTGCTCCCAGAGGCGCCTATAGGCAGCCTCGACCGTCTGTGCGAATCCGGCCTCATCCATCAGCGACGAGGCTTTGAGCCGTGCGCGCATGCCTTCACGCAGCGAGCGACGTCGTGCCGGATCGCGGACGAGCGCGCGGATGATCTCCACGTACTGATCGGCGCTGTGCGCGATCAGCTCAGGAAGGCCGATGCGCGTGAGCAGACCGGCGGTCTGGCGCTCGACTGCGCGCGCGCCGGCACGGGTGACGATCGGCACCCCCATCCACAGCGCCTCGCAGC
Source organism: Alphaproteobacteria bacterium (assembly GCA_016869285.1). Classification (GTDB taxonomy): domain Bacteria; phylum Pseudomonadota; class Alphaproteobacteria; order SHVZ01; family SHVZ01; genus SHVZ01. The sequence continues at coordinate 7,676 of VGEN01000022.1, forward strand.
TCGTCAGGTAGCCGGAGTGCGGCATCGGATCGAGGACGATGTCGAGCGCACCGAGCTCGCGCAGCATCTCGTCGTGCGGCGACCAGGCGGAGAAGACGAGGCGCGACGGATCGACGCCGGCCTTGGCGAAGACATCGAGGTAGCGCCCGCGGATCGCGGCATCGCCATAGCTCCTGCCCTTGAGCGTCAGCCGCGTCTCCGGCAGCGCGCCCATTGCGCGCGCCCAGAGCGCCAGCGCCTCGGCGCCGATCTTCGCCGGGTTGTTGAAGCAGCCGAGCATAACGCCGCCACCCGCGGGCGCAGCGACCGGCGGCGACGCATCGGGCGGCCGATAGACGAGGCGCCCGCCGGCGAGCCGGATGACGGGCTCGGAGTAAAAGCGCTCGGACCCTTCCGGCACCTCGAACGGATCGACCAACGCGGCATCGAAGCAGTCGGTGCCGGTGCTGCCCGGATAGTCGAGCCAGGTCACCTGTACCGGCGCCGGCCGCCGCGCGAAGACGGTGAGCCGGTTGCCGCCGGCATGGCCGTCGAGATCGGCGAGGATGTCGATGCCGTCGGCGCGAACGGTCTCGGCCAGAGCCGCGTCGTCCAGGCCGCGGACCTCGCGCCAGGCCGCGCTCGCCGCGCGGAGCCGTGCGGTGACGTCATCGCCTCCCGGCCCGGCGTCGTAGCCGACAATCTCGAACGCGGAGCGGTCGTGCCGCTCGAGCAGCGGAAGGAGGAAGTACCCGACGGGGTGCCGCCTCAGCGCGACCGAGAGATAGCCGACGCGAAGCCGCCGTCCTTCCGCCGGCCGGCGTGGCGGCCTCGGCGCTGGCGTCGCGTGACGCCGTGCCCAGCGGCGATGCCGCGCCAGCACGACAGACGGATCGAGCCAGTCGATGAAGTTCATCAGCCCGATGGCGCCGCGGCCGAGCTCCGGATTGCCGGGGTCTGCCGCCTCGGCGCGCTCGGCCCAACACAGCGCCGGCCTCGCCTCGCCGAAGAAGAACAGGCCATGGCTGACATTGGCGAGGGTCGGCGCGTGGTCGGGCCGGACCGCTAGCGCACGACGGTCCCAGCCGAGGCCGTTCCGGTCCTCGCCGCGCGCCACCGCGCCGAGACCGGCCAGCGCATCGGCGTTAAGCGGATCGGCGGCAAGCGCGCGGCGATGCCAGCGGGTTGCCGCATCGAGACGCTTTGCCGCGCGCGAGGCGAGCGCCAGATTGACCGCGGCCACCGGCAGCCCGGGCGCCAGCACCATCGTCCGGCGGTGCTCGGTCATGGCGCGCGGCGATTCAAGACGATCGAGGATCGAGGCCAGATTCAAACGCGCGATCACATCCTCGGGCGCGATCGCGGTCGCGCGCTGGAGCCAGGGGCACGCCACGGCCGACGGACTCATCAGCGCCGTGTTCACCAGCGTCGGCGGCAGCGCCGGCATCTGCGCGATCGAGCGCCTGAGCACGCGGAGCGCATCGCCGCGCCGGCCCAGGCCGTCGAGCGCCATCGCGAGGTTGACGGCGGCGCCGAGGTGATCGGGCACCAGCCAGAGCGCGCGGAGCAGCCAGCCGGGATGCCAGGCGAGGCCGAGCAGGAAGGCGGCATCGACCGATGGCGGCTCAAGCGCCAGGGCCGCCATGGCCTGGCGGGCTGCGCCAAACCGGTCGCCGCGCTCAAGCGCGGCCTGAGCGCCCATGACCAGGGCATAAGACATCGGCGGATTTTAGGCCGGGATTTCCGGCTCTTCGATCGGCACGCCGGGCGCGTATTTGGACAGCCGAACCGTCGGCAGCGACTTCACATGGCTGACGTTCTTCGCCGCCGTCAGCTTGGTGGTGAGGAAGCGCTGATAGCCGTCCCAGTCCTCGGCCACCACCTTGAGGAGGAAGTCGGCCTCGCCGGCGAGCATGTGGCACTCGCGTACCTGCGGCCAGCTCTTGACCAGCGACTCGAAGGCGACGAGGTCGGGCTCGGCTTGACTCGAGAGGCCGACCAGGGCGAAGCCGGTGAAGCCGAAGCCGAGCTTTTCCGGCGTCAGGTCGGCGTGATAGCCGCGGATGAATCCCGCCTCCTCGAGGGCCCGCACCCGCCTCAGGCAGGGCGGAGCCGAGATACCCGCGCGCTTGGCGAGGTCGACATTGGTCATGCGGCCATTGGACTGGAGATCGCGCAGGATTCGCCGATCGATCCGGTCTACCTTGACCCTCCGCACCGTCTCATCCTCCCCCGGGATTTCAAGCAATTTTATAACAACACACCCCGAGTAGAGCAAGAATGTTTCAGCAATCGGCGTCGGCACATTTCGATCCACTGGAACTCTCGGCTTGGGTGATCAGCGACGGCACCATCGGCATGGAGATCCAGAGCCTGGCGCTGGCTCGTGCGGTCGTGGGTGAGCCGGTGGTGAAGCGGGTAAGGCCCAGGCTTCCCTGGCGGGCCTTGCCGGCCCGAGCCTGGCTCTTACCCTTCCTCTCGCTCGGCCCCGACGGCGACGCGCTGACGCCACCCTGGCCGGATCTGCTGGTCGGGACCGGGCGGATCGCCGCCGCGCTCTCCTCCGCGATCCGAAAGGCAAGCGGCGGTCGAACTTTCACTGTGCAGATGCAGGACCCGCATCTGCCTCCTGACCGCTTCGACGTGATCGTCGTGCCGGAGCATGACGGCTATACGGCGCCGAACGCGGTCGCGACCCTGGGGTCGATGCATGGCGTGACCGCCGAAAGGCTCGATGCGCTTCGGGCTACCTGGGCACCGCGCTTCGCCCATCTCAGGCGGCCGCTGGTGGTGGCGATCGTCGGCGGCTCGAACCGCCGATACCGCCTCGATGTCGGGGCGGCGACGGCGCTCGGCCGCCAGCTCGCGCCGCTGACCGAAGAGCACGGCCTTGCCGTCGTCTCCTCGCGCCGCACCGGCATGGCGCAAGAGACGGCGATCCGGCAGGCGCTCGCCGCCACCGACGCCTATGTCTGGGATGGGGTCAGCGAGAATCCCTATCTCGGCCTGCTCTCGCTGGCGGATGCGATCGTTGTCACGCCCGATTCGACCAACATGGCGACCGAGGCGCTCGCCACCGGCAAGCCGGTGCACATCGTCCCGCTGCCGGGACGACCGGGAAAGTTCGGCGTCTTCCACGCCAATCTCGAGCGGCGCGGTTTCACCCGACCCTTCCGCGGCGCGATCGAAAGCTGGAGCTACTCGCCGCCCGACGACACCGAACGCGTCGCCGCGATCGTGCGGAAGGCGCTTGCCGAGCGGTTGCCCCTTGGGACGACGGGCCGTATGTAGGGCGCCCATGGCGCTCAAGATCGAGACCTTCTCCAACGTCACCGGCAGCTCGGCCCTGTTCAAGGCGCTGGGCCATCCGTTGGCCCAGCCCGGTCTCTCGCGCCTCGTCGCCCGGCTCGCGGCGAAGCCGGCGGTCGCGCTCTACGATCCGTTCGGCTTCTCGCCGACGCTGGCCGAGCTTTGCGATCTCTCGCAGATCCGCTTCACGGGCGCCTATGTCCAGGACGTCACCCATATCGGGCGCGCGCTCGTCGGCCGCCCCGCCGAACCCGTCTCGTCGCTCGCCGGATCGGATGCAAAGGCCTTGCTGGTCTGCGCCTTCGATGCCGAGCGGGTGATTGGGCAGATCCGCCATCTGGTGCCAGAGGGCGCCGAGGTCTTGAGCCTCGACGTCGCGCGCCTGCCCTCCTCGATGCTGACCAATGCGCGCACCTATCTCGATCCGCTGAACTTCGCCACCAACCTCGTCTTCTTCCGCGACGACGAGGAAGACGGCGGGCATCACACGCGACTCGTGACCGCCAATTACTGGTCGGGCTACGGTGCCGCGAAAACCGCCCTTTGGCTCCGCCTCTACGACGCCGGCGGCAAGGCGCTGGCCGAGTGGCAGGAGGATCTCAGGCCCGGCACCTCGACCGTCGCCCTCGACTCCAGGGAGGTGCGCCGGCGCTTCGGGCTCAAGCCGTTCTGCGGGCAGATCTTCCTGCATGCGATCGGCGTCGCCGGCCATGACGTAATCAAGTACGCACTCGATACCTATGGCGATTCGCCGTCGGTGCTCTCGTGCACGCACGACGCCAACTCCTTCCCGGCCGATTTCTACGCCGGTCTGCCGGCGCCCGACAAAGGCGAGCGCGTCGTCCTCTGGGTGCAGAACGCGCACCCGATCCCGATCCCGCCGAAGGGCGTCGGCCTCAATGCGATGGGCCGTCCGGAGATCGCCTGGATCGAGGAAGAGGTGCCGCCCTTCGGCACCGCGGCGATCGATGTCGGCACGCTGCTGCCGGATCTCGCCTGGCCGGACCAGATCGAGATCCGGGCCGGGCGCCATGTCGTGCGCCCACGCTACGAAGTGATCGGCGAGCGCCGCACCCGCATCGCCCATGTGAATGTCGAGCGCACCGACCTCAAGCCCGATCCCAAGCTCTCCGAGCTCGGCAACCTGTTCGGCAAGGGATTCATCCTGCCGGCGCCGATCCTCCCGCGAGGCCGCTATCGCTCGCTGGTACAGCCGACGCCAATGGGAACGACGCAGATGGAGCTGCCGGCGCAGCTCCTCATCGTCGATCCCGAGGGCAGGGAGGTTTCGCGGAGGGCGCTCGGGCGCCTTCGCCGCGCCGAGTCGATCGCGATCGAGATCGACGAGATGCTGGGAGGCATCGACCTGCCAACCGGCCATGTCGAGCTCACTTACGATTTCGCCCAGGGCGGCGAGGCCGATGGCTGGCTGCATGCGCTGTTCCGCTATGTCGACCGCTTCACCGGGCATGCGGCGGATACCAGCTTCGGCGCGCATATGTTCAACACCGCGCTCGTCTACAAGGGCGAGCCGCAGAGCTACACCGGGAAGCCGCCCGGCCTCTCGACGCGCCTCTTCCTCCGGCTCGGACCCGACCCGCTCGACACCTATTGCCACCTGATCTATCCGGCCTCGACGCCGTGGCATCCGACCTCGTCGACCGAGGTCGCGCTCCATCGCGACGACGGCACCCGCATCGCCTCGCGCCACTTCGCCATTCCCTGCGGCGGCAGCCGCAGCTTCCGGGCACGCGAGACCTTCGCCGCCGAGGAACGCCACCGCGCCGGCGCAGGGGCCTATGCGGTCGTGCGCGACACCACCTGTCGGCTCTTCGGCTATCACGGCCTGATCTCGACCGAGGCCTTCTCGCTCGACCACATGTTCGGGTTCTGAGTGCCGTCGACCGATGTCGTCGTCCTCATCCTCGCCGGTGCGATGTCGGCCGGATTCGTCTCCGGCCTCGCCGGCTTCGCTTTCGCCATGGTCTCGCTCGGCTTCTGGGCGCACGTCCTGGCGCCGACCGTAGCGGCGCCGCTGATCGTCGCCTGCGCTGCCTTCGCCCAGATCTACTCGATGCGCCAGCTTCGTCGCGGCATCCGCTTCGACCTGGCGCTGCCCTTCATCCTCGGTGGCCTTATCGGAATCCCGCTCGGCGCCTGGTTGCTGGTGTGGATCGACCGCGACACCTTTCGCCTCTCGGTCGGCATCTTCCTGATCGTCTATACCGCGATCATGCTTGCGCTCGGCGTGACGCCGCCGCAGCGTTGGGGCGGAAAGATCGCCGACGCGATCATCGGCTGGATCGGCGGCGTCATGGGCGGCATCGCCGGCCTGACCGGCGCGGTGCCGACGATCTGGTGCGCGCTGCGCGGCTGGAGCCGCGACGACCAGCGCGGCGCCATGCAGCCCTTCAACTTCGCGCTCCAGATCGCCGCGGTCGCGACATACGGCTTCCAAGGCCTGCTTACCCAGGAAGTGGCGCTGCTCTTCGCGCTGGCGCTGCCGGCGATGATCGTCGGCGTCGCCGCCGGCGTTGTGCTCTACCGGCGTGTCGACGACGTCTGGTTCCGCCGCATCGTGCTCTGGCTGCTGCTCGTCTCGGGCATCACCCTCGTCATCTGAGGTCGATGCGGTAGCGGAACCCCTCGGCGTTGCCGTAGGCGGGCCCTTCGTTGAAGCGTTCGATCAGCCTGCCGCCGCAGGATTGGATCACCTTCTGCGACGCGACGTTGTCGGGGTCGGTGGTCAGCTCGACATAGTCGAGCCCGCGCGCTTTCGCTTCCGGCAGCAGCAGCGCCAGGGCGCGTTTGGCATGGCCGAGCTTCCGCTTCCACGGGACGACCGCGTAGCCGATATGGCCGAGCACATGCGCCGGCAGAGTCGAGGTTCCTTTCTGCCAGCGGAAGCCGATCGAGCCGACGAGCTCGCCGTCCCACATCCAGCGCCGGTAGCCCGGCAGGCGCGGCACCGTCGATCCGTCCGGCAGCTTGATCGGCGCACCCCTGGCCTCCGGATCGTCGAGGCTGGCGAGGAATCCGGCCGGATCGGCGACAATCCTCGCCAGCTCCTCGGCCGCGGCCTTTTCCAGCCGCACGGGATCAGGCGACCAGCCGCGCTGGAGCGCGGCCGTGTAGCCGGGAAGCTCCGCGGCCGAGGGCTTGACGAGGCGAAGCTCCGCCATCAGCGGATCAGCTCGATCTCGACGCCGATATCCAGCTTCGCCCAGGCCCGATCCGCGGTGAGAGCAGGAATGCCGCGCGCCTTGGCAAGCGCGAGACACGCGCAGTCGCCAAGGGAAAGACCGGCCGATCGTGTCTCAGCAACGAGTGTCGCAACTTCGCAGGCGGTCTCCGGTTCGAGAGCAACTGCCTCAATGCCGAGGCGGGCGATCTCGCGTGCCGAGTCGTCGACACCGACCCCTTCCCGCAGGAACCGGAACATCACTTCGACGACATTGACCGATGAAATGCAGGCCGAATCAATCTCGTCGAGGACGCGCTCGTGCCCAGGCTCCCTGAAGAGCAGTGCGACTAACGCCGAGGCGTCGAGCGCGACCATTCGCGGCGTGCCTCACGACGGCGCTCCTTGATGAGGTCATCGGTCGCGCTCTTGGGTCTGCGGTCGCCAAGGAGACGATCGAAAGCGGCCTGGACCTCGGCGACCACCTGCGCCTTCGACGGAGGCGGAGTACACGTCTGCGCTAGGATTTCCCTGGCTTCGGCCTCCATGCTGCGCCCGGCCTTGGCGGCGCGCAGGCGAAGCGCTTCATGGACCTTTGGATCGAGCTTGCGGATGTTCAGGACAGCCATGCCTACAATGTAGGCATTTCGTGGGCACTTCTCAACCGGCGGGCGCGACCGCGCATTGCCTCGCAGGCCCCCCATACCTATGTTCAGTCTTCCGCCCTCCTGCGATCCCGTCCATGGCCCATCATCACTCCAAGGTCCTGATCATCGGCGCCGGCGCCGCCGGCTACACGGCCGCGATCTACGCCGCCCGCGCCAACCTGCACCCGATCGTGGTCCAAGGCCTGCAGCCAGGCGGCCAGATGACGATCACCACCGACGTCGAGAACTATCCCGGCTTCGCCGATGTGATCCAGGGTCCCTGGCTCATGGAGCAGATGGGCAGGCAGGCCGAGCATGTCGGCGCCAAGCTGATCTTCGACACCATCACCTCCTGCGATCTGTCGAAGCGGCCCTACCGCGCCGTCGGCGATTCCGGCGACGTCTACACCGGCGATACGGTGATCATTGCCACCGGCGCGCAGGCGCGGTGGCTCGGGATTCCGTCGGAGGAGAGGTATCGCGGCTTCGGCGTCTCCGCCTGCGCCACCTGCGACGGCTTCTTCTTCCGCGGCAAAGAGGTCGCGATCGTCGGCGGTGGCAACACCGCGGTCGAGGAGGCGATCTACCTGACCAACCACGCGACCAAGGTCACGATGGTCCACCGGCGCGACCGCTTCCGCGCCGAGAAGATCATGCAGGACCGGCTCTTCGCCAATCCCAAGATCAAGGTCATCTGGAACTCGGTGGTCGACGAGATCCAAGGTCCGACCGACCCGCCAGGCGTCACTGGCCTCAAGATCCGCAACGTCCAGACCGGCGCCGTCTCGGAGCTGAAGGTCGACGGCCTCTTCGTCGCCATCGGTCACGACCCGGCGACGGCCCTGTTCAAAGGCCAGCTCAAGATCGACGAGGGCGGCTACATCGTCACCAAGCCCGACTCGACTGCGACCCAGCTTCCCGGCGTCTTCGCCGCCGGCGATGTCAAGGACAAGGTCTTCCGCCAGGCGGTCACCGCCGCCGGCATGGGCTGCATGGCCGCGCTCGAGGCCGAGCGCTTCCTCGCTGCCGAGGAATTCGCCCACGTCCACGCCGCCGCGCAGTAGGCGGCCGCGTCCGGCGCTCGTGCCATGATGGACTGGGACAAGCTCCGGGTCTTCCACGCGGTTGCCGAGGCCGGCAGCCTGACCCATGCGGGCGAGGTCCTGAATCTCTCGCAGTCGGCGGTCAGCCGCCAGATCAGCGCGCTCGAGGAGTCGCTCGGCGTACCGTTGTTCCACCGCCATGCGCGCGGCCTGATGCTGACCGAGCAGGGCGACCAGCTCTACCAGACCGCCAAGGAGATCTTCACCAAGCTCGCCATGGCGGAAGCCATGCTGGTCGAAGGCCGCGAGACGCCGAAGGGCCCGCTCAAGGTCACCACCACCGTCGCCTTCGGCAGCCAGTGGTTGACGCCGAGGCTCAAGAGCTTCCTCGATCTCTATCCGGATATCGCCCTGACCCTGCTTCTCGACGACGACGACCTCGACCTCTCGATGCGCGAGGCCGATGTCGCGATCCGCATGTCGCCCGAGCGCCAGCCGGACCTGATCCAGCGTCACCTGACGACGATCTCGACCTCGCTCTACGCCGCACCCGGCTATCTCAAGGAGCACGGGCTGCCGGAATCGATCGAGGACCTCGCCAACCATCGCCTCGTCGTCTATGGCGAGGATGGGCATCCGCCCTTCCCCGACGTCAACTGGCTGCTGCGCCTTGCCAACGCCGCCGGCGCCGCGCGCCACACGCTGACCATCAACGACACTAACGGCATCTTCCGCGCGCTCGAAGACGGGCTCGGCATCGGCTCGCTGCCCGACTACATCGTGCCGGAGGATGGCTCGCTGATCCGCGTGCTGACCCAGGTCGACGGACCCAAGGTGCCGGCGTACTTCCTCTACCCCGAGGAGCTGCGGCACTCGAAGCGCATCGCCGTGCTTCGCGACTTCCTCCTGAAGCAGGTCGAAGCCTGAGCCAAGCTCGCGGCCGGCGAGCCTGTCTCGGCCTGAGGTCGACGACGTTTCGTCTGGTGATTCGCTCGTTTCGGCGCGACCGCCGGCGTTGTTTTCTGATCGGAAACTCGACTCGGCCGATGACGAGCATGGCGCCCCGTCCTCGCTTCGTCTCGGCCTCGGTTGTAAAGGGCAGAAACTACAGAGAATTTTGGGAGAACACGGCGGCCGCCGAAGCTATGCGTTTTCTGCATACCGGCGTTGCCGACACGCTCATTGTTTCTTAAGCTATCAGGCCTAAAATTTATTGCGTTGAATGCTGAGTTCTCAGCATCTCAGCCCCTGGGCTCCCTGCCTGGGGAAGGGTCCTTCGGGATCCTACGTCTCCCAGACGTGAAGCCTCCCTGTTCAACTGCCGGACCTTCGGGTCCGGCTTTTTTTGCTTCCAAGAAACTTCGGGGCGTCCCGCTCAGGCCCAAAGGCGCTCCTTCTCCAGGCCCTTGTAGAGGTCGCCGACGAACTCGCCATAACCGTTGAAGATCCGGGTCGGCACCCTTTCGTTGGTGCCGAGCATGCGCTCGGATTCCTGGCTCCAGCGCGGGTGCGGGAACGCCGGGTTCACATTCGCCCAGAAGCCGTACTCGCTGCCCTGTACCGTCTCCCAGAAGGTCGCCGGCCGGGTCTCGGCGAAGTCGAGCTTCACGATCGACTTCACCGACTTGAAGCCGTATTTCCACGGCGCCACGAGCCTCAGCGGGGCGCCATTCTGCTTCGGCATCGGCTTGCCGTAGATGCCGGTGCCGATGAAGGCGAGATCGTTGTTCGCCTCGGCCATGGTCAGGCCCTCGACATAGGGCCAGGGATACCAGAACTGCTTCTGCCCGGGCGCCATCGCCGCATCGTGGAAGGTCGACATTACGACGTACTTCGCCGAGCCGAGCGGCCTGGCGAAGTCGACCAGCGCCTTCAGCGGGAAGCCGCTCCACGGGACCGCCATCGCCCAAGCCTCGACGCAGCGATGGCGATAGAGACGCTCCTCGAGCGGCATCTTCGACAGCAGATCGTCGATATCGACCTTCATCGGCTTCTCGACCAGCCCGCCGATCGACAGCGTCCATGGGCGGATCTTCAGGTCCTGGGCGGCCTTCGAGATCGTCTTGTGCGAGCCGAACTCATAGAAGTTGTTGTAGGTGGTCGCTTCCTTCTCGTCGGTCAGCGGCCGGTCGAGCTTGTACTTCTCGTTGCGCTTGAGCGGGTAGAGCTTGGCCGACGGATCGTCGGTGGCACGCTGGGCGCGCGCCGATGCCGGCAGCAGCATCGACCCCGCCGCGAGGCCTGCAACGAGCTGCCGGCGGTTCAGATAAGCCGATTCGTCGGTGGCAGCGCTTTCCTTGAGATGCCAGCCCGGCCTGCGATGCACCCACATGAGACTGCTCCGTAACTCGGTTCCGCCCCCGTCCGTTCGGACGCTAGGCCTGCCCGGTTACAGGGTCAACGTCACGTCAGCGAGAGCTTCATCCCGACATGGCTGGCGACGAAGCCGAGCCGCTCGTAGAAGCGGTGCGCATCCGGCCGCGAGGCGTCGGTGGTGAGCTGAACCAGACCGCAGCCCGCCTCTCGCGCCCGCTCGATCGCCGCGAGGAAGAGTCGCTCGCCGATCCTCTCGCCCCGCCGCGCCTCGTCGACGCGAACGCCTTCGATCTGCGCTCGGGACATGCCGAGACGGGTGAGCCCCGGTATCAGGGTGAGCTGCAGGCAGCCGACGACCCGGCCCTCGATCTCGGCGACCAGGATCTCGTTGCCCTTCTGCGCCTCGACCTCGGCGAAGGCGAGCCGATACGCCTCGGGCAGCGGTTCGGCATAGCGTTCTCGCGTCCGGCCGAGCGGATCGTCGGCCAGCATGCGCACGATCGCCGGCAGGTCGTCGCTAGTGGCCCGCCGGATTGCCAGCCCGCTCAAAGCCCCCTCACCATGTGTCGATAGGCTCGCTCCAGATGCCGCGCCTTCAAGCGCGCATCGAAGAGCGGCGAGGTAAGGAAGTCCCGGCGCAGCCGCGCACGGCGCTCCGCGAGGGCCGGGAGATCGCCGGCGAGGCGTCGCGCAATGGCGACGAATTCGTCTTCCGACCGTGCGACCAGATCGGGATGGCCGGCATGGATTGCGAGCGTCGCCCCCCAGCGGCCGACCATGAAGCGATCGGCCAGCGTTACCACGGGCACGCCCTGGCACATCGCCTCGAAGGTCGTCATGCCGCCGGAGTAGGGAAAGGTGTCGAGGCCGATATCGATCCGGTCGTAGAGGGAGAGGAGGTCGCGATGCGCATGCAGATAGCCGCCGATCAGATCCAGGCGCTCCGGCCCGACCCCGGCCTCGGCAAAGCATATGCGGATGCGCTCGATCAGGCGCCGGCTCGCCAGCATCGGCGCCTTGATGAGCAGGCGTGAGCCGGGGACTGCCGCCAGCGTCCTCGCCCATAGCGCCAGCACGCGATCGTTGAGCTTCGCCGAGTTGTTGAGCGAACCGAAGGTGACATGGCCCGCGGCGAGCGCCGGAAGCGGCGCCACGGCGGGAATATCCGCGGGAAGCTCGTGCAGCGGGAAGGACGGCAGCCGGAGATAGCGCTCGACGGCGCGCTCGTCGGCATTCCGAGGGCTGAGAACCGCGTCGGTGACCAGATAGTCGAACGCCGCCATGCCGCTGGTCGCGGTGTCGTGGAAGGCTATCTGCACCGGCGCCGGCTGGAGCGCGGCGACCGGCCAGGCGACCGGATCGTAGCGGCCGGCAAGGATGACGAGGATGTCGACACCGGCCGCGCGGACCGCCTCCGCCATCCGGTCCGGCGGCCAGCCGCGCATGTCGACCCAACGGTCTCAGGCCGCTTCGAGGCGGCGGCTCGTCCGGTCGGGATCGCGCACATGCGCGAAGAGGCTGATCGCGAAGGCGTGCCGGTCATGCGCCTCCAGCAGCCGCGCCGTCACGGCGGCGGTCGGGTGATCGAAGAAGCCCGATGAGAGATAGGCGACGTGAATGCGCTCGCCGGCCGGCGAGCGCCGCGGCGGGCGTGGCCGCTCGGGCACGTGCCGTCTCGCGAAGTCGAGGTGGCGGGCGAAGCGGGCTGCCTCGCTCGCTTCCGGCTCGTAGAGCAGCGCCAGCAGATAGGCGCGCTCGTTCCGCATCGACGGCTCGATGGCGATGATCCGGTCATAGACGCGGAGCGCTGCCGTGATCTCGCCCTGGTCGCGGCGCAGCTCGGCCAGCGGCGCCAGCAGCCACGGGTGCGCCGGCGTCATCGCGACCGCACGCCTGAGGCAGCGATCGACCCGATCGAAATCGAGGCGGGCGAGGTGCCGCTGGACGATCGACACCCAGGCTGCAACATCGCCTGCATCGAGGGCCAGTGCCCGCTCGAGGAAACTTTCGGCGAGATCCTGCTCGCCGCCGACGGCCAGGATGTGCGCGAAGCGCGATGCCGTGCGCGCATCGCCCGGCGCCAATGCCAGAGCCCGGCGGAAGGCGGTGAGCGATTCCTTGCGGCGGCCGGCAAGCGCGCGCACGGCGGCGAGCCGCGCATGGCTGTCGGCAAGGTCCGGGCGCAGCGTCGCGGCCGCCGCGGCGGGAATCAGCGCGGCTCCGGCCTCGCCCCGGTCGGCCAGGTCGAGGGCAATCACGGTCCAGGCCGCGGCATCCGAGGGAACCTCGATGACCGCTTTCCGCCACGCCGCGAAGGCGCCGGCATGATCGCCGCGCGCGCTCAGCGCACGCGCGATCATCGGCCAAAGAGGGGACGTCTTCAGGTTCGGCGCCTGGGTCATCGGCGCGGATGATACATTCGGCCGCCGGCAGAAACGTCTATACTTCTGGTAGTATCGATTGAGCCACGCTGGAGGGCGATACCATGTTCTTCAAGCGGGTGTTCCCGTTCGCGCTTTACATTTTTCCGGCGCTTCTAATCTCGTCGGCGGCCCGCAACCTCTACCTCGACTGGTGTGGACCCGTGACCTATTGGGAAGCGGACCTTTTCGGTTCCTGCTCCAAAGCGATCGGGATCCTGATCCAGTTCGCCGTGGTGCTTAGCCCGATGATGGTTCTGCGATATGTCGCGCCGAGCGCCTTCGAGTTCTACTTCGGCAAACGCCGCCTGACGGGGTCCCTCAAACAGAACGGCGCCGGATCCGTGGATCCGGCGCCGCCTCGCGCTCCGTAAGTCAGGGGCCGTTCGGGGGGAAGAACTCAGCCCTTGTCGATGCGGAGCGCAATGAAGCGCATCTCGCCCTGGCGGTCGACCAGCAGCAGCACGGACTTCCGCCCGGCCTGGCGTGCCTTCTCGACCTTGCTTCTGATGTCGGCCGGGGTCTTGACCTCCTCCTGGCCCACCTCGACGATGATATCTCCGGGCCGCACGCCCTTCTCCGCTGCGGGTCCGTTCTGAATCACCTCTGTCACAACGACGCCGGCACTTGTGTTCTGGTCGATGTCGAACTTCTGCCGGAGTTCCGGTGAAATCGGCGCCAACACGACGCCGAGCGCGTCGACCTTGGCTTGGTTTGAGCGCGGGTTCTGGCCGGGATCGGCCCTGGCCGGGACTGCGGCTACCTGCTCGGCCTCCTCCAGCTCGCCGACCCTGACCGTCACGGTCATCGGCTTGCCGTCGCGCCAGATGGCGACCGGAACGTCCTTGTTGACGCCGGTTTCCGCGACCACACGCTGCAGGCGACGGGTGTCCTGGACCTCCTTGCCGTCGAAGCTGAGGATGACGTCGCCCTGGCGCAGCTTGGCCTTCTCGGCCGGGCCGTTCTCGGCAACCGAGGCGATCATCGCGCCGCGCGCCTTGCCGAGACCGAGGGACTCGGCGATCTCGTCGGTGACGCTCTGGATCTTGACGCCGAGCCAGCCGCGCTTGGTCCGACCGAACTCGCGGAGTTGCTCGACCACCGGCCTCGCAAGCGAGGACGGCACCGAGAAGCCGATGCCGATCGAGCCGCCGGTCGGCGAGTAGATCGCCGTGTTCACGCCGATGACCTCGCCCTGCATGTTGAACAGCGGGCCGCCGGAATTGCCTTTGTTGATCGAGGCATCGGTCTGGATGAAGTCGTCATAGGGCCCGGAATTGATGTCGCGCGCCCGCGCCGAGACGATGCCGGCCGTGACCGAGCCGCCGAGGCCGAAGGGATTGCCGATCGCCAGCACCCAGTCGCCGACCCGCGCCTCGGACGAGTCGCCGAATTTCACCATCGGCAGCTTCTTGCTGCCGGGCTCGATCTTGAGCAGCGCTAGATCGGTCTTCGGGTCCTTGCCGACCAGCTTGGCTTTGAACTCGGTGTCGTCCTGCAGCTTGACGGTGATGCCGTCGGCATCGGCGCCGTCGATGACGTGGTTGTTGGTGACGACGTAGCCGGCGGCGTCGATGATGAAGCCGGAGCCGAGCGAGGTCGCGCGCCGGGGCCCCTGGTCCGGTCGCTGGCCGCGATCGAAGAAATCCTTGAAGAACTCCTCGAAGGGCGAGCCCGGCGGGAACTGCGGGATGTCGGGGCCGCGACGCTGGCCCTCGCGCTGCTGCTCGCCGCCTCGACGCTCCCGGTTGACGGTCTGGGTCGTCGAGATGTTGACCACCGCCGGCAGGAGCTGCTCGGCCAGATCGGCGAAGCTCTCGGGCGGCGTGCGCGCCGAAGCGTCGAGCGCCGGGACCAGCAGCAGGCCGGCGACGAGCGCCGTCGCCGAATATTTCGAGATGCCGCGAACAAGATCGAGCACGAGAACTCTCCTTCCGAAGACAGAAAACCTCGTCGAGCCCCGAGGTGCCGCCTGCAGGCCTGACGTGGGTGCGAAGGTCCCAGGAATCAATCCGGGACCCCGCCGCTCTTCAATCAACAACTGCCTTGTGGTCGAATTATGGCATGGCCGCTCGGCCGCCAGGGAGAGCATTCACAGGCTCGTGACGCCTGACGGTGTCAGCCTCGCACCAGCCAGACGATCGCCACGCCGATCGCCGCCGCGGCAACGCCGCCGAGCCGGAGCTGGTCTACCGGCAGCGCCAGGACCATAGCCATGGCTCGGCGCATCGCCTCCGGGAAGAGCGCGTAAAGAGCGCCCTCCAGCGCCAGCACGAGGCCGAGCGCGAGGAGGGCATCCTCCATTCCCCGGAGCCTACCTTCCCGGTGCGCCCTTGCCGCTGAGGTCGTTGAAGAAGCGGAAGAACTCGCTGTCGGGCGTCAGCACGAGCGTGGTTGAGCCGTCGCCGAGCGATTGCTTGTAGGCTTCCATCGAGCGGTAGAAGGCGAAGAACTGCGGATCCTGGCCGAAGGCCTCGGCATAGAGCCGGATCGCCTGGGCATCGCCCTCGCCGCGCAGCGTCTGGGCTTGCTGCTGGGCGGTGGCGACGATGACCACGCGCTGGCGGTCGGCATCGGCGCGGATCTGCTGGGCAACCTCCGAGCCTTCGCCGCGGAACTCCCGCGCCTCGCGATCGCGCTCGGACTTCATCCGCGCGTAGATCGCCTGGCTGGTCTGGTCGGGATAGTCGGCGCGCTTGATGCGCACATCGATCATCTCGATGCCGAGCGGCTGGGTGGCCTGGTTGACCTCCTGGAAGATTGCCTGGGTGATCTGGCCGCGGCGAAACGACAGGATATTGGTCAGCGATTCGTTGCCGAGAACGCGGCGCATCGCCGAGTTGATGATGGCGCCAAGACGCGCCCGTGCGCCCGCCTCGTTGTTGACCGTCTGGTAGAAGCGCAACGGGTCGGTGATGCGGTAGCGCCCATAGGCGTCGACGTCGAGGCGCTTCTGGTCGATCAGGATCACCTGCTGCTTCGGCGGGTCGATGTCGAGGATACGCTTCTCGAAGTACTGCACATCCTGGATGAAGGGCAGCTTCACCTTGAGGCCGGGTTCCTGGATCACGCGCTTCGGATCGCCGAACTGCAGGACCAGCGCCTGCTGCTGCTGGGGCACGGTGAACAGCGAGCCCCAGGCGACCACGACGAGAGCGACGACGGCGGCGCCGAGCGCGCCGAGGAAGTTGCGGCTCATGGCTTCTTCTCCTCGGCCCTCTTTCTGATCTCGGGCAGCGGTAGGTAGGGCAGCACGCCGCCGGTGCCGCTCGACTGCTTGTCGATCACCACCTTCTGCGCTCCGCGCAGAACCTCTTCCAGGGTCTCGAGGTAGATGCGCTGCGTGGTCACGTCCTTGTTGACCTTGTAGGCCTCATAGACGGACTTGAAGCGATTGGCGTCGCCGGTGGCACGCGCAACCACCTCCTCGCGGTAGGCACGCGCTTCCTGGATCAGCTTCTCGGCCTCGCCGCGGGCGCGCGGCACCACGTCGTTGCGATAGGCATCGGCCTCGTTGCGCAGCCGCTCCTTGTCGGCGCGAGCGCGCTGCACCTCGTTGAAGGCATCGACCACCTGGCTCGGCGGATCGACCTCGAGGAGCTGGACCTGGCGGATCTCGATGCCGGCCTTGTAGTCGTCGAGCAGGCGCTGAAGAAGCTCGACCGTCTGCTGCTCGATCTGGGCACGGCCTTCGGTGAAGACGGTCTGAATCGGCTTCTGGCCGACGGACTCGCGCAGCGCCGACTCCGCCGCCGCCTTCACCGTGCCTTCCGGCTGGCGCACGTTGAAGACGTATTGGCCGGCGTCCTTCACGCGCCAGAAGACGACGAACTTGATGTCGACGATGTTCTCGTCGCCGGTCAGCATCAGCGCCTCGTCCTGCACCTCGCGGCGCGGACTGGCGCGGGTGCCGTCGGCCGAGCGGAAGCCGATCTCGATGCGGTTCTCGCGCGTGACGTTCGGGGTCAGCACGGACTCGATCGGCTTCGGCAGATGATAGTTGAGGCCGGGGCTCGCAGTCCGCACCCACTGGCCGAAACGCAGCACCACGCCCTGCTCGTCGGGGGCGATCCGGTAGAAACCGCTGGCGAGCCAGAGCAGCAGGCCGATCAGGACAGCGAAGCCGACGCCGCGGGCGCCGCCGATGCCGCCGGGCAAGATACGGCGCATGCGGTCCTGGCCCCGGCGGAGCATATCCTCCAGATCGGGCGGCTGCATGCCTCCCGGCCCCCGGCCGCCCCAGGGGCTCTTTGGCCCCCCGCCGCCGCTACCGCCACCACCGCCCCAAGGGCCGCCGCTGTTGCCGCCGCCGCCCCAGGGCCCGCCGCCCCCTTGATTCTGCCAAGGCATCGCCCCTGCTCCTGTCCCGCCCCGGTTCTTGAAAGGATGTGGAATTGCCGGGGGCCACACGCATATTGTGATAACCCCCCTCTATTCAAGCGCAAACGGCCGGAAGGGCCCGATGACCCAAGTGACCGAAGCCGCCGTCATGGATGCCCTCAAGAGGGTCAAGGACCCCGACCGCGGCCAGGACGTGGTCGCGCTCGGCATGGTCCAGGGCATGGCGATCAAAGGCGGGCATGTGCACTTCACCCTCGAGGTCGAGGCCGAGCGGGGGCCGAAGCTGGAGCCCCTGCGCAGGGCGGCCGAGAAGGCGGTCGAGGCGCTGCCCGGCGTTCTGTCGGTCACCGCCGTGCTAACCGCCGACAAGCCGGCGCGAGGCGGCCAGGGGCATCGGCACGGCCATGCGCATGGCCAGGGTCACCAGCACGGTCAGGGCCAGCCGAACAAGCCGCTGATTCCGGGCGTCAGGACCATCGTCGCCGTCGCCTCCGGCAAGGGCGGCGTCGGCAAGTCAACGACCGCGGTCAACCTCGCGCTCGCGCTCAAGGGCAAGGGTCTCAAGGTCGGCATCCTCGATGCCGACATCTACGGACCCTCGCTGCCGCGGATGATGGCGATATCGGGCAAGCCCGAGACCACCGACGGCAAGGTGCTGGAGCCGAAGGAGGGCTACGGCGTCAAGACCATGTCGATCGGCTACCTGATCGCCGAGGACACACCGATGATCTGGCGCGGGCCGATGGTGATGAGCGCGATCGAGCAGATGCTCAGGGACGTCAACTGGGGCGAGCTCGATATCATGGTGGTCGATCTGCCGCCCGGCACCGGCGACGCCCAGCTCACCATGGCGCAGCGCGTGCCGCTCTCAGGCGCCGTCATCGTCTCGACGCCGCAGGACATCGCTCTCCTCGATGCGCGCAAGGGCCTCGGCATGTTCCGGAAGGTGGATGTGCCTGTCCTCGGCATCGTCGAGAACATGAGCTACTTCCTCTGCCCGCATTGCGGCGAGAGGAGCGACATCTTCGCCCATGGCGGCGCGCGCCGCGAAGCCGCGCGCCTCGGCACCGAGTTCCTCGGAGAGATCCCGCTCGACATCGCCATCCGCGAGACTTCCGATCAGGGCTTCCCGATCGTGATCTCGAAGCCCGACCACCCGCAGGCCAAGGTCTATCGCGAGATCGCCGACCGGGTCTGGGCAAAGCTCACGGGCGAGGCGCCGGCCAACCGCCCGGCGCCCAGGATCGTGGTGAGCTGAGCCGGGTCAACCTCCCGGCCGCCTCATACTTTCGGGTCATACGGGCGCCCCCCGGGGTCCGCCACTCTATGGCGGCATGACATTGAGGTCCGGCTTCCGCCGGAACCCGCAATGTGCCGGATCGGAGCAGCGACGTGACCACTCATTCGCCAAAGGGATTCCTGAGCCGCTTCGGCTTCGATCGCCTCTTCGAACGGCTGTCCGGTCCGTCCAACCGTACCCTCCAACGGATCGCCAATTCGGCCGTGGTCCTCATCTGGGGGAGCTTTTTCGCTTTTTGCCTGGTCGTCGCGCTGATCGCGGGCTTCGGCAGCGGGCTCCCCAACTGGCTGCCGGCTTCGGTGATCGAGCCGCTGCGGGCGGCGTTGATGTCGGGGAATTTGCACGTCGAGCTGACGATCGAGTACCTCGTGCACTGGGGCTTCAAGGAGGCCCTCGCCAGCGTCCTGCTCAAGGTCTTCATGGTCGGCGGCGTGCTGATCGGCGCGCTGATCATCCTCCGCCAGCTGCCGAAGCTGGCGATGCTGCTGCCCTGGGCCGGAGCGACCGGCCCGGCCAGGACCGAAGAGCCGAGGATCCGCCTGACCCGTCCGCTGCGCGTCGGCGTGAACAGCCATGACGCGCTCTACCTGCACCAGTTCGATATGAACATCGACATTGTGCTCCGCCTCGCTTCGGACACCGGATCGGTCATCAGCGGACTCTCGCAGATCGCCGCGGCCATGCTGCAGGCGAGTAGCGCCGTCATCGATCACGCCAACGGCAACGTCAAAGCCAGCACAATGAAGAAGCAGCTGACGCGCGCGGCTCGCAAGGCCGACAAGCGCATCCGGCGGGTAGAGCTGCGCGACCTCGGCTACGTCATGATCGAGCGGGCCAGCGGGGAGGCGGTCTTCCAACAGTATCTGCCGACGGACTGAGCGCCGGCAAAGGCGCTTGCGCGGCCGTCTCGGCGCCCCCGATACTCGGCCGATGAGCGACGCTGCCGCAGTCGACTGGCGCCACGAGATTCATCCGCTGCTGCGCGCAGCAGGCATCCGCCAAGTCGCCTATGTGCCGGATGCCGGACACATAAGGCTGATCGAGGCGTGCCACGCCGATCCGTCGATGCGCGCGATCGTCCTGACCAACGAGGCCGAGGGGATGGGCGTGCTCGCCGGCGCCTGGCTCGGCGGCCAGCGCGGCGTGATGCTGATGCAGTCCTCCGGCGTCGGGAACTGCGTCAATGCGTTGTCGCTGACGCAGATCTGCCGTTTCCCGTTCCTCGCGCTGGTGACCATGCGCGGCGAGTGGGGCGAGTTCAACGGCTGGCAGGTGCCGATGGGCCAGAACACCGAAGCGGCGTTCAAGGGCGCCGGCGTCATCGTGCAGCGCTGCGATCATCCCGAGGATGTGGCGCCGACCATCGACGCCGCTCTCGCGCTCGCCTTCGACGGCGAGGTCGCGGTCGCCGTGCTGCTCTCGCAGCGGCTGATCGGACGAAAGAGGTTCTGATGGCGCTCGACCGACGCGAGGCGGTGAGGCGCCTTCTGGCCGATCGCGGCGACATGTTGGTTGTCTCGGGACTGGGCTCGCCCACCTACGATGTCGCCGCGGCCGGCGACGACGACCGCAACTTCTACCTTTGGGGCGCGATGGGCTCGGCCTCCCTGATCGGGCTCGGCCTCGCGATCGCGCAACCGCAGAGGCGCGTGCTGGTCGTCACCGGCGACGGCGAGATCCTGATGGGCCTCGGCGGCCTCGCCTCGATCGCCGCGCAGCGTCCGTCGAACCTCGTCATCGTTGTTCTCGACAACGAACGCTACGGCGAGACCGGCATGCAGAAGAGCCATACAGCGCATGGCACCGATCTCGCCGCCGTGGCCCAAGGCTGCGGCTTCCCGCGCACGGCGACGGTGCAGGACGAATCCGAGCTCGACCGCATCATTCGAGACATCCGTGCCGGCGAGGGGCCGATGCTGGTGGCGATCAAGGTCGCCGCCGGCGAGGCGCCACGCGTGCTGCCAAGCCGCGACGGCGTCGAGATCAAGAACCGGTTCCGGAAGGCGATCGGGGTCTAGCAACGCCGCCGGCATCGCCGAAGCGTGACTGCCCTCTCACGCCGAGCTAGTGTCCAAGATCCGAGATCGCCGCATCCAAGCCCGGGAGACGGTCATGCCGACCCTGATCGACGACATTCGCTCGCTTTCCCGTCGCGGCCTGCTCAAGGGCGCATCCGCGTCGGCGCTGCTCGCCGCGCTGATGCCGGCGACCTCGCGCTCCGTCTGGGCGAACCCGGTGTTCGCCGCGTACCCTTTCCCGCTCGGCATCGCCTCGGGCGATCCGCTGCCGGACGGCGTGGTGATCTGGACGCGCGTGGCGCCGGACCCGCTGAACGGCGGCGGCATGCCGATGAGGGCGGTGCCGGTCGGCTGGGAGGTGGCGGCCGACGAGCGCTTTCGCACCGTCGTGCGGAAGGGCGAGGCGCTGGCGCGGCCGGAGCTCGGCCACAGCGTCCATGTCGAGGTCGGCGGCCTCGAGCCGGCGCGGCCCTACTGGTATCGCTTTCGCGTCGGGCAGGAGCTGAGCCCAGCCGGCCGCACCAGGACCGCACCGGCGCCCGGCGCGTCGCCGGCAATGCTGCGCTTCGCCAATGCCGGCTGCCAGCGCTACGAAGATGGCTACTTCACCGCTTTCGCCCATCTCGCCAAGGAAAATCTCGACTTCGTCTTCCACTACGGCGACTACATCTACGAGTATCGCGAGCGCAACACGCCGCTCCGGCGCGCGCGAGAGGTGCGCGGAGACGAGACCTACACCGTCGTCGACTACCGGAACCGCTACGCGATCTACAAGCTCGATGCCGATCTCCAGGCCGCGCATGCGGCGCATCCCTTCCTCGCGAGCTACGACGACCACGAGGTCGACAACAACTGGGCCGGCGCGATCAGCGAGGAGGATGGCAGCGAGGCGTTCCCGCATGCCGTGCCGCCGGAGTATTTTGCGCTACGCAAGCAGATGGCGCTGAACGCCTGGTACGAGAACATGCCGGTCAGGAAGGCACAGCTGCCGCGCGGACCGGAGATCGCTGCCTACCGACGGCTGCGCTACGGCCGTCTCGCCGAGATCAACATCCTCGACACGCGCCAATACCGCGACGACCAGCCCTGCAATGACGGCGTCAAGACGCCCTGTCCGGCCGTCGACAACCCGAATGCCCAGATCCTCGGCCCCGACCAGGAGCGCTGGTTGTTCGACGGCCTCGCCCGGTCCGATGTCGCCTGGAATATCCTCGCCCAGCAGGTCCCGGTGATGCGCCGCGACCTTGCGCCGTCCGATCCGCCGCAGATCTCCATGGACAAATGGGACGCTTACCCAGCAGCACGTGACCGGCTGTTCCGACACCTGGAGACGGTCAAGGTGAGGGGCCTCGTTGCGCTGGCCGGCGACGTCCACAACGCCTGGGCCGGCGATCTCAAGGCCGACTTCCGCAATCCCGCCAGCGTCACGCTCGGCACCGAGTTCATCGCCGCATCGATCGCGACCACTGGCGACGGATTCGACATCGACGAGCTGCGCCGCACCCAAGTCGAGCGCAACCCGCACGTCAAATACTTCAACAACCGCCGCGGCTACTCGGTGCATGAGGCCACGGCCGATCGCATGACTGTGAATTTCCGCGCCGTCGACTATGTCACGCGACCCGGTGCACCGCTCGTGACCAAGGCAAGTTACGCCGTCGAGAATGCCAAGCCTGGCGTCGTCAGCGCGTAAGAAGCGTTACGCCGGCTGCAGCGTCGGCGCCGCGGGCTGGCGGTTTTCGCGGATGGTGAAGGCCATGAATCCTGCCGCGATGGCGACGGCGATCGAGGCGATCCACACCGCATCGTACTGCGCATAGAGGTCGTAGAGGATGCCGGCCATGAAGGCGCCGGCGGCGCCGCCGAGCGCGTGGCCGGCGGAGAGCAGGCCCATGGCGAGGCCCATGATGCGCTTGCCGAGATGGGAGGCAACCAGGCTCGCGGTCGGCGGCACGGTCGAATAGTCGAACACGCCGAAAGCGACGGCGAAGATGAACAGCATCTGGACATCGCCGGCGATGCACATCAGCAGGAGGAAGCAGAGGCCGCGGCCGATATAGATGATGCCGAGCAGCAGCGGCCGGTTCATGCGGTCGGTGAGATAGCCCGACAGCGTCATTCCCATCATGTTGACGCCGGCCAAGACGCCATAGGCGGTGGCGCTGGTCAGCGGCGGGAAGCCGCAGGAGATCGCATAGGGGATCAGATGCACCTCGACCGTGCCCGAGGTGGTGAAGCCGCAGATGACGAAGCTCCAGAACAGCGCGTGGAAGACCGGGCTGGTGAGCAGGAATTTGAGGCGCTCGCCGATCGGCGCGTCGGGTTCCTGCAGCGCCTTCGCCTGCGCCAGGATCGCCTCGCGGCCGGGGATCAAGAAAAACAGGATCGGCGCCACGACCAGCGCCGCGAGGGCGAGATAGATGTAGCCGATGCGCCAGCCCGAGGACTGCAGCAGCAGGGCCAGCAGCGGCACGATCACGAGCTGGCCGGCGGTGAGGCCCGCCGTGGCGATGCCGGTGGCGAGGCCGCGGTTCTTCTCGAAGAACCAGGCAAGCGTCGGCGCGATGGTGTGGTTGCCGAAGAAGCCGAAGCCGAGCGCGGTGACGATGCCGAAGGTGATGAAGAACGCGGTCGGCGACTCGATCGTCGCGGTTAGCGCCGTGCCGGCCGCGATCAGCAGCATGCCCGCAACCAGCAGCGGCCGCGGGCCGAAGCGGTCCTGGAAGTTGCCGGCGAGCGGCGCCACGCAGGCAACCGAGATCAGCATCATCGCGCCGACGAAGGAGACGAAGCCGCGCGTCCAGCCGAGCTCGGCCTCCCAGGTCGGCATGACGAGGCCGATTGTGCCGCGCGCCGAGGCGGTCAGCGCCAAGCCCAGGAAGCAAAGGGCGACGATGGTCCAGCCGCGGGAGTCGCGGTCGGTCAATGCGGCCATGGTTCGATCTCTTCGACGACGAGCGGGCTTGGGGGCGGCGAGTAGGCGCCGCCCGAAGCCCGCCCGGCAAGCGAGACTTCGGCATGCCGGACATGAGCGGAGGTAATGCGTAGGGTTACTGGTGAACCGCCTCGAGCTTATGGCCGTCCGGATCGACGACGAAGGCGGCGTAGTAGGTCGGGCTATAATGCGGCCTCAATCCCGGCGCACCGGCATCGGTGCCGCCGGCGGCGAGCGCGGCGGCGTGGAAGGCGTCGACAGCGGCCCGGTCGGGCGCGTCGAAGGCGAGGTGGAATCCGGGGCCGGGGGACCTCGCCTCTCCGGGCCGGGCGAAGAGCGCGAGCTTGTCGCCTTTGCCCGGCGGGCCGAAGCCGACGCCGCGCTCGTTCGACCAGACGCGGACGAAGCCGATCGGCTTCAAGGCGCGCTCATAGAAGGCAGCCGAGCGCGCGAGATCCTGCACGCCGAAAGACAGGTGGCCCAGCATCAGCTCTCGGCCGGGCCGAAGGGGCGGATCGGCGGCGCCAGCTCCTGGAAATCGGTCGCGCCCTCATCGCCATGGATCACGTAGCTCTTGCCGAGCGCGGGGTAGTCGATGATGTCCATGTCCGGCCGGCTGCCGCCGACCAGATACTTGCAAGCCGTCTCGAACGGATTCTTCAGGAGATGCGGGACGCTCGGCACGGGGAAGCCAACGAAGTCGCCGGTCTCCAACCGTGTCTCGATGCCGTCGATCGTACAGATCGCCGCGCCCTCGAGGATGAAGAGCCACTCTTCTTCAGCATGGTGTGCGTGATAGGCGAAGCTCTCCTTGCCGGGCGCGAGCCAGACAACGCTGACACCGGTACGCCTGAGCCCGCTCCGAAGCCCAAGCCGGAAGATCCGGAAGGCCGATCCGGGGTTGAGCCTCTGCGTGAAGGCCTGAGCGCTCCCTTGCGCTTCGGCATCGGTGAAGATCGCGGCAGGTTTCCGGTCCATCGGCTCTCTCAAGCGTAGAGGGTCGGCGATAGAAGGCGATCGGCGGCGAGCAGATCCGCCTTGACCTTCGCCACCGCCGGCCGCGCCTCGACGCGTGCATACCACGCGGCGAGCCTCGGATGTTCATCGAGCCGCGGGCCTTTCAGGCGCAGCGAGAAAGCGACTGCCGTGAACACGCCGATGTCGGCATAGGAGTAGTCCCCGCAGAGGAAGCCGGAGGTATCGAGCCGGCTGTCGAGCGCAGCGTAATGCTGGAGCAGCACAAGCTCACCCCGTTTTCCGGCCTCTTCTTCCTTGCGGCGCGTCTCGGCATCGCTCGGCGGCACGCTCCTGTGCATGATCGGGCGGACTGCCGGCAGCAGGATCTCGTCGCCGAAGAGCTCCATCATGCGGCAGCGCGCGCGGTCCTTCGGGTCCTTCGGCCAGAGCGCCGGTTCGGGATAGGCCTCTTCGAGATACTCGAAGATCAGCGTCGAATCGAACATCGTCAGATCGCCGTCGATCAGCACCGGCACCTGCGCCTTGGGGTTGGCAGCGAGCACGTCCGGGTGCTTGGGCTGATAGCCCTGAGCTTGAGTGAATGGCACCATGATGCGCTCGAATGCGAGGCCCTTCTCGCCGAGCGCGATCTCGGCCTTTCGCGCGAACAGGCTGATCGGGCCGGAGTAAAGCGTGATGCTCACGGGGTTCTCCCGCGCCAGCCGGGCAGATAGTCCTCGACCGGACCGTCAGCATCGAAGGCGACTTCGGCGGCGAATCCGACTCCCGCACGGCGGGAGCGCTGCCGAGAGTCGAGCCGCCGGCCGCGACTAGGCGCGACCGGCGGCTGGGCGAAGCGGCTGCCGCCTAACGCCATGCGCCTACTCGGCCGCCGAGCAATGCGCCTCGATCCGATAGCCGTCCGGATCGATGATAAAGGCGGCGTAGTAGGTGGGTCCGTAGTTCGGGCGGATGCCGGGCTTGCCGTTGTCGCGCCCGCCGGCCTTCAAGCCCGCGGCGTGGAACTGGTCGACCGATTTCCGTGTCGGCGCGACGAAGCAGAAGTGCAGGCCCGAGGCCATGTCTTCCTTCACCGGCTTCTCGGCCTTGCCGAGCCAGAGCTGGATCGAGTCCTAGCCGTAGCCTGCATGCCCGCCTTCGGCATACTTGCAGGTATAGCCGAGCGGCTTCAGCGTCGTATCGTAGAATTTCCTGGCGGCGTCGATGTCCTTCACGCCGATCGAGACATGGTCGAGCATCGTTTCTTCCTTCGGTTGGGGATAGGGGAACAGCGGATCAGCCCTGCCAGAACGGCTTCTGCGATTCGGCGCTCGCATCGCTGCGGGTGACGCCGAGGTCCTTCAGCATGTGGGGCGACATTTCCGCGAGCATGCGGCGCTCGCGTGCCCGCCGCTCCCAGGTAGCGAGAAGCTCGGAGAGACGGGTGAGCAACTGCATCGGGCTCGGGAGAGACAGGCGCGTGCCGGCCCGGGCGGAACCGATTTTCGAAGCGTGGTGGAGCATGGGGGGTCTCCTTCGGTTGAGAGTCGGAAATCGGCGTCGTAGCGACGACCGAGATCGCGCTCGATGCCGGAGCCGGCGGGCCGGCTGCGCCGGCCTGGCGGGCCACATCCCGGAAGCGGTCAGGGTCATCGGCGCCGTCCTTTCCATGAACTCAGTTTAAGGCCCGCGCCCTGACAGCGTCGTGTCAGGTATCTTCAAGAAAATTACATAAGAGCAGCGATTTTTTCCGGCAAACCTGTCAACATTCGAAAATGACGAGGATCGAGAGGGGCTTCGCCATTCTGCTGCTGCTGAGCGACGGCCGCCTGGTCACGGCGCCGGCGCTGGCAGAGCGTTTCGAGGTCTCGGTCCGCACCATCTACCGGGACATGGAGATGCTGAGCGCGACCGGCGTACCGGTCTATGCCGAGCGCGGCGTCGAAGGCGGCTATCGTCTCATGGAAGGATTCTTCCTGCCGCCGGTCTCCTTCTCGCGCGACGAGGCCGTGGCCGTGCTGATGGGGTTGGCCCTTGCGCGCGGGCTTCGCGTCCCGCCCTTTCCAGAGGAGCTCGAGAGCGCCAAGCAGAAGCTGGTTTCCGTTCTGCCCGAGCGCATGCGGGCACTGCTGACCGAGACCCGTCGCCTGATCGGCTTCGAGGGTCGCCCGCTCGACGCCTTCCACCCCGAAGAGAAACCGGAGAGCATCGATCCGGAGACGGCGCGCGCGATCGAGACCCGCGCGGTCGAGATCTTCATCAAGGCCGTGCTCGACGGTACGCAGGTACGCTTCGGCTACCGCTCCACCTACCGGCGCGGCAACAACGCGCCGCCGGTGGAGGCCGAGCCTCAGGGCGTGCTGTGGGATCGCGACCGCTGGTACTTGATCGGCCGCAAGATCGGCTCGACGCGTTCCGGCGGTCAGCGTTTCTGGCGTGCCGATCGCATCATTGAGATCGAGGCGACGACGCTCCGCGCTCAGCCGAGCCCGGATTTCGACGTCCGCAAGCATCTCGGCCGCCGCTGGCTCGCCGACGCCATGGCCGCCTGGGCCAAATCGGCGCCGGTCCGCATCCGCATGACGACGCAGCAGGCCGAGCGGCTCAAGCTCGACTGGTTCTTCGGATTGTCGAGTTTCGAGCGTACCGGCAAGAACGAGGTCATCATGACCTATGGCGAGGTCGATGCGCCCTATGCGATGCAGCTCGTGCGGTGGCTTGGCCCCGGGGCGGAGATCCTGGAGCCGGCGGAATGGCGCGAGCAGATGAAGGACGAGCTGGAGCGCATGTGCGCGGCCTATGCTTAAGATAAAGGAGAGATAGAACGATGCCCCGTACCATCGAGATCGCCCCCGGTCTGTCCGTCGCCGCCCAGCTCACAGCCGACGACGTGGCCGGGCTCAAGAAAGCGGGCTTCCGTACCATCATCAATAATCGCCCGGATGGCGAGGAAGCCGCGCAGCCGCCGGCTTCCGCGATTCGCGGCGAGGCCGAGCGTCACGCCATCGCCTACGTCTATCAGCCGGTATCGACAAGCGCGATCGCGGCCAAGGACGTGGCCGAGCTCGAGCGGAACATCGCCAACGCCGCCAAGCCGGTCCTGGCGCATTGCCGTTCCGGTACCCGCACCTACCTGATGTGGGCCGCCGGCCAGGCGCTCAAGGGCATGGACCCTGCGGCACTCGTCGCCGAAGCGGCGGCCAAGGGCTTCGACCTCCAATCGCTGCCGGCGCTGGTCGAGCGCGTGAAAGCGGGCTGACTACAAATCCTTCTGCAGGAAGACGCGCGAAGCCCCGGGCGGCGGGACCTCGACCATGCCAAAGCGCTTGTAGCCGTGGCGTTCGTAATACTCCGGCGCCTGGAAGGTGATGGTGTAGACCACGGCCTTCGTGCAGCCGCGTCGACGCGCCTCTTCCTCGGTCAGCTTCATGATCCGGTCGCCGAGGCCGTGACGACGCAGCACCGCCGGCAGGTGGAAGAGATCGATGAAGAAGACACCATACGAGGTATGGCCGAGGAGCCCGCCCAGAACCTTGCCTGACGCCGGATCGGAGAGCAGCGCCGACAGCTCCTTGCCGTCGGAAAAGCTCGCCTGCTCGCGGTTGTAGTCGCGAAGCCCGTCGCTGATCGCCGCCCTGGCCTCGGCATCCGCGGCATCGGTGAGTATCAGATTCAAATCCATGGCCGCCGCTATTCTCCGCGCCCCAGGAGCGCCATCAGTTCGCGCCATTCGCGCTTTGAGAGGCCGGAGGCCTCCTGTGTGGTCTCGCGGCCGTCAATTAGGCCCTTTACTACATCCCAGCCCTTGGCAGAGAGGCTGATGCCTTTCAGGCGATACTGCTCGAAGGCCTCGTAGGTCCAGGGCACCCAGCGCCTGGCGATGTCGAGCATCGCCTCGGCATAGACGCGGATCTCGTACTGCGCATGCGGATCGGCGCGGAGCGAAAGGAAGTTGAGCAGGTTCAAGAGGTCGGTCTTCCAGTACCATTGAGTGTAGTAGTTGAGCGTCAGGTTCATGCGCGCCAGCTCGCGCGCGAGGCCCTGCCGCCTGTCGTCGATCGTGGCGCCCGCATCGTCGACGTTCAGCATCTTCTGGTAATGCACGTAGACCTGCTCGGCATCGTCCTTGAGCAGCTTCATCACTTCTGCAGCTTCGGCGCCTTCGAGCACGTCGCCGCGGCCCTGGCGATTCGACGCCGACTGCGCGCCGAGCTGCGCCGGCGCCGGCATGTAGAACTCGCGATCGAGGATGGAGTATCGGGCCGAGTATTCGTTGACGTTGGCGGTGCGGTGACGGATCCACTGCCGTGCCACGAAGATCGGCAGCTTCACATGGAACTTGATCTCGCACATCTCGAACGGTGTCGAGTGGCGATGACGCATGAGGTATTGGATGAGGCCGCGATCTTCGCTGACCTTCTTGGTGCCGCGACCGTAGGAGACGCGCGCCGCCTGCACCACGGCCGCGTCGTCGCCCATGTAGTCGATGACACGAAGCAGGCCGTGGTCGAGGACCGGAATCGCCGTATAGAGGATCTCTTCGAGCGCCGGCACCGTCGGCCGCAAGGTGGGATGTGACTGGGAGCGAAGCTGTTCGATCTCGCGGGCCTGGTCTGCGGAAAGCGGCATAGACGCGTCCTGAAGGCACAAGGGGCGCGGAGAGTAGCGGGGCCGGCGGCGGGGCGCGATAGCGGGAAAAGGCGAAGAGTTTGTATAGGTTTACTCAGTTGCCGGTGGTTCAGGCAGTGAACCGAGTGAAGCGATTCGGCCATAGAGGCTTCTTGCGACGAATGCACCGACAACCATAGTGAGCGCTGCCATGAACGATGAAAGCACGGGGGTACGGGAGGTCAGCGAGGGGAAAGCGGAAATCTGCGCCGACATCCTGCGCGACCTCCCCGGCTGGTTCGGGTTTCCGGGTGCGGTCGAGGGATACAGCAGGAGCATCCGCGAGCTTCCGACCTGGATCTGCGAGGCTGGCGGCGGCGCCGTCGGAATCGTTTCACTCAAGGTGCATGGTCGCTTCTCAGCAGAAATCCACCTGCTTGCGGTGAAGCGGGAATGGCATCGGCGGGGCATAGGTCGGGCGCTGCTCGATCGCGCGGAGACGAGGGCACGGGATCTGGGCTTGCCGTTCCTGACACTGAAGACGGTCGCCGATGAGGATCCCGACCCAGGCTATGCGCGGACACGCACCTTCTATCTTACGATGGGCTTCTATCCGCTCGAAGTGTTCAAGACCCTGTTCAAGTCCGGCGACCCCTGCCTGTTCATGGTGAAGCCGCTTTGACCGTGGCCTCGCCATCGAAAGCGGAGCGCTCGCGCCTCGGTTCCTGAAACAGAAACGGCGCCCGAAGGCGCCGCTTCCGTTGCTCGATCCGCCTGCGCTTACGCGACGCCGCGGCTCTTGAAATAAGCAAGCATCTTGTCCCAGGCGTCCTTCGCCTTGTCGGCGCGATAGCTCGGCCGGTAGTCGGCGTGGAAGCCGTGCGGCGTGTCCGGGTAGAGGATGATCTCGGATCCCGCGACGCCCTTGGCCTTGAGCTCGGCCCGCATCTTCTCGACCGTGTCGTTCGGGATGCCCTGGTCGGCGGCGCCGTAGAAGGCGAGCACGGGGATCTTGATCTGGGTGACCACGTCGATCGGGTTCTTCGGCTGCAGCTCGGTCGCCGGCCGGATCAGCGGACCGTAGAAGGGCGAAGCCGCCTTAACCGCCGGATTGTGCGCCGTGTACATCCCGCTCATGCGACCGCCCCAGCAGAAGCCGGTGACACCGAGCCGGTTCGTGTCGCCCTTGCCCGATGCCTTGGCCCAGGCAACGGCGGAGTCGATATCGGTGTAGACCTGCGCGTCCGGCACCTTGCCGACGATCGCCAGGATCTCCTGGATGTTCGCCGCCTTGGTGGTGTCGCCCTGGCGGCCATGGAGGTCGGGAGCCACGGCGAAGTAGCCAGCCTTGGCGAAGCGGCGCACCACATCCTTGATGTGCTCGTGCACGCCGAAAACTTCCTGGATCACGACCACGGTGGCGAAGGGGCCGCCGGCCGCCGGATGCGCGTAGTAGCCGTAGATGGCGCCGTTGGGCGTCGGGATCTGGGCATCGCCGGCGGCGAGGCCGGACGCGTCGGTGGTGATGACGGTCTGCGCCTGGATCGGCTGCACGGCGAGCGCGAAGCCGGCGCCGATCGAGGTCGCAGCGACAAAGCCGCGACGCGACACATGCGTCTTGGGATAAAGGCTCTTGATGTCGTCCACTCTGATCCTCCTCGGATTTCCTAGGCTAGGCCGCCCCGCGAGTGGCCGCGATTGTCGCCGCGGGATGCAGAGCCCGCAAGCGGCCCCTCGTCAATGTGATCTCGGCTAGGCGCTGCGCTCGACCACGCCTTTGAAGCGGGCATAGGTCCGACGGCCGACCGGGCCGAACAGGATCACGTCATACTCCTCCGGCGGCATGCCTTCGACCTCCATGCCGGGCGAGCCGATCGGCATGCCGGGAACGGCAAGGCCTTGGGCGCGCGGCCGTTCTTTGACAAGGCGTCGGATCGCCTGCGCCGGCACATGTCCCTCGATCGCATAGCCGGCGATCTCACCCGTATGGCAGGAGGCCAGGTCGTCCGGAACCCCGAGCCGAGTCTTGATACGGCGCATATCGGCGGCGTCGAACACGGTCGCGGCGAAGCCACTGGCGCGAAGATGCGCGATCCAGCCTTCGCAACAGCCGCAACCCGGATCACGGTTGACGTGGATCGACGGTGCCTGGGCGATCGCGGCCGCGGGCATCAAGGCCAATGCCGCTCCGCCGACGAGAGCGGCGCGGCGGGAGATCGCGGGGCGGGCGGACGAAGGGGCAGAACGGGCGTACATCGGTTGCTCCTCGGCTTCGGCGAAGAATAGCACCGGACGGATCGCTCTCCATGCGCGATCGCGCAATGGCGGTGTCGGTCGTGCCGACTAGGATGCGGAGCGGATCATGCGGGCCGGCGGGAACCGGATGATCACCGAGGTTCCCTGGCCGAGCACGCTTTCCACCTGAAGCTTCCCGCCATGCAGATCGACGAGCGCGGCGACGATGGCAAGGCCGAGCCCGGTTCCCGACTGCGTCGAGTCGCCGGCGCCATGCGCGCGGCTATAGGCCCTGGTGATCCTCGGCAGCTCGGCAACGGGAATGCCGACGCCGCTATCATGCACCGACAACATCGGCCGCTTGAGATCGTCGACCCCGATCTCGACCTCAACCTTGCCCCTCTCCGGCGTGAACTTGATCGCATTGCCGAGAAGATTGATCAGAATCTGGCGGATCGCCCGCGCGTCCGCCTTAATCTGAAGTCGATCGCGAGCGAAGACGGTGACCTTGAGGTCTTTCTCATTGATCTGCGGCTCGAGCAGGCTCACGACCTCCTGCGCCAGCTCGCGCAGGCTGACGATCTGCTCGGCGAGCTCGAACCCGCCCGCCTCGATCTTCGACAGGTCGAGTATGTCAGTCACGAGAGACAGCAGGTGCTTGGCGCTGGCGTGGATGTTGGTGGCGTACTCGCCGTAGCGGTCCGGCTTGATCGGGCCGAAGGTCCCTTTGACCATGAGCTCGCTGAAGCCGAGCATCGCATTCAGCGGCGTCCTCAGCTCGTGGCTCATGCGCGCGAGGAACATCGACTTGGCATGATTGGCACGCTCGGCCTCGGCCTTGGCCGCCGTGAGATCGCGTGTCAACAGCTCCAGCCTCACGGTCTGCCATCGCCGCTCCGAGAGATCGGTCAGCGAGCCGGCCAGCCGGCGACGCCCTTCGAATGCGATGCCGCGGACCAGCCGCCAGGCCTCGGGCTGCGCGATCAGGCGGAACTCCTCATAGATCTGCGCGGTCTCCCCGGCGAGGTGGCGCGTGATCGCCCTCTCCAGCCTCAAGCGATCATCGGCGTTGATGAGGCCAAGCCACGTGCTCGCGTCGACCAGCGCCTCCGACGGATCGAGGCCCATCAGCTCGGCCATGTGCGGCGAGGCGTAAAAGGAGTCGTCGGCGAGATTCCAGTCCCAGATCCCGTCCCGCGCTCCGGCGGCGGCCAGCCTGTAGCGCTCCTGCGTCGTGGCGAGGGCGAGGTCGGCAGCCCGGCGCGCGCGCTCGACGACGACATAGCACGCCGTTCCCACGACGGCCGTCTCTACCACGATGACAAGAATCGGGTGCAGCAGGTTGAGCCAGAGCCCCCACACGACGAACGCCATGTGATTGCCGAGGAAGGTGAGGACCAGAAGGAGCAGAATCGCGATCACAGCGAGGCCCGGCCGCAGGCGTCCCGCCACCAGCGCCGCGAGGCCGCCGACGATCACGATGATCGCCATGTCGGCGGCGGTCACCCAGGACGGCTTTGTGACAAAGCGCTGGCTCAGGATGTTGTCGATGATCGTCGCATAGCGTTCGACGCCGGTGAGGCGCTCGCCGAATGGAGAGCGATGAAAGTCGCGAATCCCGAGGGCTGAGCCGCCGATCAGGACGATCTTACCCATAAACTCGCCCGGCGGCGTGCGGCCGAGGAGGACATCGACGAAGGAGTAGGTCGCAACGACGCCTGGCGGTCCGAGGAAGTTGACCAGCATACGGTTCGCCCGATCAAGCGACACCACCCTGTCGCCGAGACGGATCTCGCGTCCCGAGAAGATCGTAAGCTCGCTCCAATCGATGCCGAGATAGGCGGCCACAGCAGCGATCGGGAGCGAGGGATACAACGCCGTCTCGTAGGCCAGCGCCGCCATCTCGTAGCGAAGTCCGCCGTCGCTGTCGTGAAGGATAGTGACATGGCCCGCATGCGACGCCGCCGCGCCGATCTCGGGGAGAGTCGCGAGATAACCGTCTATCGGGAGCGCAACCTCCGTCGTGTCGACGGCGAAGACCCGGCGGAATGCATGCCTGGCCAGGTAGTCGGGGACCGGCCCGCCGACGCCTTCGCTGCGATCGCGGACAAGGGCGAAAGGGATCAAGGTCGCGGTCTTGCCGGCGTCGCGGAGCGAGCGAGCAACCGCAGCATCGGCGTCGACTGGACCGGGCTCGACCATGAGCACGTCAAGGGCGACGACGCGCGCGCCGTCCGCCGCCAGCCGGTCGATCGCCTGGGCATACCAAGTGCGATCGATCGGCAGCCGTCCAAGCTCGATCAGCGAACGGTCGTCGATGAGGACCACCACCGTCTCCGGGCCCGGACGAAGGGATCCGCGCAGACGGTAGCGGTGATCGAGCGCCTCGGCCTCGAGATTGCGAAGCAAGACGAAGCCGTCGCTAAGGAGATAGGTGACGATCACCACCGCCAAGGCGATCGTCGCCGCTAACCAGGTACGCTTCGGTCGGGCGTCAACCATCGCTACGCCCGGGCGAAAGGTTCAGTTGACGGTCATCCTCTCCTGGAACGCGCGGATGCGAGGCGGACCCCACTTTCGTGCGCTGAGCGGCGCCTCATTGGTCTTGACGTCGGTGCCGTCGCCGTTGGTGAGGATCACCTCGGAAGTAATCGTCGGGTTGAGGTTGCGCACCGCGACGAACCCCTCGCTGACAAATACCTCGGTAAGGTCTTCCTTCGCCGCCAGCATCCAGTCGGTCGAGCGGACGGCAGCGACCGCTGTCGGCGTGCGCACCGCGAAGACAGAGTTGCCGGTCACCGGTGATACGACCGCACGGAAGATGCCGCTTACCATCTCGAGGATGGCCGAGCGATCGTTGCCTTGCTGTGTATAGGTATGGATCGTGATGATCGAATTCTCGCCGAGCGCCATGGTCGAGCCATCGGTGAATCGAATGCGGATGCCGCATCCTACCGGCGCATGAAGCTGGTCGCCCTGGTGAAGGGCCTGCCCCGGCCTAACCGTCTGAACCTTGCCGCCGCTGGTCACGAAGGCCGTGCCTTTGATCGCGACAACGTCGGCGACCTTGGGCTGGGCCGCGGCCACGCCGATGCCGAGGGCAATTGTCGCCAGAATGACAAGCAGCGCGTGTCTGAGGATCTTCATTCTTCACCCTTTGGCCGAAGCGACCCGATGCCGCTTGCTCCGCCAAAGCCACTGATCGGCCCCCATCGAGTGGTCCAGATAGAATGTTAGTTCAGAGTTGGCCGTTGCGCTAGTTGGAGCGTGGCCGGCGAAGCCGATCGGCGTAGCGCAGCCGGCCATGCGGCGAATGCAGGCACGAA